>NZ_JBVJWO010000003.1:216475-309818 GCF_055602345.1 Streptomyces sp. NPDC037401
GGGGTGGGGGGTAGTGTTCTGTTCCCTCCCCTCCCCCCCCCCCCCCCCCCCCCCCCCCCCCCCCCCCCCCCCCCCCCCCCCCCCCCCCCCCCGGCGCGGGGGAATGCGAGGAGTCGGGACATGCGCACAATGTGGCGGGGGCGGACTCAGTGTCCAAGCGGCAGACACCCCCGCGTTGGGCATGGATTCGATGCCGGGCGGGCATGGCGGGTCAGCGACTGGGCTCCCGTACGGGCGAGTTGTGTCGCGCGTGGGCCAGGAAGGCCCGTGCGGCGCGGCTCAGGGGGCGCCTGGCGTGCACGATTCCCACGGGTCGCAGCAGCGGCGGGGTGAAGGAGCGGACCTCGGCGCGGCGGCCGAACGCCCTTAAGACGACGTCCCGGTACCAGATGAGCGAGCCCCGGCCGTCGGTCACGCCGGTCACCCAGGCCAGACGTTCGTTGACCTCCAGGGCGGGCACGGGCCGTACCCCCAGGCAGCTGAACATCGCCTCCAGCTCCGTGCGGCGGCCCGTGCCCGGCGCCGGCAGCACCATGTCCAGACCGTCCAGCATCCGGAAGGGCAGCGGGTCGGGCAGCCGCGAGCCGAGCGGCGAGATCAGGACAACCTCCCGCTCCTGGATGTGGTGCGCCGACAGCTCCTTGTCCACCGGCAGGTCGACCAGCCCCAACTCGGCCGTGCCGTCGACGAGTTCCTGCACGAGCACCTCCCGGCTGTCGTGCTGGTGCAGCCGTACGTCGATCCCAGGGCTGCGCGCGGTGAAGGCGGGCACGAGATCCACGGCCAGGTCGAGCGCCAGGGTAGGCGTGGCCACGACGTGCAGGGTGGCCCGGGTGTTCGGCGCGTGCGACGTGCCGACGTCGTCGATCGCGTCCACCGCGTCGAGCACCGTACGGGCGAGCCGTACCACCCGGGTGCCCTCGGGGGTCAGGTCCACGCCGCGCCCGCGGCGGGCGAGCAGTTCCACTCCGAGGTCGCGCTCCATGGCCTGAACGGCCCGGGAGAGGGCGGACTGGGCGACGAACACCGAGGCCGCCGCGCCGGTGATGGAGCGGCAGTCCGCGACGGCGACGAGGTACCGAAGCTGCGCGAGTGTGGGGGTCATGACCGGACGGTAACTCCAGGATCGTCCAGGTGTAAGGGGCAGCAGAGTGAACAACCGACCGATTCCGGAGGGCCTCATACCGGGTCGGCCGCGAGCCATACCGACACGGCATGCCCGGTCGCGCGGCCGGGCCGTGCCGCCGGTCGGAACGGGTTGTTCCGGTGTGGGGAATTGCGCAGGCAGAGGCGGTGGGAGCGGTTCCACGCTGCGGATTTCGCAGCGATCTCCGGGAGTCCGGAAGCGAATGGACCGTGCCTGCACGGCCGTTGACACTCAGAGGCGACCACCGCACGATGCAACGCGTCATGAAGGCGTTACCGGCGGTCACCCCTGGCGGGTGCGCCTCCGGAGCGGCGTGAGCGGACCCTCGCCACCCCCCTTGACCTGCCCGGGCCCGCACTGCGCCGTCCGTCGCCACCCTTCTGCGCCCGCTCTGCGCTCGGTCTGTTCCGTCTGCTCGCGCTGCCGTTCACCAGCACGTTCTCCAGCACGTTGCCGCCGCCAGCTCGCTGCCCGTTCGCCCTGCCCGCTCGGCCTGTCAGGAGCGCCTGTGACCCCCCAGCCGGCCCACCCCGCCGTCCGCGACCTCGTCGTCGCGATCAGCCCCTTCGAGGAGCCCAATCCCAGGATCGTCGTGGCCGCCGAGCGCGCCGGTGCGCTCGGTCTGCTCGACCTCGGCAGAGACGCCGGCCTCGCCCGCCGGGCACTGGCCGAGGCGACACGGACCCTGCGCCGGCCCTACGGCGTACGCGTGCCGGTCGGCTGCCCGGTCTGGCCGGACGAGCTGCCGCCCGAGGTGGACACCGTCCTCCTGGCCGATCCCGCCCAGCAGCCACGCCCGGCCGCCTGGGCGGACGGCGGCTCCCGCCGGGTGTGGGCCGAGGTGACCAGCCCCCGGGAGGCGGCGGCCGCCGTGGCCGCCGGAGCGGACGCGGTCGTCGCGAAGGGACACGAGGCGGGCGGGCGGGTCGGCGAACTGACGGCGTTCGTCCTGCTGCAGCGGCTGCTGGCCGACCCGGACGTGACGGTCCCGGTCCTCGCCCAGGGCGGCATCGGCCCGCACACCGCGGCCGCCGCCGTCGCGGGCGGCGCCGCCGGGGTGGTGCTCGACGCCCAACTCGCCCTCACCACCGAGGGCGAGGCCGCCCTCCCCGGGGAGGTCGCCGCCGCCCTCCGCGCGATGGACGGCAGCGAGACCCGAATCGTCGCGGACCACCGGATCTACACGCGCCCCGACCTCGACCCGCCGGACCCCGCAGACCTGGTCCACCGGCTCGGCGCCCGCGGACTGCGCACGCACGCCCTGCCCCTCGGCCAGGACGCCGCCTTCGCCGCCCGGCTCGCGGCCCGCCACCGCACCACGGGCGGCGTGGTGCAGGCCGTGCGCGAGGCGGTCGCGGCCCATCTCGACGCGGCCGTGGAGAGCGCTGCGCTCCGGCCGCGGGCCCAGGCCCCGCACCTCCCCGTGGCCCAGGGCCCGATGACCCGGGTCAGCGACCAGGCGGCGTTCGCCGAGGCCGTCGCGGCCGCGAGCGGGGTCCCGTACCTGGCGCTCGCGGTCATGCCCGGCGAGGAGGTCCGCACCCTGCTCGCCGAGACCGCACGGCGCCTGGGCGACCGGCCCTGGGGCGTGGGCCTGCTCGGCTTCGCGCCGCCGGAGCTGCGGACCGAGCAGCTGGCCGCCGTGGCCGCGGTCCGCCCGCCGTACGCAATCATCGCGGGCGGACAGCCGGCCCAGGCGGCCCCGCTGGAGGCCGGGGGCACGCGCACGTACCTGCACGTCCCCTCCCCCGGGCTGCTCGAGCGGTACCTCTCCGAGGGCGCCCGGCGGTTCGTCTTCGAGGGCCTGGAATGCGGCGGCCACATCGGTCCCCGCACCTCCTTCGCCCTGTGGGAGGAGCAGATCGACCGGCTGCTGGCCTGCGAGGACGTACCTGCCCTCGACGTGCTCTTCGCCGGCGGCATCCACGACGAGCGGTCCGCCGCCATGGCCGCCGTCGCCGCCGCGCCGCTCGCCGCGCGCGGGGCCCGGATCGGCGTCCTGATGGGCACCGCCTACCTGTTCACCACGGAGGCGGTGACCGCCGGGGCCGTACTGCCCGGCTTCCAGGCCGCGGCCCTCGACTGCGAGAGCACCGTCCTGCTGCGGACCGCGCCCGGACACGCCACGCGCTGCGCGGCGACGGAGTACGCCGGGACCTTCGAGACGGCCCGGCTGCGCCTCGCGGAGGACGGAGCGAGCCCGCGCGAGGTGTGGGAGGAGCTGGAGCGGCTCAATCTCGGGCGGCTGCGTATCGCCAGCAAGGGGCTGCGGCACGGGAGTTCGGGCCCGGTGCCGGCGACCGAGGAGGAGCAGCGGCGCGACGGCCTCTTCATGCTCGGCCAGGCCGCGACCGCACGGTCCGCCACGACCACGGTCGCCGCCCTGCACGCACAGGTGACGGAGGGGGCGAGCGCCTTCCTGGAGCGCCGGGCGCGGGAGCTCGCCCCGGCCGCGCCGCGCGTGGCGGAGCCCGCCGAACCGCTGGACATCGCGATCGTCGGCATGGCCTGCGCGTATCCGGGTGCGGAGGACCTGGCCGCCTTCTGGGCGAACGTCGTCGCGGGCCGGGACGCCGTCACCGAGGTGCCGGCCGACCGGTGGGACCCGGCGCTCTACTACGACGCCGACCCGGCGCGGGCCGGGGAGCGCACGCCCTCGCGGTGGGGCGGCTTCCTGTCCCCGGTCCCCTTCGACGCGCTCGCCCACGGCATCCCGCCGGCCTCGCTGTCCGGGATCGAACCGGTGCAGCTGCTCGCCCTGGAGATCGCCGCCCGCGCCCTGGCGGACGCCGGCTACGGCAGCGGACGCGCGTACGACCGCTCGCGCACGTCGGTGGTCTTCGGAGCGGAGGCGGGCACGGACCTGGCGGGCGCCTACGGCTTCCGCGCCCTCTACCCCGGCTACCTCGGCGAACTGCCCCCGGAGCTGGACGGCCAACTGCCGAAGCTGACCGAGGACTCCTTCCCGGGCGTGCTGGCCAATGTCATCGCCGGCCGGATCGCCAACCGGCTCGACCTCGGCGGCGCGAACTGCACGGTCGACGCCGCCTGCGCCTCGTCGCTCGCCGCACTGGACCTGGCGTGCCGCCAACTGCGCTCCGGGGACAGCGACATGGTGCTGTGCGGCGGGGCCGACGTACACAACGGCATCAACGACTACCTGATGTTCGCCTCCGTGCGGGCCCTGTCGCCCACCGGCCGGTGCCGCCCCTTCGACGCGGCCGCCGACGGCATCGCGCTGGGCGAGGGGGTCGCCGCGGTCGTCCTCAAGCGGCTGGAGGACGCGCAGCGGGACGGCGACCGGGTGTACGCGGTCGTCAAGGCCGTCGGCGCCGCCGGCGACGGGCGCTCCCTCGGGCTGACCGCGCCCCGGCCCGACGGCCAGCGGCGCGCGCTGGAGCGGGCGTACGAGCGGGCGGGCATCGCACCGGCCGAGGTGGGGCTCGTCGAGGCGCACGGCACCGGCACGGTGGTCGGAGACGGCACCGAACTGGCCGTGCTGACCGCGCTGTTCGACGCCTCCGGCAGTGCCGGGTGCTCCCTCGGCTCGGTCAAGTCCCAGATCGGCCACACCAAGTGCGCGGCCGGGCTGGCGGGGCTGATCAAGGCCGCGCGGGCGGTGCACTCCGGCGTGCGGCCGCCGACGCTGCACCTGGAGCGCCCGCACCCGGACTGGCGGGCGGGGGCGGGCCCGTTCGTCTTCGACACCGAGGCCAGGCCGTGGGCGGCGCCCGTGCGGCAGCGGATCGCCGGTGTGAGCGCCTTCGGCTTCGGCGGGACGAACTACCACGCCGTGCTGGCGGGTTGCGAGGAAGAGCCCGCGCACGGGCTCGACGCCTGGCCCGCGGAGCTGTTCTGCTTCCGGGGCGCCGACCACCGTGCGGCGGCGAGGGCGATGGACCGGCTGGCCGCCCGACTGGAGGAGAACGACGGCGCGGGACGGCCCTGGCCGCTGCGCGACCTCGCCGCCGAGACGGCCGCCTCGGCAGCCGGCCCCGTACAGGTCTCGGTGATCGCCGGGGACCTGGACGACCTCGCCGCCAAGCTGGAGCGGGCCCGCGGCTTCACCGCGGGCGACGGGGTGCACGTACGGGCCCCGGAGGCGGACCCGGGGCAGGTGGCGTTCCTCTTCCCCGGACAGGGCAGCCAGCGCCCGGGGATGCTGGGGGACCTCTACGTCGCCTTCCCGCGGCTGCGGAGCCTGCTGGACGAGGCTCCGGCGCAGGTGGTGGCGGCGATGTTCCCGCCGGCCGCCTTCACCCCGCAGGAGCGGACGCAGCAGCGGGCCGCGGTCACCGACACCCGCGTCGCACAGCCCGCGCTGGGCCTGGCGGGCGCGGCCGCGCACCTGCTGCTCGGCTCGCTCGGCGTCCGGCCGGACTGCACCGCCGGACACTCGTACGGCGAGCTGACCGCGCTCTGGGCCGCCGGCTCCCTCGACACCGCGGCGCTGCTGCGGCTGAGCGGCCGCCGGGCGTCGGCCATCCTGGAGGCCGCCGGGGAGGACCCCGGGGCGATGGCCGCCGTGACGGCCGCCCCCGAGCAGGTCCGGGAGATCGCGGCGCGGGCGGGCTGCGTGATCGCCAACCACAACGCGCCGTCCCAGTGCGTGGTTTCGGGTCCGGCACCGGCCGTCGAGGCCGTTCTGGCCGACCTGGCCGCAGCCGGGCTGCACGGCGAGCGCATCCCGGTGGCCTGCGCCTTCCACAGCGGGATCGTGGCCGGCGCCGTGGACGCCCTCGCCGCCGAGCTGGCCGGGACGGCGGTGGTGGGGCCCGCCGTCCCGGTCTGGTCCACGGCCACGGCCCGGCCGTACCCCGCGGATCCCGCCGGGGTGCGCGAGGTGCTCGCCCGGCAGGTCGCCGAGCCCGTGCGCTTCGTGGACCAGATCGAGGCCATGTACGCCTCCGGGGTACGGACGTTCGTCGAGGCGGGGCCCGGCCGGGTGCTGACGGGGCTGATCGGCAGGATCCTGGGCGACCGCCCGCACACGGCCGTCGCCTGCGACGTTCCCGGGGAGCCGGGGCTGCCGCGGCTGCTGGCCGCGCTAGCCGAACTGGCCGCGGCGGGGGTGCCGGTCGATCCGGAGGCGCTCTTCAAGGGGCGTACGGCCCTGCTGCCCGAGCGGGCGCCCCGGCGGCCCGGCTGGCTGGTCGACGGCCATCTCGTGCGGACGGCGGACGGCTCGCCGGTGGCGGGCGGGCTGCGGCCGGCCCGGCGCGTCGCCCTGCCGCAACCCGCCGGTGCGGCGGACCGCCGCGAGGAAGCGGTACTGGAGTACCTGCGCGGCGCGCGGGAGCTGGTGGCGGCCCAACGCGAGGTCCTGCTCGGCTACCTGGGCACGGCTGCCTGCGCCGCCGCGGCGCCCGGGGGGCCCGCGGAGCTGCCGTCCGCGCCGCCGCAGCGCGCCGCCGCGCACGCGTCCGCGGCCGAAGTGCCCGCCGGGCGGGCGGAGGCCGCCGCGGCTCCCGCCGCCCGGGGGCCGCTCACCGCGGACGAGGTCATGGACGCCGTCCTGGAGATCGTCCACACCCGCACCGGCTACCCGCGGGACATGCTGGACCCCGACCTCGACCTGGAGGCGGACCTCTCGGTCGACTCGATCAAGCGCGTGGAGATCGTCGGAGCCCTGGCCGACCGCATCGGCCTGCCGCGGCAGCTCGGCGCCGCGGGGGCCGGCGCGGGATCGGCCGCCGAGTCGGCCGTCGAGGAGCTGTCCCGGATCAAGACGCTCCGCGGGATCGTGGACTGGATCGCCGCCCGGGAACCGGCAGCGCCGGCCGCTGCGCCGGCTTCCCCTTCCGCTCCCCCGTCCGGGCCGGCCGCGCTCCCGGACCCGCACCCGGTCCCGCACCCGGTCCCGGCCCCGGCCGGGACCGGCGGGGCGCTCGTACGCCGCCCGGTCCGGCTCCGCGTCGAGGCGGCGCCCGCCGGGCCGCCCGTCGCGGGCGACCCCGGAGAGGTCCTGGCCGGGCGGACGTTCGCCGTGGTGGAGGACGGGCTCGGGGTGGCGCCCGCGCTCGCCGCGCTGCTGGAGTCCCACGGCGCCCGGGTGCACACCGTCCCGGCCGACCGGCCGGAGGCCGGCTCGGCGGCGGACGGCCTCGTCGATCTCAGCGCCCTGCGCCCCGGGCCGGATCCGGTGCTGCCCGGAGCGTTCGCACGGCTGCGGTCGGCCCTGGTCGGTGGAGCCCGGTGGCTGGTGGTCGCCACCCCGGGGGGCGGGGCGTTCGGACACGGTCCGGCCGCGCCCGACCCGGTTCCGGGTCTCGGGCTGGGCGGGTTCGCCCGCAGCGCCGCGCTCGAGTGCCCGGGTGCCGTCGTGCGGGCCGTGGACGTCGATCCCAAGGACCGCCCGGAGCGCATCGCCGCCCACCTGCTCGCCGAACTGTGCTCCCCGGACGGGCCGGTGGCCGTCGGGTACGCCAACGGCACCCGCACCACCGTGCGCACCGTGCCCGCGCCGCTCCCGGACTCCTCGCCCCCGCGGGTGCACCTGGACCGCGACTGCGTGGTCCTGGTCACCGGCGGGGCCCGCGGCATCACCGCCCGCGCCGCCCTCGCCCTGGCCCGCGCCACGGGCTGCCACATCGAGCTGATCGGCCGTACTCCCCTGCCCGAGGACGCCGGGAACGCCGAGGACCCCGCGCTCGCCTCGGCACACGACCGGGTCGCGCTGCGCGCCGCACTGATCGCCACAGGGCTGCGCACCCCGGCGGAGATCGAGGCGGCCGCGTCCGGGATCCTGGCCGCCCGGGAGGTACGGGCCACCCTGCGCGCCCTCGACGGCGCGGCGGCGTCGGTCCGCTACCACTGCGCCGACGTCACCGACGAGGCCGCCGTGCGCACGGTCGTGGCCGGCGTCCGGGCCCGTCACGGCCGGCTCGACGGGATCGTGCACGGCGCGGGCCTGCTCCGCGACTCCCTCCTGCGCGACAAGGACCCGGAGGCGTTCGCCGCGGTCTTCGCCACCAAGGTGGACGGCGCCCGCCACCTCGCCGCAGCCGTCGCCGCCACCGACGGGTCGTCGGCGGCGTCGCCCGCGCCGGCCTTCCTGGTCCTCTTCGGCAGCGTCGCCGGCGTGTACGGCAACCGCGGCCAGAGCGACTACGCGGCCGCCAACGACGCCCTGGACACCCTGGCCCACACCTGGGCCGCGGCCTCCCCGGGCCGCGTCCTCGCCATCGACTGGGGTCCGTGGGCCGCGGAGGCGGGCGGGATGGTCACCCCGGAGCTGGAGCGCGCGTACGCACGACGCGGAATCGCGCTGATCGGGCCGGACGCGGGCGCCGACGCCTTCCTGGCGGAACTGCTCCACGGCACGGACCCGCAGGTCGTCCTGATGGCGGACGGCACGGACGGCACGGACAGTGCGGACAGTGCGGACGGAGCGGACAGCGCCGACGGCCCGGAGGGCGCAGACGGAGCAGACGGAGCGGACGCAGCCGGGCCGGAGGGGACGGACGCACGGCCCGTTCCGCAGCGGGCCGGCGCGGCGCACCGGGAGGCCCGCCATGGGTGACCCCCGTCCGACCGATGCCGCGATCGTCGGCATGGGCGCCGTGTTCCCCGGCGCCGGCGACCTCGCCGCCTACCGGCACAACCTGTTCGCCGGCGTCGACGCGATCACCGACGTGCCGCCCGGGCGCTGGGATCCGCAGGTGTATTACGCCCCCGGCGGGCCTCCCGGGAGCGACCGCTTCTACTGCCGGCGCGGCGGCTTCGTCGACGACCTCGCCGCCTTCGACCCCACCCGCTTCGGCATCATGCCCGCCGCCGTTTCCGGGGCCGAGCCCGACCAGCTGCTGGCCCTGCACGCGACCGCCGAGGCCATCGCCGATGCGGGCGGCGAGGACCGGCTCCCCGCCGACCGGTCCCGGATCGGCGTGGTGCTGGGCCGGGGTGGATTCATGGGCGTGGCGACCGCCCGCCTCGACCAACGGGTCCGTACGGCACACCAGTTGAGCACCACGCTGCGCGAGCTGGCACCGGAGCTGGGCGACGACCGGATCGCCGCGATCCGGCAGGCCTTCCAGGGCGCCCTGGGCCCGGAGCAGCCGGAGGCGTCCATCGGCCTGGTCCCGAGCTTCACCGCCGCCCGTACCGCCAACCGGCTCGATCTGCGCGGCCCCGCCTACACCCTGGACGCGGCCTGCGCGTCCTCGCTGCTGGCCGTGGACCAGGCGGTCGCGCTGCTGGCCGCCGACCGGTGCGACATGGTCGTCGCGGGCGCCGTCCACCACTGCCACATCGCCACGCTCTGGAGCGTGTTCACCCAGCTGGGCGCGCTCAGCCCCAGCGAGGCCATCCGCCCCTTCGACCGGCGGGCCGACGGCACGCTCCTGTCCGAGGGGACCGGCGTGGTCCTGCTCAAGCGGCTCGCGGACGCGAGGCGGGACGGCGACCGGGTGTACGCGGTGATCCGCGGGGTCGGCGTGGCGGGCGACGGGCGCGCGGCGAGCCTGATGAGCCCGCTGGTGGACGGCCAGGTCCAGGCGCTGGAGCGGGCCTGGACGATGGCGGGCCTCGAGCCGGCGGCCGCCGGCTCGATCGGCCTCCTGGAGGCCCACGGAACCGGCACCCCGGTGGGTGACGCGGCAGAACTGACCACCCTGGCCCGGGTCTTCGGACCGCCCGACATCCCCGGCCCCATCGCGCTGGGCTCGGTCAAGTCCATGCTCGGGCACACCATGCAGGCCTCCGGCATGGCCGGGCTGATCAAGGCGGCGCTCGCCGTGCACGAGGGCGTGCTGCCCCCGACCCTCCACCTCGACGATCCCCACGAGGGCCTGGCCCGGACCCGGATGCGCCCGGTCCGCACGGCCGAGCCGTGGGAGGCCGGCGGCGTACCCCGCCGGGCCGCGGTGAACGCCTTCGGATTCGGCGGCATCAACGCCCACGTGATCCTGGAGGAGGCTCCCCGCGCCCGCGTGGCCCGGCTTCCCGTACGCCGCTTCCTGCCGCTGCCGCCCGCGCGCGGCCCGGTCCGCACCCGGGAGAGCGCCGATCCCGCGTCCGTGCTCCTGCTGTCGGCCGAGACCCCCGAGGCCCTGGCCGGGCTGCTGGCCGCGCCCGACCCGGCGGGCACGGCGGGCACAACAGACGGGACGGGCACGGCGGGCACGGCGCACGCTGCGGGTGCCGAGCACGGCGGCCCCTGCCGGCTGGCGATCGCCGGCCCGACCGCGGAGCGCCTGGCACTCGCCGCGAAGGTCCTGGCGCGCGGCCGCCCCTGGCGCGGGCGGGGCGGGGTGTGGTTCACGCCCCGGCCGCTGCTGGGACCGTACGCCGCCGGGCCGGGCGGCCGGCTCGCGCTCCTCTTCCCGGGCCTGGAGCCGGAGTTCGCGCCCGCCCTGGACGACGTGGCCGCCCGCCTGGGGCTCGCGGCCCCCGTGCTCACGGGCGGCGGCGAGCTCGTCGAGCGCGCCCTCGACGCCCTCGCGACCGGCCGGTTCTTCGCCCGGGTCCTGGCCGAACTGGACCTCCTGCCGGACCTGTTGGCGGGGCACAGTCTCGGCGAGTGGGCCGCCATGGTGACCGCCGGGATGTACCCGACGGAAGCGGTCGACACCTTCCTCGGGTCGCTGCGCCCCGGCTCGCTCGCGGTGCCGGACCTCGTGTACGCGGCCCTGGGCTGCGGCGCACCGCAGGCGTCCGCGGCCCTGCACGGCCTGGAGGGCGTGGCCGTCAGCCACGACAACTGCCCCCACCAGTCGGTGGTCTGCGGGCCGCCGGAGCAGATCGCGTCGGTGCTGCGCCGGCTGGCCGACGAGGGCGTGGTGGGGCAGGAGTTGCCCTTCCGGTCCGGTTTCCACACTCCCATGTGGGAGCCGTACCTCGGCCAGGTGCGGGCCGCCTTCGCGCGCCTGCCGCTCCAGGCGGCCGGGCTCCCCGTCTGGTCGGCCACCACGGCCGCTCCGTACCCGTCCGACGCGGACGGCGTCCGGGAGCTGGTGGTCCGGCACCTGCTGGAGCCGGTGGACTTCCGCGCCCTGACGCTGCGCCTGCACGAGGAAGGCGTACGGGCCTTCGTCTCGGCCGGGCCGGGCAGCCTGACCGGCTTCGTGGACGACACCCTGCGCGGGTCCCGGTCCGGGCACCTCGCCGTCGCCGCCACCACCCCGCGACTGCCGGGCATGGAGGCCCTGCGCCACCTGGCGGCGGCGCTGTGGACGGAGGGCCTGCAACCGCGCTGGGACCGGCTCACCGGCCGGACCGCACCGGACCGCGCCCGGCCCGCCGGGCCCACCCGGCCCGCCCGGCCCGCCATCCGGCTCGACCTCGGATCCCCGCTGGTGCACCTGAACGGCGCCGTCGAGCCGCTCCGCACGCGCGGCCCCCTCCCCGCCCCGGGCCGCCCTGTGGCCTCCGGACGGCCGGTGCTCCTGTCGGCGCTGGACGCCGTCCTCGACGAGACCCGGGAGAGCGCCCGCGCCGTCACCGAAGCCCTGGCCGCCACCCCTTCGGGCTCCGCCCCGCCGCCGTCCGCCGCCGGGGCGCCGCGCACTCACCCCCGCACACACACGCGCCGGCTCTCCCTCGACACCCTCCCGTCCGTCCGCGACCACTGCGTCTACCTGCAGCCCGACGACTGGCCGGAGGACTCCGACCGCTTCCCCGTCGTCCCCATGACCACCATGCTGGAGCTGGCCGCCGAGGCCGCCCTCGCCGCCGGACCCGGGCAGCTCGTCACCGGCTTCGACGACATGCGCGCCCTGCGCTGGCTCCCCGTCGCGCCCGCCGCCGACGTCGGGTTCACCACCCACCCGGCCGGCGACGGCCGCGTCCGGGTGGACATCGGCGACTGCGCTTCGGTCACCGTGCTCCTCGGGGCGGGCCACGGCGCACCGCCCGCACCCGACCCGGCGCCCCTCACCGCCGAACGCCCCGCGCCGGTCTCCGCCGAGGCGCTCTACCGGGACCGCTGGATGTTCCACGGACCCCGCTTCGCCGGCGTCCACGAGGTCACCGCCGTCGCCGACGACGGGATCCGCGGAGTGCTCCGTGCCCTGCCCGCCCCGGGCGCCCTCCTCGACGCCGCCGGGCAGCTCCTCGGCCACTGGATGCAGCTGCGCCTGGACGCGGACCGCCTGGTGTTCCCGGCCGTCCTCGGACGGATCCGCCTGTACGGGCCCCCGCCCGCGGCGGGCACGCTGCTCGCGGCGACCGCCCGCATCCGCGAGGTGCGGCACACGTCCGTACGCGGAGACGTCGAGCTCCGTACCCCCGACGGCGCGGTCTGGGCGCGGCTGGAGGACTGGACGTACCGCCGGTTCGCCGCCGACGAGCGGGTATGGCCGATGAAGTTCACCCCGGAGGTGTCCGGGATCGGCGAGCCGCAGTCCGGGGGCTGGTGCTCGGCCACGCGCCGCTGGAGCGATCCCGCCTCGCAGGAACTGGTCATGCGCCGCTACCTGGGCGCCGCCGAACGCGAGGCGTACGAGCAGCTCGCGCCGCGCGCCCGCGCCCCCTGGCTGCTGGGCCGGATCGCGGCCAAGGACGCGCTGCGGCAGCTGCTGTGGGACCGGGGCGCCGGGCCGGTCTTCCCCGCGGAGGTCACCGTCGGCCGCGACGAGACCGGCCGCCCGGTGCCCGGCGGGCTGGCGGCCGGCCTGCACGTGTCCCTGGCCCACAAGGACCGGATCGCCGTCGCCTTCGCGCACGCCGGAGCCCCCGTGGGCATCGACGTCGAGCCGGTGACCGGGGACCCCGGCGCCCTGCTCCGCATCGCGCTCACCGCCGGCGAACACCGCCTCGCCGAGCGGCTCGCGGCCCGGGACGGCACCGGCCTCGCCGCGGCCGTCACCACGCTGTGGTGTGCCAAGGAGGCCGCGGCGAAGGCGGAGGGCACGGGGCTCGGCGGCCGGCTCGTGCGCTGGCAGGTGAGCGAGGACCCCGCCGGCGGGCTGCGGGTCCTGTCCCCTGCGGGCCGGACCCACCACGTGCGCACGACGGCGTACGAGGGCCACGAGGTCGCCTGGACCGTCCCGGACGCCCCTCGCAGCCCGACCGTTCCGAACGACACGCTCCCGACCGCGACCCCGACCCCGACGGAGACCAGCCATGGCATCTGACATCCTCGCCGAGATCACCGACATGCTCGTCCGGATCGTCGGCGACGACTTCCTCCTCGCCGACGAGGTCACCATGAAGACCACGTTCAACGAGGACCTGGCGCTGGAGAGCATCGAGTTCGTCGCTCTCGCCGAGCAGCTGCACGAGCGCTACGGATCCCGGGTCGACCTCATGGGCTTCCTCGCGGAGAAGGACATGGACGCCATCCTGGCGATGTCGGTCGGCGAGCTGGTCGACCACATCGCGCGGATCACCCGTACCGAACTCGCCTCCCGGCCCGTGCGCCGTGCCCCGGCGGCCTGAGTCCGCCATGGCCGAGATCCTCGCCAACGCGCTGCGGTTCCACGTACAGCGGCTGCCCGCGGCCGAAATCCCCTCGTCCGACGGCCCCGCACCCGGCGGCCCCGCACCCGACGGCCCCGCGTCCGGCATTCCGCGGGGCGGCTGCGGCACCCCGGTCGTCTTCCTGCACGGGCTCGTCGTCGACAACCTCTCCAGCTTCTACTGCCCGCTGGGCGTGCCGCTGGCCCGGGCCGGGCACGAGGTGGTCCTCTACGACCTGCGCGGCCACGGCCTCAGCGAGCGTCCGCCGGACGGGTACGACAGCCGCAGCGCCGTCCGGGACCTGGTCGCCCTCCTGTCCGCCCTGGGGCTCGACGGCCGGCCGGTCCACCTGGTCGGCAACAGCTACGGCGGCACGCTCGCCCTGCACGCCGCCCTCGCCCGCCCCGACCTCGTCGCGGGCCTGACCCTGCTCGAACCGCCGCTCAGCGGCCCCTGGGTGGAGAACATGGTCGACACCCTGTCGGTCGCCGCGCTCAGCCTGGAGGACAGCGGGGTGCCCGCCGAACTGTCCTCGCTGCGGCTGCGCAAGGCGGCGAAGCTGACGCTCATCGCCGACGCGCTCCTGAACCGCACCACCCTCATCGACGACATCGCGGCCGGCCGCGTCTTCACGCCCGCCGACTACGCCGCGATCGCCTGTCCGGTCCTGGTCGTCTGCGGGGAGCACTCCGAACTGGTCCCGGGCGCCGCGGAACTGGCCCGGCACGCGCCGTGCTGCACGCTGCGGATCCTGCCCGGCCTGGGCCACGACGTGCTCAAGGAGGCGAGCGGAGTGCTGCGCGGGGCCGTGCTGGCCCATGCGGCGGCCGTCCGCCGGGCCGGGACGGGAGCGCTGATCGCATGAGGGTCCTGTTCGTCGTCCCCCCGCTCGCCGGGCACGTCAATCCGACGGTCGCCGTCGCCGCCGAACTGGCCGCCCGCGGGCACGAGACCGCCTGGACCGGGCCCGCCGGGGTGCTGTCCGGGCTGCTGCCCGCGCACGCCCGGCTGTACCCCTCCGGGGACGCCGCGGGTGCGGACTCCGGCGGGTACGCCGCGCTGCACGGGCGGTGGCGGGACCTGCGGGGTGTCGCCGCGCTGCGGTTCCTGTGGGCGGAGGCGCTGCTGCCGCTGGCCCGGGCGATGGTGCCGGGCGTCGAGAAGGCAGCGGCGGAGTTCGCCCCGGACGTGGTGGTCGCCGACCAGCAGGCGCTGGCCGGGGCGCTGGTCGCCCGCCGGCTCGGCATCCCGTGGGCCACCTCGGCGAGCACGTCGGCGGAGTTCACCCGGCCGTTCGCCGGGTTCCCCAAGGTCGGCGAGTGGGTGGCGGAGCAGCTGGCCGCACTGCTCGCCGAGTACGGGGCGCCGCCCGGCTGGGATCCGCGGTTCTCTGACCGGCTGGTGCTGGTCTTCTCCACGCCGGAGCTCATCGGGGGCGCCGGGCCGTTCCCCGGCCACTACGCCTGCGTGGGACCGGCGTTCGGTGCCCGCCCGCCGGGCACGGACTTCCCCTGGCAGCGGCTCGACCCCGGCCGCCGCCGGGTGCTGGTCTCGCTCGGCACGCTCAACCAGGAGGCCGGTTCGCGGTTCTACGCCGCGGTCCTGGCCGCCGGGGAACAGCTCGCGGACCGGGTGCAGCTGATCGTCGCCGCGCCCCCGCACCTCGTCGGCCCGGTGCCCGCGCACGCCGTGCTCCGGGAGGCGGTGCCGCAGCTGCGCCTGCTGCCCCACCTCGACGCGGTCGTCAGCCACGGCGGCCACAACACCGTGTGCGAGGCGCTCGCACACGGCCTCCCGCTGGTCGTGGCCCCGATCCGGGACGACCAGCCGATCGTCGCGCAGCAGGTCGCCGACGCCGGCGCGGGGATCCGGGTGCGCTTCGGCCGGGCCAGACCGGCGGACCTGCGCGAGGCGCTCGCGGCCGTACTGGACGACTTCGGCCCGCACCGCCGTGCGGCCCGGCGGATCCAGGCGTCCTTCGCCGCTGCGGGAGGCGCAGCCACCGCAGCCGACAGGTTGGAGAAGCTGTCATGAGCCCTTGGGTTTCCGCCGTGATCGCCGCGGCACTCGGCGCGGGGACGGTACGGGCGCGCCGCCGGCTGCACGCGCTGCCGGTCCTGGTCCCCGGCGCACAGCCCGCCCCGGAGCCGCGCCGGCGGCTGCTCACCGCGCGGGGCGTCGCAGCGGACGGGGAGGTCTTCGCGGCCGCCTGCGCCCACGCCGACCGGGAGGGCCTGGACGTACTGGACCTGCTGCCGCCGGACCTGCCCGCGGAGGACGCGCTCGGGCTGCTGCGGCTGGTCGACCCGGCCGGGTACCGGCGGGACCGACTGGCCGCCGGGCGCGGGGCGGGTTACGCCGTACTCGTCGGCGAGGACGTCCTGGAGCGGGCCGGGGTGGATCCGGACCGTCCCCGGGACCGGGCGGAACTCCTGGAGCTCACCCGCCGTTTGAAGGAGTACGCCACCGCCTCGACGGACCTGGCCGTCGCCCCGGGTCTCAGCGCCCGCGGCGCTCCCGCCGGGCCGGGGAGCCGGGCTGCCGAGCTCCGGGCGCAGGGCCTGCCGCCGGGCCTGCTGTCCGCGGCCCAGCTGGCCGGTCTCGCGCTGCTGGCGGCAGCCGTCGTGCGGGACGGCCGCTGGGGCGCTGCCGCGGCCGGGCTGTACTGGCTCCAGCCCGCGCTGGTGCTGGGGGGTTCCGGTCCGCTGCGGCCCGCGGACCTGGCCGGTGCGAGCGCGGCCCGCCCGCTGCAGTCGCTGGGCGCCGGACTGCGTACGGCCGCCGTGGCCCGGTCTTCGCGGTCGGCCGGGGCGCCGGACCGCAGGGCGGAGTACGCCGCCGAACTCGCGGGAGGCACGGGCCGGTTCTTCGAGCCGCGGCGCGGTGACTGCCCGTGGTGCGGCTCCGCGCAGCTCGCGGTGCGGGTGCGCATGCCGGACCTGCTCCAGGGAAAGCCGGGCCGGTTCACGCTGGAGGAGTGCGGGTCCTGCGGACACGTCTTCCAGAACCCCCGGCTGACGGTGGAGGGACTGGACTTCTACTACCGCGACTTCTACGACGGCCGGGGCGGCGAGGCCGCCGGGACGGTCTTCGGGCGGCTCGGCGCACACTACCGGGCGCGGGCCGCGATGCTCGTCCCGTACGCCCGTCCCGGCTCCTGGCTCGACGTCGGCACCGGCCACGGGCACTTCTGCGACGTCGCCCGCGAGGTGTGGCCGGACACCCGCTTCGACGGGCTCGACATGGGCGACGGGATCCGGGAGGCCGAGCGGCGGGGCTGGGTCGCGACCGGCTACCAGGGCCAGTTCCCCGAACTGGCCGGCAAGCTCGCCGGCCAGTACGAGGCGGTCAGCATGTACCACTACCTGGAGCACACCCGCGATCCGTTCGCGGAGCTGGACGCGGCCGCGCAGGTGCTGGTGCCGGGCGGGCACCTGCTGATCGAACTGCCCGATCCGCAGTCGCGGATGGCGCGCCTGCTGGGCTCGCACTGGCTGCCGTGGTTCCAGCCGCAGCACCAGCACCTGATCCCGGCGGCCAACCTCCGCGCGGCGCTGGCCGCGCGCGGCTTCACCGTGCTGGACGAGCAGCACGGGCCCGCCCACCAGCACAACGACTTCGTGGGGGCCGTCGCCCTCACAGCGAACCGGCTCGCCCCCGACCCGCACAGCCCGTGGGCCGGACCGGCCGCGGCCCGCCCGGCCCGGCGCGCGGCCCGCCAGGCGGTACGGGCCGCGCTCGTGCCGTGCCTGGTGGCGGCCGGTGCCCTGGACACCGTGCGCACCGCCGTGGCCCGGCGCACGGACGGCGGGAACGCCTACCGGATGCTGGCCCGCAAGGAGTCGGGGTGAGCGCCCCGGCCGCGGGCGGGGCCGGGGTTCCGCTGCCGCTGGCCCTCCGGGCCACCGCCGACCCGCTGTTCCGGCTGGTCGCCCATGCGCTGGAGGTCGCGCACGGCCGGCCGCCGGCGGCGGTGTGGAGCGCCCCGCACGCCTTCCATCTCGGCTCGCCGGGCCTGGTGGCCGCCGCCGGCTGGCCGGTCGCGGCCGCGGCCGCCGCGCGCGAGGACGGCACGGTGCGGCTGAGCTCGCTCGGCCATCCCGCGCAGAGCTGCGCTTTCGCGCTGACCGGCCCGTACCCGGACACCCCTGCGTGGGCGGCCCGTCCCTACGCCCTGCTGCGGGCCCTCGCCGGGGCCGGGTACGGCCGCGCGGGCACGGACCTGCACGTCCAGGGGACCCTGACCGAGGCGGCCGGGCTGAGCCTCGCGGAACCCCGCGACTGCGCGGTCGCGCTCGCCGTGGCCGACGTACACGGCGGGGCGGGCGAGCCGCCGCGGGAGCTGCTCGCCGGGCTGATGCGCGAAGTGGCGCCGCAGGACGACGACGCCCTGCGCAGCGCCGTGCTGTTCGCGCGGCCCGGCACCGCCCTGCCCGCCGGGCCGGGCCGCGCCGGGCGGACCGTGCCCTTCGACCCGCCCGCCTCGGGGACGCACCTGGTGCTCATGGCCCTGCGGGGCTCCGGGGAGGACCGCAGGACCGGCCTGGCACGGGCCGTGGAGTGCGCCCGGCGCGCGGGCGCGCTCAGTGCGTGGCCGCCGGGCACCCGGGAGGGCCGCAGCGTGCTGGTGCTGCTGCCCCGGGACCGGCTTGCCGCGGTGCGTGCGGCGGTCGCGGACGACTTCCGCGGCCACGGCCGGCCCGTGCCGCGCTTCGTGAACGTCGCCGTGGCCGGAGCGGCCCGGCGAGAGGAATGACCGAGAACACAGGAGGCATCAAGCCCATGCGAACCAGACATCCGGCACCGGACGCCCCGGTGACACCCCTGCGCGGGCGGGGCAGGAGGTGGCGGGCCGCCGCGTCCGGCATCGCCTGCTCCCTCGGCCTGGTCACCGCCATGACCATCGGCAGCTCCGAGGCCGCCGACGCCCCTTCGGCGCCGGCATCCGCCGCCGCGGCCCTGCCGAGCTACGACCACGTGGTGGTCGTCGTCTTCGAGAACAAGCAGTACGGCGAGATCATCGGCAGCGCCAACGCCCCGTACGTCAACCAGCTGGCCAACGCCGGCGCGAGCCTCACGGCGATGAAGGCGCTGACCCATCCCAGTCAGCCGAACTACTTCAACCTCTTCTCCGGCGGCACCCAGGGCATCACGGGCGACGGCTGCTACACCCCGCAGTCGATGACCGCGCCGAACCTCGGCCAGGAACTCATCGCGGCGGGCAAGACGTTCGCCACGTACAACGAGGACCTGCCGAGCGAGGGGTCCACGGTCTGCACCAACGGCCAGTACGCGCAGAAGCACAACCCCTGGTTCGCGTTCAAGAACGTGCCGCTCAACACCGGCAAGACCTGGGCACAGTTCCCGCGGAGCGATTTCTCCGCGCTGCCGCACCTGTCGTTCATCGTGCCGAACCAGTGCAACGACATGCACTCGTGCCCGGTGAGCACGGGCGACACGTGGGTCAGGAACAACCTCGACGCGTACGCGCAGTGGGCGAAGGCCAACAACAGCCTGCTGGTGCTCACCTGGGACGAGGACAACTTCCTGGGGTCGAACCAGATCGCCACGGTCTTCTACGGCGCGCACGTCAAGCAGGGCCGGTACGGCACCGCGTACAACCACTTCAACCTGCTTCGGACCTTCGAGGACCTGTTCGGGACGGGTCACGCGGGCAACGCCGCGAACGCCCAGCCGATCGCCGAGGTCTTCGGGACGGGTGGCGAGGAGCCGCCGCCGGGCGGTCCGGCCGTCGTCAACCCGGGCGCACAGACGTGCAAGTTCAACCAGTCCTGCACGATCCAGCTGACGGCCACCGGCGGCGCGCCGCCGCTGCGGTGGGCCGCGACCGGTCTGCCGTGGGGTCTGTCCATGGACGCCTCGACCGGCCGGATCAGCGGCAAGCCGTGGGCGGCCGGGACGCTCCAGATCACCGCCTCGGTGACCGACGGCGCGGGCAAGTCGGCGAGCACCACCTTCCCGCTCACCCTCAACTGGTTCTGACGAAACCGGAAGCAGAACCGGAACCAGAAGGCAGAACCAGAAGCAGAACCCCAGCCAGATCCAACCGAACCGAAGGAGGCATCCGTGTACCTGTCGGCCAGTCGCGCCGCCGATGCCGTCGGCGCAGCGAACCCTCCCGGGGGAGTACCCCGTCCGGCGGCCGGCCCGGCCGTCGCGGGGAACGTGCTCGTGCTCGGCCTGGTCAGCCTGGTCACGGATGTCTCCGCCGAGATGGTCACCGCCGTCCTGCCGCTCTACCTCGTCGTGGGCCTCGGCATGTCGCCGCTGGCCTTCGGCGCACTCGACGGGCTGTACCAGGGCGCGACCGCCCTCCTGCGGCTGGCCGGCGGCCACATCGCCGACCGGACCGAGCGCCACAAGCTCGTGGCGGGTACGGGCTACGCCGTGTCCGCCGCCTGCAAGCTGGCGCTGCTCGCGGCCGCCACGCCGTGGGCGGTGGGGGCGGTCCTGGCCGCGGACCGGACCGGCAAGGGTCTGCGTACGGCGCCGCGAGACGCACTGATCTCCCTGTCCGCCACGCCGGAGGGGCAGGGCCGGGCGTTCGGGGTGCACCGGGCCATGGACACGGCGGGCGCGCTGCTCGGCCCGCTCGTGGCCTTCGGCGTGCTGTGGGCGGCGCACGACGCCTACGACGCCGTGTTCACGGTGAGCTTCTGCGCGGCGGCCTTCGCGGTGCTGCTGCTCGCGCTGTTCGTACGGGACGTCCGCACCCGGCCCTCCCGGACCCCCGCACCGCCCGGCGAGCGGGGCCTCGGCACCGTCCTGCGCGCCCGCGGGGTGCGGCGCCTCGCGCTGGCGGCGGCCCTGCTCGGCCTGTTCACGGTCGGGGACTCGTTCGTCTACCTGCTGCTGCAGCGGCGCCTCGACCTTCCCACCGCCGCCTTCCCGCTGCTGCCGGTGGCGACGGCGGCCGGCTTCCTGCTGCTCGCCGTCCCGCTGGGCAGGCTCGCGGACCGGGCCGGGCGCGGCCGGGTGTTCCTCGCGGGCCATGCCGCGCTGGCGGCCGCGTACCTGCTGCTCCTGTCCCCGCTGGGCGGCCCGGCCCCGGCCGTCATCGTGCTGTTCCTCCTCGGCGCCTTCTACGCCGCCACCGACGGCGTCCTGATGGCGGCCGCGGGACCGCTGCTGCCCGCGCGGCTGCGGGCGAGCGGCATGGCCCTGGTCCAGACGGCGCAGGCGCTGGCCCGCTTCGCCGGGGCGGTGCTCTTCGGCGCCGGCTGGACGTACGCGGGCCCCGGCGCCGCGCTGGCCGGCGCGGCCGCCGGTCTCCTCCTGTCCCTGGTGGCGGCCCGGATGCTCGGCAAGGGAGTTCTGCGATGACGCACACGCTGCGCAAGGTCCTCGTCCTGGTCCTGTTCTCCGCGCTGCTGGCCGCGGTGGCCGTGGTCTCGGTGGTCCGGGCCGCGGACCGGGCCGGGGAGCGCGAGGAGGCCCGTCCGGGCGAGCCGCGCGCGCAGGCGGGCGCGGTGAGCCTGGAGCAGCCGGGCCGGCTGCTGTTCCGCAATCTGGCCTGGGGGCCGGGCCGGGACAAGGTCGCCTCGGTGCCGCTGGCCGCGCCCGCGGGTGCGCGCACCACGGCGCCCCTGGACTGCCTGCGGTTCCACGCGGCGGCGGGCAGGGGCGTGTGCCTGCGCCGGACGGGCGGGGTCGTCCCGCGCTACGAGGCGCTGGTCCTCGACTCCGCGCTCCGGCCGGTGCGTTCGTTCGGCGTCCCGGGTACGCCGACCCGCGCGCGGGTCTCCCCCAGCGGGCGGCTGCTCGCCTGGACGGTCTTCGTCAGCGGGGACTCGTACGCCGGCGGCAGCTTCTCCACCCGCACCGCCCTCTACGACACCCGGTCGGGGGCGCTCGTCCCGAGCCTGGAGGAGTTCGCGGTCCTCGACGGGGGCCGGCGCCGCCGGGCGGCCGACCACAACTTCTGGGGCGTGACCTTCGCCGCCGACGACAACCGCTTCTACGCGACCCTCGCCACGGGAGGCCGGACCCACCTGGTCGAGGGCGACCTCCGGGCCCGTGAACTGCGCGTGCTGCGCGGCAACGTGGAGTGCCCGTCCCTCTCCCCCGACGGCACCCGGATCGCGTTCAAGAAGCGGGTGGCCGGCCTTCCGGCCGACGCCCCGTGGCGCCTGTACGTCCTGGATCTGCGCACCGGCGCCGAAACCGCGCTGGCGGAGCGGCGCAGCGTCGACGACCAGGCCTTCTGGTACGACGACCGCACGGTCCTGTACTCCCTGCCGGGCGACTTCGGCGGTGACCTGTGGTCCCTGCCGACGAGTGGCCGGGGATCCCCCCGTCTGCTCCTGAAGTCCGCCGTCTCCCCGGCGCTCCGGCCGTCCTGACGGCTGGTCAGGCGGCCGGGCACGCGGCCGGTCAGGCCGTCGGCTTGCCGGTGTCGAGGCCGTCGACGTAGGTCGCCACCACCTCGATGTCGCCGATGCGCGAGACGCCGACGCGGCGCGGGTCGTCGCCGAGCACCACGAGGTCGGCGCGTTTGCCCGGGGTGAGGGTGCCCGCGGCCTTCTCCCAGTGGCAGGCGTAGGCGCCGGCGACGGTGTAGGCGTGGAGGGCCTCGTCGACGGTGACGGACTCGTCCGGGCCGATCAGCCGGCCGGACGCGGAGGCGCGTTCGGCCATGAACTGGACGGCCTTCAGCGGAGCGCCGTCCGTCACCGGCCGGTCGGAGCTGCCGACCAGGGTGATGCCGTGGTCGAGGAACCCCCTGCCCCGGTACAGCCACGGCGCCCGCTCCTCGCCCATGATCGCGGCGTAGTCGTCGCCGAAGTAGCGCAGGAAGCTCGGCTGGACGACCGCACTGAGGCCCAGCCGCGCGAAGCGCGGGAGCTGGTCGGGGCGGATCAGGCCCGCGTGCTCGATGCGGTGCCGGGCTCCGGGGCGGGGCCGCAGGCTCTGGGCCCGTTCCAGGGCGTCCAGGGCCAGGTCGGCCGCGCGGTCGCCGATAGCGTGCACGGCGAGTTGCCATCCGGCGAGGTGGCCGTCCACGATCGTCTGCGCGAGCGCCTCGGGGTCGTCCTGCAACTGCCCGGCGTGCTCCAGTCCTTCGTAGGGCGCGCTCAGGGCCGCCGTACGGGCCATCATGCCGCCGTCGGTGTAGATCTTGAGCGCGCCCACGGAGAGCCAGTCGTCGCCGAAGCCGGTGCGCAGGCCGAGGTCGAGGGCCCTGGGGATGCCGTCGGCGGCGTGCGCGGCGACCGGGCGCAGCCGGTCGGCGGAGACCATGAGCTGTACGCGCAGCGGCAACAGGCCCTTTTCCCGGGCGAGTTGGTACGCGCCCAGTTCGACCGGGCTGTGGCCGAAGAGGCTGCCGCCGATGCCGGCCTCCGCGCAGGCGGTGACCCCTTCGGCCAGGCAGGTCCGGGCGGCGCGCCCGATCGCCTCGGCCAGCTCTTCCTGGGAGTAGGGGAGCTGGAGTGCGCGGGCGGCGCCCATCGCGCCCTCGGCGAGGAAGCCGTTCTCGTGCGGGACGTCCGCGGGGAGCCGTTCCAGGACGGCGGTGTTGACGACGCAGCCGTGCCCGGATTCGTGCATCACGAAGACCTTGTGGCCCCGGCTGACCCGGTCCAGTTCGGCGGCGGTCAGGTGGCGCCCGAGGGCCCGCTGGTCGTACCCGGCGATGTTCACCCAGGAGCCGGGCGAGCCCTTCCGGGCGACGGCCTCGGCCACGACGGCGAGTACGTCGTCGATGCACGTGCGGCCGGCGATGCTCGCGGTGTTCTGCTTGAGGCCGGTCCAGGACAGGTGTACGTGGGCGTCGATGAACCCGGGGAGCACCGTGGCCCCCTGAAGGTCGATCACCTCGCGCGCGGGCAGGGAGGCCACGGCGTCGTCCAGCCCGGCGATCCGGCCCTGCCAGATGCCCAGTTCGTGGGCGACCGGGTGGTCCGGGTCCATGGTGAGGAAGCGGGCGTTCGTCAGCCTGGTGCAGAGCATGGGCGGTGTGTCGTCCCCTGTGCGTGTCGGGCGGGGTGGGTCAGGCGTCCGCGGAGTCCGCGAGGGAACGGGGGCGCAGATCTGTCCAGTTGGCCTCGACGAAGTCCACGCACGCGTCCCTGGTGTTCTCGTCGAAGGCGACCGTCCAGCCGCCGGGGACCGGGGCGAAGGAAGGCCAGAGCGAGTGCTGGCCTTCGCCGTTCACCAGGACGCGGAATCGCCCTTCGGGATCGTCGAAGGGGTTGGTGCTCACAGCCGGTACCTCCCCGGGCACGTCATGATTAGGTTAGGCTCGCCTAATTGCGACGAGCTTAGTCTTTCCCCTTGCTGCTCACAAGGAGACCTGCATGCGCCCGACCGATCCCGTCTCCGGCCGCGGGGCCGCCACGGAGACCCCCTTCGCCGCGTACGGACTGCCCGGCGAACCCGGCACCGAAGCCTTCTGGGCGGCGGCGGGTACACCCGCCTCCGTGCCGGCGGACGGCGGTGGCTGGGTGACGCTCTTCCTGTGGCGCGGCTCCGCGGCGAGCGTCGTCTTCGAGAGCTGGTCGCAGCCGGTGCCCCTGCGCCGGTGGGGCGGTACGGACTGCTGGTACGCCGAGGTCCCGATGCCCGCCCGGCTCCGGGTGACGTACCAGTTCCTCGTGAGCGGCACGGACGGCACGGACGGCGACGCGTGTGCCGACCCGTTCAACCCGGCCGGTGCGGGCGGCGACCGGTCCATCGCCGCGACGCCGGACGCCCCGGCCCAGCCGCACTGGCCCGCCACCGGCGCCGACTCCGTCCTGCCCCTCCCCCGCACCCGCGTCCGCTGGGCCAGCGAACGGCTCGGCGGGCGGCGCACCGTGCGGGTCCACGCGGCGGGCGGCGGCGGACCGGTGGTCCTGCTGCTCGACGGGGACGACTGGCTTTACCTGCACCCGGCCATGACGGCGTTCGACTCGGCCGTCGCGAACGGCGAGATGCCCCCGGTGACCCTCGTCTTCCTGCCGACCCGGGACAGGGAGTCGGAGTTCGGGTGCAGGCCCGAGCTGTGGGAGGCGGTCCGGGACGAGCTGCTGCCGCTGGTGGCGGACACCGGCCTGCCCGCGGACCGGGACCGGCTGGTGGTCGCCGGGCAGAGCCTCGGCGGACTGAGCGCGATGTACGCGGCGCTGGAGTTCCCGGACCTGGTGTCCCGGGTCGCCTGCCAGTCGGCGTCGTTCTGGTGGGCACCCGGCGCCGCGGACCTGGCGGACCCGCTGGGCGGCCCGGTCGGCGGCGCCATCGCCGCGCGCCTGCGGGAGCGCCCCGACCTGTCCGGCCTCCGGGTCGCCTTCGACGTCGGGGAGCACGAGACCCGGATGCTGCCCCACTGCGGGCTGGCCGAGACCCTGGCCGAGGAGGCCGGCGCGACCGTACGGGTCTCCAGGTCGCCGTCGGACCACGACCGGGCGGGCTGGCGGCACGCCCTCCTCCGGGACGTCGCCTGGGCGCTCGGCTAGGGACGGCCGAGCGCCGCGCGGCTCACCGGGTCACCGGGTCACCGGGTCACCGGGTCACCGCCTGGCAGTAGGCCGCGTCGGTGGCGAGCAGGTTGCGGTGGGTGTCCTCGGCGGTGATGACGCCGTCGTCCACGACGAGGACCCGGTCCGCGGCGTCCAGGAGCGCGGGGCTGCTGGTGATCACGACGGTGGTGCGGCCGCGGCGCAGCTTCGCGATGTTGCGCGCGATGAGCTGTTCGGTGACCGCGTCGACGGCCGTCGTCGGGTCGTGCAGGACGAGGATGTCGGTGTCGGCGGCGAGGGCGCGGGCCAGGGAGAGCCGCTGGCGCTGCCCGCCGGAGAGGTTCGCGCCGCGGTCGCGGACGCCGTAGTCCAGTCCTTCGCGGTGGAGGGCGACGACGTCGGTCAGCATGGACGCCTCGACGGCCTCGGGAACCGAACGGCTGGTGCCCGACGGGTCGATGTTCGTGCGGAGGGTGCCCGCGAAGATCTCCCCTTCGTACGGGTTCACGAGCAGGTGCTCGCGGACCGCCTCGACCGACAGGTCCGCGATGTCCTGCCCGCTGACCCGCACGATTCCTTCGTACGCGTCCGGCGGGACCTTGACGGCCAGGACGGAGGCGAGGTCCGCCGCCGCGCGCGGCTGGTAGGCGGCGACCGCCACGAACTCGCCCGCGGGCACCTGGAACTTCAGTGCGCGCAGTGCGCCGTACCGGACGCAGTCGATGTCCAGGTCCCCGCCCGGGGCCGGGCGCTCCGGTCCGGTGGCCGCCACCGGCGGCGCGGTCAGCACCAGCGCCATCCGCTCGGCCGAAGCGCGGGCCATCATCACGTACTTCGGCATGTCCGAGAACATCTTGAGCGGTTCCATGATGAACTGCGCCAGCCCCACGGCCATGACCAGTTCGCCGATGGTGATGTGGTTCTCGAAGGCCAGCCAGCCCGCCGTCAGGGTCACGGCGACGGCGAGGCCGGCGTTGAGGGCCAGCGCGGTGCCGGCGTACGCGCCGTTCGCCACGGCCACGGTGATCGACTGCTGCTTCGCCTCCGTGCTGACCCTCCGGTAGGAGCCGAACGCCGCGTGGTTGCCGCCGAATCCGTGCAGCGGGCGCAGGCCGGAGATCAGGTCGGCCACCTTCGCGCCGGCCCGCGCCACCCGGGCCTGCTGTTCGCGGGTGCTGGAGCCGATCCGCTTGGACATCACGCTCAGGACCGACAGGATCAGGGCGGTTCCCACGATCACCAGCAGGCCGAGCCGGATGTCGGCCAGCCCCAGCGCGACCGCGGCGACCACCACCGCGACCAGCGAACTGATCAGCAGCGGCACCACCTCGATGATGTCGGCGGTCTGGTCGGCGTCCTCGGTGGCGATGGTCAGCACCTCGCCGGACTTGAGGTCGACGTCCCTGGCCACGGGCTGGAGCCCGCAGTCCGCGACCTGCACCCGCCAGCGGTGCGCCTCGGTGGTGTTGGCCTTCTGCAGGATGCGCATGCCGAACCGCCACGACAGCGACACGGTCGTGATGATCACGGCCAGCGCGCCGATCGACACGGCGAGCGCGCCGGGGCTGCGGTCCTGCATCGTGTGCTCGACGATCAGGCCGAGCGCGATGGGGAAGGCGGTCTCACCGGCCTGGTACAGGCCCATGAGGACGGTGCCCCAGGCCATGGCGCCGCGGTTGCGGCGCAGGGCGGTGCGGAGGATGTCGGACCCCGGGCGGGGCCGCTGCGTGTCAGGAGTTTTCATCGAGGTGGCGCGCAATCGCTTCCGGGGTCCGCAGGGTGAACAGATCACGAACCGTGATCACTGGACCGTACTCCCGGCGGAGCAGCCCGATCAGCCGCACCGCCAGCATCGAGTGCCCTCCGAGGGACACGAAGTCGCTCACTGCGCTCACCTCGTCGTCGTCCAGGTCCAGTGCCTCGGCGTAGAACTCGCACACCACGGTCTCGGTCTCGGTCTCCGGGCGGCGCTCCCCCGCCGTGGTGAGCGCACCGAGCGGCTTGGCCTCCGGCAGCGCCTTGGTGTCTGCTTTCCCGTTCACCGTCAGCGGGATGCCGTCGACCTGCGCGTAGTGCGTCGGCCGCAGGAAGTCCGGCAGCGCGGCGCCCACTTCGGCGGCGACGGCGGCCAGGTCGCCGCCGTCCAGCACCAGGTACGCGGCCAGCCGGTACGCGCCGTCGACCTGCGGGTCGGGCTGGGCCACCGCGGCGGCGAACCGCACCGCCGGGTGCGCGGCGAACGCCGCTTCGACCTCGCCCAGTTCGACCCGGTGCCCCCGGATCTTGACCTGCTGGTCGGTGCGGCCCAGGTACATGAGGTTTCCGTCGGGCCGGCGGACCACCAGGTCTCCGGTGCGGTACATCCGCTCGCCCGGTGCCCCGAAGGGGCAGGCGACGAACCGGTCCGCGGTCTGGGCGGGCTGGCCGAGGTAGCCGCGGGCGATGCCGATGCCCGCCACGTACAGCTCACCGGGGACCCCGTCCGGCAGCGGGCGCAGCCACGGGTCCAGGACGTACACGTCGGTGTTGTCGATCGGCACGCCCACCACCGGGTCCTGGCACTCGAAGGTGCCGACGCCGAGGGTGTTGATGGTGTACTCGGTGGGCCCGTACAGGTTGTAGCCGGCCGTCCCCTCGGTCTCGGCGAGCCGCTGCCACAGCGTCGGGGTGACGGCCTCGCCGCCCAGCAGGACCAGCGCGGGCCGCCGCGCCGGGTTGTCGAGCAGGCCCTCGGCCACGAGCTGCTGCGCGTAGGTCGGGGTCACGTTGATGACGTCGATGCCGAACTCGAGGCAGTACTCGACCAGGCGGGGGGCGTCCCGGCGCAGTTCCTCGTCGCAGATGTGCACCTCGTGGCCGTCGGCGAGCCAGAGCAGCTCCTCCCACGACATGTCGAACGCGAACGACACGGTGTGCGCGATGCGGAAGAGCCGGTGGCCGTGCTCCGCCAGGACCGGTTCGAAGATCCGGCGCTGGTGGTTGACCAGCATGTTGGTCAGCCCGGCGTACTCGGTCACCACGCCCTTCGGCCGTCCGGTCGATCCGGAGGTGTAGATCGTGTACGCGGGGTGCCGGAGCCGGTCCGGGTCGTCCGGCGCGAACGTCGTGAACGGCTCCGCCTCGGGGAGGGGCCGGTCCATTTCGATCAGGTCGCCGATCAGCCGGGGCGAGACGGCGCTCACGGTGAGGATGACGTCCGGCCGGGCGTCCGCGACGATCGCGGCGATCCGCTCGTCCGGGTGGTCCAGCTCGAGCGGCACGTACGCCGCTCCGGCCCGCAGCACGGCGAACAGCGCCACGATCGAGTCGAGGGAGCGCGGGAGCGCGAGGCCCACCGTCGAGCCGGGTCCGATGCCGCGCCCGGCGAGGACGCCCGCCACCGCACGGCTGCGGTCCCGCAGCACGCCGAAGGTCATGGTCAGGCCGTGGGCGACGAGCGCGACGCGCTCCGGGTCGCGGTCCGCCGCCCGGTCGAACCGGTCGACGACGGTATCCGTGCCGACGTCGGTCCGTTCGGCGGGCTCGGGCAGGGTCCCGAGGCCGGGCAGCGCGCCGACCGGCCCGGCCGACCGGGCCAGGTCGTCGAGGACGCGCAGGTAGTCGTCGAGGAGCCGGCGGGCGGCCTCCGTGTCGTGGTCGCGGTACTCCAGCTTGACCGTGAGCCGGTCGCCGGGCGTGACGACCCAGGTGAACGGGTAGTGCGTGGAGTCGTCCGCCCGCACCGCGGTGATGCCGTGGCGGGCGTTCATCTCGGCGAAGGCGTCCATGTCCAGGAAGTTCTGGAGCACGAACAGGTTGTCGAAGAGCGTGTCGTGTCCGCTGGCCCGCTGGATCTCGCCGAGCCCGAGGTGCTCGTGCTCCATCGCCTCGACCCGGGCCGCCTGGACGGCCGAGAGGTATCCGCGGACCGTGTCCCCGGCGCGTGCCTGCGTCCACATGGGCACGGTGTTCAGGAGCACGCCGACGATGTCGGAGAGGCCCTCGCCCTCGCGCCCGGAGACGGTCACGCCGAACACGGCGTCGCTGCGGCCCGTACGGGCGCCCAGCAGGAGGCCGAACGCGCCGGTCAGGACCGAGTTCAGGGTCACGCCGTGCGCCCTGGCCGCCTCCCGCAGCAGGTCCGACTGCTCCTCGGAGAGCCGGTGCACGAGGCTGCGCGGCAGGCCGTCGGCGAGGGCCGGAGCCGGTCCGGCGAGCAGCGTCGGGCCCGGGAGGCCGGCCAGGTGCTGCGCCCAGAAGCGTTCCGAGACGGCGGCGTCCTTGGCGTCGAGCGCCCGTGCGTAGTCCTCGAAGCCCGGGGTGGCCGGGGCCGGGGCCGGCAGCTCGCCCGCGAGGACGGCGCTGTAGGCGTCGAACAGGTCCCGCAGCACGATCTCGCGGGACCAGCCGTCCCACAGCAGCAGGTGGTAGCTCAGCAGCAGGCCGTCGCGGCCGTCGGGCCGGCGCACCACGGTCAGCCGGATCAGCGGCGGCTCGCCCGGGTCGAACCCGGTGTCGCGGTCCCGGGCGAGCAGGGCGTCGACGTCCTCGTCCGTCGCGAGGTCGACCGTACGGACGCCGATCCGCCGGCCGGCCGAGAGGACCTGGACGGCGTTGCCGTCGTCGTCGGTGGTGAAGCCGGCGCCGACGACCGGGTGCCGGGCGATCACCCACTCCATCGCCTGCGCCAGCGCGCCGGTGTCCAGGCGCCGGTCGAAGGCGAACCAGCTCTGCGCGACGTACCGTCCGGCCGCTCCGGCCATCTGGGCCTGGAAGAACAGGCCCCGCTGGAGGGGGGTGACCGGCGCGGTGCGCTCGGCCGTCGCCGAGGCGTCCGCGAGGCGCTCCAGCGCGCCGAGCCAGTGCTCGGTGATCTCGTCGGGGACGCCCTCGGCGAGGGTGAAGGCCGCGTGCAGGCTTCCGGTGGCCGCGTCGGTCCACGCGTTGACCTCGACGGCGTACGGACTGCCCTGATCGCCGCCGGTGATGTGCAGCGCCTGTGACTCGCTGCCCCGGCCGAGGTAGTTGAACAGCACCTGCGGTCGGGCGTCCAGCAGCGGGGCCGTCTGCGGGTTGAGGTACCTGAGCTGGCCGTACGCGACGTGTGCGCGCTCGTCCGGCTGGCGTGCGGCGACCTCGCGGGCCGCCGCGACGGGGTCGGTGTGCGCCGTCAGCCGCACGGGCGCGATGGCGGTGAACCAGCCGACCGTGCGGGTGTAGTCGTGGTGTGCCAGTGCCGGGACCCGGCCGTGCCGCTCCAGGTCGATCGCGAGATCGGTGGGCGTGGCCTGGACGTGGGTCAGCGCGGTGCGCAGCGCGCCGCACAGCAGCTCGGTGAGACCGACGCCGAGGGCGGCGGGCGCGGTGCGCGTCACGCGGTCGCTCACGGCGGGCGGGAGCACGACCGTGGTCTCGCGCAGCCCTGCGGCCGCATACGGCAGGGGCGGCGCCTGGAGCGTGGTGATCCAGTGCCCAAGCTCGTCGGTCACGTGGGCCGACTGGTGGGCCAGTGCCTCCGCGTACTCGGCGTAGGACGTGGTCGGGGGCGCCAGGGGCGCCCCGCGCAGGGCGGCGGTCAGGTCGTCCAGCAGGACCAGCCAGGACACGGCGTCGACGGCGAGGTGGTGCACGGTGACCACGAGGGTCCGGCTCGCCTCCAGCCACGAGAACGCGACGACATCCCCTGCCTCGGGATCGAGGCGTCCGGCGGCGTCGTTCGCCGCGGCCGTGGCGTCGGCCGCCTGCGTCCGCACGACGGTGGCCTCGCGGGCGGGTTCGGTGGCGAGGGCCCACACGCCGTGCTCGGTGCGCAGCCGCATCCGCAGGGCCGGGTGGGCGGCCACGACGGCGTTCGCGGCGCGCAGGGCGTCGGCGTAGCCGGTGCCCTCGGCCGCCGTCAATGCCCTGGCCTGGGCGAACCGGGCGAGGGAGCCGCCCAGTTGCCGCTGGCGCAGGATGACCGGCGTCGGCGTCAGCGGGCCGTCCTCGCGGACGGCGGGTGCGGACGGCGCGGCAGGCGCAGACGACGGAACGCTCGTCGCGAGGTGCTCGGCGAGCGCGCGCGGTGTCCTGAGCAGGAAGATGTCCCGCGGAGCGATCGCGAGGCCGAGGGCCCTGGCCCGGTTGACCACGGTGATGGCGAGGATGCTGTCGCCGCCCGCCCGGAAGAAGTCGCTGTCGGCGTCGACGGCGGTGCCGGGCAGGGTCTCGGTGAAGATGCCGACCAGTGCGCCGAGGGCGGAGCCGGCCGCGGCCTGCGGCGAATCCTGCGGGGCCTCCTGCCGAGCGGCGGCGCTCTCGGTCAGGGCCTTGCGGTCCAGCTTGCCGTTGACCGTCAGCGGCAGCGCGTCGACCTGCAGCACCCGGCCGGGCACCATGTGCACGGGCAGCTTCGCGGACAGGGGCCCGGTCACGGCGGACACGTCGGCGGGGACCCGGCCCACGACGTGCGCGACGAGGTGGTCGCCGGTGTCCGCCACGGTGACGGCCGCATCGATGACGCCGTCGAGTTCCCTGAGTGCGGACTCCACCTCGCCCAGCTCGATCCGGAAGCCCTTGAGCTGGACCTGGTCATCTGCGCGACCGGTGAACTCCAGTTCGCCGTCGAGCGTACGGCGGGCGAGGTCGCCCGTGTGGTACATCCGGGAGCCGCCGCCCGCGAAGGGATCCGCCACGAACCGGCCCGCGGTGAGCGAGGCCCGGCCCAGGTAGCCCAGCGACACCTGGTCGCCGGCGACGTAGATGGCGCCCACCCGGCCCGGCGGCACGGGCCGCAGCCGGTCGTCGAGCAGGTAGGTGACGAGGCCGGGGATCGGGCCGCCGATGGGGCTGACGCCGTCTCCTCCGTGGCCGAAGTCCTCGTCGGTCAGGACCCGGTGGGTGACGTGGACGGTGGTCTCGGTGATGCCGTACATGTTGACCAGCTCGGGCGAGGCGGCGCCGTGCCGCTCGACCCAGCCGCGCAGCCGCCCGAGGTCCAGCGCCTCGCCGCCGAAGATGATCCGGCGCAGGGCGGGCAGCGGCTCGCCGGCGTGCCGGTCGGCTTCGGCGAACTGGTAGAACGCCGACGGGGTCTGGTTGAGCACGGTCACACCGCGTTCGCGCACCAGCCGGTGGAAGTCGACCGGGGAGCGGGTCAGCCCGTACTCGGGCACGAGCAGCTCACCGCCGTGCACCAGCGCGCCCCACAGCTCCCAGACCGCGAAGTCGAAGGAGTACGAGTGGAACTGGACCCAGACGTCCTGCGGGCCGAAGTCCATGTCGGACCGGGTGTTCGCGAGCAGCGCCACCACGCTGGAGTGCGGGACGACGACGCCCTTGGGCCTGCCGGTCGAACCGGACGTGTAGATCACGTAGGCGGGGTCGTGCCAGTCCGGTCCTGGCGCGGCGGCCTGCCGGACGTCCCCGGCGGTGTCCCGGGCGGCGTCCGGTTCCGGCTCGTCGCCCTGGACGAGCACGCGGGCCGGCACGCCCGCCCGGGCCAGCAGCCGCGTGAAGCGCTCCCGCTGCTCGCGGTCGACCAGCACGACCTGCGGTGCGGCGTCGGCGAGGATGTACTCCAGCCGGTCGTCCGGGTACGCCAGGTCCAGCGGTACGTACGCGCCGCCCGCGGTGACGATCGCGACCAGGGCGACGACCTGCTCGAGGGAGCGCGGCACGGCGACGGCGACCCGTTCGCCCGGGCCGACACCGGCCGCGCGCAGGGCCGGGACCAGCTCGTCGCGCGCGCCGGCCAGTTCGCCGTAGGTCAGCGACCGGGTACCGCCGTCGAGCGCGCACTGGGTGACGGCGGTGGCGGCCGGGTCGCGGCGCGCGGCGGCGTCGAACAGCGCGCCCAGGGTCGTCGGCTCGGTCCGCGCGGGGCTCCGGGTGCCCTCGGGCGCCACCTCGTCCACCGGGGTGTCCGGCCGGGCGAGCAGACCGGTGAGCGTACGGATGAAGGTGTGCAGGATCTCCCGGGCGCTGCTCTCGCGCAGCAGGGCGCCGTCGTAGATCAGGTTGAAGCGCGGACGGCCGTCGGGTGCGCGCTCCACCACCAGCGTCAGCGGGTAGTGCGGGGCGCCCTCGTTGACGATCCCGGATATGGACAGCGTGTCGTCCGGTCCCCGCAGGCCGGCCACGTCGGTCGCGACGTCGAACACCACGAGGGTGTCGAACAGCGGCCCGGCTCCGGCCTGGCGGGCGATGCGCGCCAGCGAGACGTGCTGGTGCGGCAGGACCGCGCTCTGGTGGTCCCGTACGGAGGCGAGCAGCTCGCGTGCCGTGGTGGTGGCGGTCCACCGGGCGCGCACGGGGATCGTGTTGATGAACAGGCCCACCATGTCCCCGATACCGGGCACGTCCGCGTCGCGGCCCGACACCGTGGATCCGAACACGACGTCCCTGCCGTGCAGGAGGCCGCCCAGCACCACCGCCCAGGCGCTGTGCACGGCCACGCTGAGCGGCACACCGGCCGTACGGACGGCCTCGTCGAGGTCGTCCGCCGGCTCGGCGGCGGTGTCGGCGAACCGGTCGGACGGCGTGTGCCCCTCGGCGACCAGCGACGGGCCGGGCAGACCGGCGAGCTCCTCGCTCCACACGCGGTCGCTCTCGTCCGCGTCGCGCTCGGCGAGCCGGCGCACGTAGTCGGCGAAGCCGCCGAGCGGGTGCACGGTCCCCGGCGCGTGGTACTCGGCGAGCAGCGCGCGGAGCATCGGCGGTACCGACCAGCCGTCGGCGATGATGTGGTGCACGGTCTGCACCAGGACGTTGCGGCCGGCGCCGGCGCGGACGAGCGTGTACCGCATCAGCGGGCCGGTGGCGAGGTCGAAGCCTGCACGGCGGTCCCGCTCGGCGTGCTCGCGGATCTCCTCGTCGGTGATGCCGGGCCGGTCCAGCACGGTGAACGGCGCCTGTGCACCGCTTTCCAGTACGGAGACGACGCGGCCGTCGGCGAGGGCCGTGAACCGCGCGGCGAGGTTGGGGAAGAGCGCCAGCACCCGCGTGGCCGCCGCCGCGAGCCGGTCGGCGTCGACCTCGCCCTCCAGCGTGAGCAGCTGCTGCTCGACGTAGCTGCCCGCGGAGTCGTCGTCGAAGACCGAGTGGAAGTACAGGCCCTCCTGCAGCGGGGTCAGCGGCAGGATGTCCCGCAGCTCCGGGCCGTCCAGTTCGTCGACGTCGGCCTGGGTGAGCGCCACGAGGCCGAAGTCGCTGGGAGAGTGGCCGCCGCCGTCGAGGGCGGCCAGAGCGGCCAGCGTCTCGCGGAAGTACCCGCCGAGGGTCGCGACGTCCGCGTCGGTGAGCAGCCCGTCGGGCCAGGAGACGGTGGTGACCAGCTCGTACGCGCCGCTCGCGGCGGGTTCGGCGATCGCGTTGAACTCGAGGGCGCGCGGCAGGCGCATCCTCGGGTCGCGCTTCTCGCCCAGCTGCTCGGTGGCGCCGGCGAGTTCCCAGTCCCCGGACGCTCCGGCGTCGAAGCGGCCCAGGTAGTTGAACAGCACCTGGGGTGCGGGCGCGTCGAAGCGGGCGCCGGTCAGGTAGCGCAGGGCGCCGTAGGAGAGGCCGTTGCCCGGGACCCGGGCGAGGTCCTCCTTGACGGCCTTGAGGGCGGCGGCCAGGTACTCGGGATCGGTCAGGTCGGCGGCAGCGCCCGGGTCCACGGTCACCGGGAAAAGGGTGGTGAACCAGCCCACGGTCCGCGACAGCTCCGGTTCGAAGCCGGCGGAGTCCGCCACGAACCGCCCTTCACGGCCGTGGCCTTCCAGTTCGATGTGCGCGAACGTCTGGTCCTGCCCGAGGTCGCGGCGCCACCGGGCGAGCGTGACGGCGAGCGCGGTCAGCAGCACGTCGTTGACGCCCGCGTGGAACTTCGCGGGGATCTCTCCCAGGAGCGCGGCGGTGACCTCGGGGCCGACCGTGACGGTCGTGACCCGCTCCCGCGCCACGGTGTCGGCCCCGGACAGAGCGCGCCGGCCCAGCGGCGCGTCCGCGCCGGGCAGAGGGCGCCGGTAGCAGGCCTGGTCCGCGTCGAAGTCCGCGCGCTCCAGCAGCTGGGTCCAGCGCCGGAAGGACGTGCCCACCGGGGGCAGTTCGACCGGCTCGCCCGAGGTGTACTGCCGCCACGCCGTGGCGAGGTCCTCGCGCAGGATCCGCCAGGACACGCCGTCGACGACCACGTGGTGGACGACGACGACCAGCTGGCGGGCCCCGGGGCGCCAGACGGCGTGCAGCATGGCGCCGCCGTCCGGGTCGAGCCCGGCGGTGGCGAGCGCGACGCACTCGTCGAGCGGCCGGTCGCTCTCCTGCCAGCCCGCGACGGTCCGGTCGGCGTCCGGGATGTCGAAGCTCCAGCGGTCGCCGCGCACCAGCTTGGCGCGCAGCATGTCGTGCCGGGCGACGAGTGCGGTGAGGATCGTGTCGAGGGCGTCGGCGGTCAGGTCCGCCGGGGTGTTCAGCACCACCGACTGCACGAAGCCGTCGATCGCGTCCGTGGTCTCGCCGAGCCAGCGCACGATGGGCGACCCGGAGACCTCTCCGGTCGCGACGTCGGCGTGGTCGACGGCGAGTTCGCCGGCAGGGCTCGCCACCGCCGCCAGCGCCCCGACGACGCTGTGGGTGAAGATCTGCCGTGCCGTGACGTGGAGACCCGCCTCGCGCAGCGCGCTCAGCAGCGAGATGGCCAGGATGCTGTCCCCGCCGAGCTGGAAGAAGTCCTGGTCGACACCGACCTCGTCCAGGCGCAGGAGTCCGGCGACCGCCGCGCAGACCACGCGTTCGTTCTCGGTGGCGGGCGGGACGAGGGAACCCGCCCCGATCACGGGCTCCGGGAGCGCGCCGCGGTCGAGCTTGCCGTTGGCGGTGAGCGGGAACTCCTTCATCACGACGACGTGGGCGGGCACCATGTACTCCACCATGTGCCCGGCGGCCCACGCCTTGACCTCGTCGGCGTGCAGGTCCTCGCTGCCGGCGGCCGGGATCACGTACCCGGCCAGGTAGGTGCCGCCCGCGGCGTTCTTCCTGGCGACGACGCAGGTGTGGCGTACCGCGGGGTGTTCCGCGAGGCCGGCCTCGACGTCCTCGAGCTCCAGCCGCATGCCGCGGATCTTGATCTGGTTGTCGGCCCGGCCGAGGAAGTCCAGCGAGCCGTCCGGGGCGAACCGTGCGAGGTCACCGGTCCGGTACAGCCGGGACCCGTCCGCGGCGAAGGGGTTCGCGACGAAGCGGGAGGCCGTCAGGCCGGGCGCGTTCACGTATCCGCGTCCCAGGAGGAAGCCGCCGACGTACAGCTCGCCGCCGACCCCGACCGGGACCGGGCGCAGTTCGTCGTCGAGGACGTACAGCTGGGTGTTGGGGTTGGCCTTGCCGATCGACGTCGACAGGCGTTCCGCCGCCCCGCGGTAGATGACGTGGGAAACGCCGATCGTCGTCTCCGCAGGGCCGTAGCCGTGGTACATGGGGATGTCGAGCCTGGTGCGGAACCGCTCGTACAGTTCCGGGGTCAGGACCTCGCCGCCGCACCACACGTGCCGCAGGCTGTCCAGCCGGCCGGAGTCGCCCGCGATCTCGAGCAGCACGTCCAGCATGGACGAGACCAGGTACGTGAAGGTGACGCGCTGCTCAGCGATCACGCTCAGCAGGTGGTGCGGGTCGCGTTCGCCGCCGGGCCGCAAGACCACCAGGCGGCCCCCGCACACCAGCGGCAGGAAGATCTCGTTGATGGAGATGTCGAACGACAGCGGCGCCTTGAACAGCGAGGCGTCGTCGTGTCCGAACCCGAGAATCTCGTCGACCTGCCACAGCAGGCGCTCGCTGATCGCCTCGTGCCGGATCATCGCGCCCTTGGGCCGGCCGGTCGAACCGGACGTGAAGATCACGTAGGCGAGGGCGTCGCCCGGTGTGGTCACCCCGGTCCCCTCGGCGGGGTAGGAGCCGAACCGCCAGTCGCCGAGGTCGACGGCCACGGCGTCCGGTTCGCCCGGGTCGTTCGTGCCCGAGTGGTTGAGCTGAAGGACGACGCGGGCGTCGTCGATGACGACGGCCCGGCGCGCGACCGGCCACTGCGGGTCGAGCGGCACGAACGCCGCGCCCGCCTGGAGCACTCCCAGCAGGCCGATCACCATGTCGGCGGAGCGGCCCAGCGAGATGCCGACGACTTGTTCGGCGGTGAGGCCGCGCTCGATCAGGTGGTGCGCCAACTGGCTGGACATCTCGGCTGCTTGACGGTACGTCAGTGAACGGCGCTCGTCGACGACGGCGATGGCGTCGGGCCGGGTCCGGGCCTGCTCGCGGAACATCTCCACGATGGTCGGGCGGACCCGGTCGGCCCCGTTGTCGTTCCACTGGGCGAGCAGCTCGAGCCTCGCCTCGATGCCGGACGGGCCGATGGTGCCGAGGGACCGGTCCGGGAAGTCGGCGAGGTCGTCCAGCGCGAGCTGCGCGTCGGCCGGTACGACGCCCTCGGGGACGGCGATGCTCCGGCCGTCCGCGCCGACCTCCCAGCCGGCCGCTCCGGCGCCGCCGTTGTCGACCCATCCGAGCACGTCCGCGAAGAGCGTGCCGGCGGTGAGCTCCATGCCCTCGGGGTTGCGGCCCGTCGCCCAGTACGACAGTCCGATGGAACACGCCTCGGCGATGGTCCTGTCGGAGTAGTCACCGGTCCGGCGGCGCACGCCGTCCAGGCGCGTGGGAGAAAGCCGCACGCGACGAGCGGTCGATTCCGTCATGGAAGACTCAACGCCCCTTCAAGTTCTCGTACTTCGGCCCCGATCCGAATCGGGGTCACCTAACTGCCTTCGCGCCAGGCCCGCCACAGCCGCGCGTACCGGCCGCCCAGGGCGACCAGCTCCTCGTGCGTGCCCCGCTCGACCACGCGTCCCGCGTCCAGCACGGCGATCCGGTCGGCCGCCATCGCCTGCGTGAGCCGGTGCGCCACGAACAGCGTGGTCCGGCCCGCGCACGCGGCCAGCACCGCGCGTTCCAGCTCGGCCGCGCCCTCGCTGCCCGCCTCCGCGGTCGACTCGTCGAGCACCACGACCGGCGACCGGGCGAGCACCAGCCGGGCCAGCGCGATCTGGGCGTTCTTGGTGACGTCCAGCCGCTCGCCGCCCTCGCCCACCGTCGTCCGCGGCCCGTCGGGCAGCGCCTCGACCCATCCGTCGGCGCCGACGGTGCGCAGGGCGTCCGCCAGCTCCTCGTCGGTCGCGTCCGGCGCGGCCAGCCGCAGGTCGTCGGCGAGCGGGCCGGAGAACACGTGCGTCTCCTGCGTCAGGATGCTCACCAGGGCGCGTGCCCCGGCCTCGTCCAGGTCCGCGAGGTCGTTCGGCCCGATGCGCACCGACCCGGCCTGCGGGGTTCCGATGCCGGCGATCAGCGCGGCCAGCGTGGATTTGCCGGCTCCGGTGGCCCCCACCAGCGCGAGCGAACCGCCCGCGGGGATCGAGAGGCTGACGTCCCGCAGGACCGGCTCGTCGGTGTCGGGATAGCTGAAGGTCAGCCCCTCCACCGTCACCGGGTACGGCACGTCGGCCGCCCGTGCGACGCCCGGGGCGCCCACCAGCCGGTCCTCCGCGGCCTCCCCCAGCACTCCGACCAGCCGGGTCAGGCTCGCGCCCGACTTCTGCGCCTCGTCGAAGGTGAACATGATCGAGCCCAGCGGGGTGAACAGGCGGTGGAACAGCAGCGGGGCCGCCGACACCTCGCCCAGGGTCGCGGCATCGGCCTCGAGCAGGGCGTACCCCACCACGATGATCAGCACGAGCCCGATGAACTCGGCGCGGTTCTCCCGGCCGACGAACCGGCCGAAGAGCCGGAACACCTCGATGCCGAGCTCCCGGACCCGCCACGACTCGGTGGTGACCTTCTCGCGGACGGCGCCCTCGAGGCGGTACGCCCGGACCGTATCGATGCCGTTCAAGCCGCTGATCAAGGCCTGGGCGCGCTCGGCCTGGACCGCCCGCTGCCTGCGGTAGAGCGGGGCGGACCGTGGGAGGTACCAGCGCAGGGCCAGACCGTACGCGGGCAGTGCGCCCGCGCCGGCCAGGCCGAGCCGCCAGTCCAGGCCGAACATCCCGATGGTGGCGATGACGACCAGCACTCCCGCGGAGAACACCGTGGGGACGGCCGCCCGGATACCCCGGGACAGCACGGCCACGTCGTCGCCGACCCGGGAGAGCACGTCTCCCCGGCCGACCTGCTCGACGCGTGCGCTCGGCATTCCGAGCACCGCCCGGACGGCGCCTTCCCGCAGTTGCGCGAGCAGGTCCGCGCCCAGCCGCCCGATCAGGTAGGTCGACAGGGCGGTGGCCGCCGCGCCGAGCAGCGCGGCGGCCACCATCAGCACGCCCGTCGTGACCAGGACCGAGCGCGGTCCGCCGTCGACCACTGCGTCGACGACCCTGCCGAGCAGCAGCAGGGGGAGTACCTGGAGCGCCGCCCCGGCGACCGTGGTGAACACGGTGGCGAACGTCAGCCACGGCTTCTCGCGGCAGTGCGCCGCGACCCAGCGGGTGGCCTCGCGTCCGGTCGTCGTGTGCAGGGTCGACGGGGCGACGCGCGTGTCGGTGGTGCTCACACTTAGCCGACCGACTTGACGAGTTCGTCGATGGCGTACGGCAGGGAGAGCAGGGTGCCCTGCGACATGGCCGCGCCGACCGCCGGTCCCTCGCTGTCCAGGAGGTACGAGACCTTCCCGTTCTTGACCGCGGAGAGGTTGGCGAACAGCTTGGACTTCTTCAGGGCTTCCGTGTCGGCCTTGTCGTTGATGACGAAGATCCGGTCGACGTCGAGCAGGTCCATGCGCTCGGGGGAGAGCGTGGTGTAGAACTTGCCGCCGGCGATCTTGTCGATCTCCGTCTGGTACTTGAAGCCGGTGCCCGTCACGAGGCGGCCGCGCACGTCGGTGCTGGTGAACGGCGCCGCCGCGTCCTTGTACCAGGACAGCGCGACGGCGGTCTGGTTCGCGAATTCGGGGTGCGCCTTCTTGGCCGCGTCGAGCTTGTCCTGGATGCCCTTGACCAGCTCGGTGCCCTTGGCCTCCTGGCCCAGCGCCTTGGCGATGTGGACGGCGTTGTCCTGCCACGGAGCGCTGAACGGCTCCTTCTCGGCCTTGGTGCGGCCCACGGTCGGCGCGATCTTGGAGAGCTTGTCGTAGGCGGCCTGGTCGATCTCGGAGTAGACCGCGATGATCAGGTCCGGCCGCAGGGAAGCGATCTTTTCGTAGTTCGGGCCGGTGTCGCCGTTCTTCATGACGACCTCGGGGCGGGCGTCGCCCCACTTGTCCTTCGTCCAGGGCCACTGGGTGTTGATGTCGGGGGTCGTGCCCGGCGGGTTCGGGTACTGGTCGACCATGCCGACCGGCTTGATGCCGAAGGCCAGGATGGCCTGGTCGTCGGTGTAGCCGACGGAGACGACCCGCTGGGGCGTCTTCTCGACCTTCGTGGATCCGAAGGCGTGCTCCACGGTGACCGGGAACGCTCCGCCGGAGGCGGCCGGAGCCTTGTCGGCCTTCTTCTCGGCCTTGTCTTCCGTGTCGGATCCGCATCCGGCAAGGAGGCCGACCCCGAGCGTCGCGGCGGACACTGCCGCCGCCGTCCGCTGCCAGGTCTTCGTACGTGCTGATCGATGGAGGAGCATCCGAAATCCCTTGCTTTCGTGCCGTCCACTGCCGTCCCGCCCGAGGGCGTGCACACAGTATCGCGCTCAAGTGAGGCTAGCCTAGCCTTACTTGAGTCGTATCTTTGTCCGATCTAATCAAGCCGCACGTGCGTGCGACCTATGGGCACGATGAGCGGCCGGTCACCCACCGGGTCTTCGATCACCTTGGCACGCAACCCGAAGGCCTCATCAAGGAGTTCAGCGGTTATCACGTCCCGCGGGTGCCCCTGCGCCAGGACCTTCCCCGCCCTCATGACGATGAGGTTGTCGCTGTAACGCGTGGCCAGATTCAGATCGTGCAGCACCATCACCACGGTGCATCCCGACTCGTGCAGGTCGTCCACGAGGTCGAGTACGTCGATCGCGTGTGCCAGGTCCAGATAGGTGGTCGGCTCGTCCAGCAGCAGCAGATCGGTGCCCTGGGCCAGCGTCATCGAGATCCAGACGCGCTGGCGCTGCCCGCCCGACAGCGCGTCGACCGGGCGGTCGGCCAGGTCGGACACCCCGGTCATCGCCAGCGCCCGCTCCACGACGTCCGCGTCGTCCGACGACCACTGGCGCAGCCAGCTCTGGTGCGGATGGCGTCCCCTGGCGACCAGGTCGGCCACCGTGAGCCCGTCCGGCGCGACCGGCGACTGCGGCAGCAGGCCGAGTTTCCTGGCCACGTCCCTGGTCCTGAGCCCGGCGATGTCCTCGCCGTCCAGTACGACCGACCCCTTGGCCGGCTTGAGCAGCCGCGACAGGGTCCTCAGCAGGGTCGACTTTCCGCAGCCGTTGGCGCCGATGATCGTGGTGATCACCCCCGGCGGGATCGCCACGTGGAGGTCGTCGATGACCATCCGGCCGCCGTAGCCGACCGTGACACCCCTGGCTGCCAGCCGTGCGGCGTCATCGGTCCCGGCCTCCGGCCCGGTGATGTCCTGTACGGCCACAAGTCCCCCTGATCTAGATGTGCCTGAATGCATATCGGCTAGCGGCGGTTCGCCCGCACCAGCAGATAGACGAGGAAGGGGCCGCCGATCGCGGCGGTGACCACGCCGACCGGGAGGCTGATCGGCAGCGCCGCGCGCGCGACCAGGTCCGAGCCGATCAGCAGCAGCGCTCCCACCAGCCCGGAAGCCGCCATGGGCGGTGTCGGGCACCGCGTCAGACGCATCGCCACCTGCGGCGCCACCAGGGCGACGAACGGCACGGGCCCCGCCGCGCTCACCGCCCCGCCGGCCAGCAGGACCGCGCACAGGAGCAGCACCGCCCGGACCCGCGCATACCGCACGCCCAGGCCCGCGGCCACGTCGTCACCGAGGTGCAGCGGCCTGAACTCGAACGCCACAAGGGCCACGACGGCCAGCAGGACGAGCGTGCACCAGAACACCACCCGGATGTCGTCCCACGAGCGGTTCTCCAGCGAGCCGATCAGCCACGCCTGGGCGCGGGCCACGTCCCTGATGTCGGCCCGGACCAGCAGCCAGGTGGCGATGGCCTCCATCACGGCGCTCACCGAGATGCCGATGAGGATGAGCCGGAAGCCGTCGATCCCGCGCCGCCACGCCAGGAAGTAGACGAGCAGGCCCGTACCGAGGCCGCCCGCGAGCGCCGCCCCGGACAGGCCCACGGAGTTGACGACCGCCGTGGCGGTCCCGCCCGACACGGTCACCAGGAACACCGCGACCACGCCCGCGCCGCCGGTGATCCCCAGGATGTCCGGGCTGGCCAGCGGATTGCGTGCGACGGACTGGGTGATGGCCCCGGAGACGCCCAGCGCCACGCCGACGACGCACCCGGCCAGGGCGCGGGGCATCCGCAGGTCCATGATGACGAACTCGTCGACCTGCTCGCCCCGGCCGAGCAGCGTGGCGACGACCCGGGGCAGGGCGATGTCGAAGTCGCCGATGCCGATGGACAGGCAGAACACCAGGAAGGTCGCCGCGGCCAGCAGCAGGGTGACGCACACCATCCACGGGCGCCACACGAACGACACGCGGCCGAGCCGCACGCCCGGCGCCATCGCCGGCTTCGTCTCGGTCCCGGTCATGCGTTCTTGAACTTTCCGCGCCACACCAGGACCGCGAAGAACGGCGCGCCGAGGAGAGCCACGACGACACCGGCGTCCAGCTCGCCCGGCCGCACCAGCAGGCGTCCCGCGATATCGCAGACCAGCAGGACGATCGCGCCGAGCAGACCCGCGTACGGCACCAGCCAGCGGTAGTCCGGGCCGGTCAGGTAGCGGGCCACGTGGGCCACCATGAGGCCGAGGAAGGCAATGGGGCCGCACGCCGCCGTCGCCGCTCCCGCGAGCAGCGTGATGGCGACGATGCCGACGGTCCGGCTGAGCGCGATGTTCACGCCGAGCCCCCGCGCCACGTCGTCGCCCAGGTTGAGCAGGTTGACGGCGGGCAGCGTGGTCAGCGCGAGGAACAGCCCGACCGCCGCGAACCCGGTCACCGGCCAGATGACGTCGAAGCCGACGCCCGCCACCGAGCCCGCGTTCCAGAAGCGCAGTGCGTTCAGCGACGCCTGGTCCGACAGTGCGACCGCCGTGGTCATGGCCGCCAGGAACACCGTGACGCCCTGTCCGGCCAGGGCGAGGGTCAGCGGGCTGCCGGCTCCCCGGCCGATGCTCGCCAGCCCGAAGACGACGACACCGGCGACGGCCGCGCCCAGGAACGCGAACCAGACGTACTGGAACGGGTCGGCGAAGCCGAACACGGCGATCACCGTCACCACGGCGAACGAGGCACCGGAGTTCACCCCGAGCAGACCCGTGTCGGCGATCGGGTTGCGCGTGTACCCCTGGATCAGCGCCCCGCCGACCCCCAGGGCCACGCCGGCCACGACCGCGAGCACCGTCCGCGGCACCCGTACGGTCTGCACGATGAGCCGGATCTCGGTGAGCCGCCGGTCGGGGTCCGGATCCGCCGTCAGCCCGTGCCACACCTCGGCCGGACTCAGCGCGCGCGCACCCACGGCCAGCGACACCACCGCTGCCGCGAGGAGGACCGACACGAGCGTCACCGAACCGACAACTCTTCGCCGACGGGCGTCCGTTGCACCCTTCGGCGCGGAGCGCTCCACCACTGCAGTCGTGCCCATGTCGCTGTACGCTATCCCTTCGCATCCCTTCGCTCCACCGGCGGAACATCGCAGGTGGCGCTGCCGCCGAGCGGCAGCGTGAGTCCTCAGACCGGTAGGCGCGCCCAGCGCTACCGGGCCGTCCTGCCCGTCCCGTCGGCGACCGTCCTGACCTCGTCGGCATCGGACTTGAGGCCACGGTCGAGCAGCGAGTCCAGGATCTCGCCGACCCTGATGGCGGTGTTGGAGAGCAGGGACGACGTGATGCCGTGCGTGTGCTCGGTGCCGCCCTGTACGTAGATGCCGCAGTGCAGTGCGGGGTCGGTCGCGATGCGGTAGTCGCGCTCGACGCGGACTCGGCCCTCGTCGTCGCGCAGGCAGCGGTCGGCGACCTCGCCGAGGAGGCCGAGCGGGTCGGCGGGGCGGTAGCCGGTGGCGAAGACCACGACGTCCGCGTCCAGAGGAGTCTCCTCCCCGGTGACGAGGGACTGCACGGTCGCGCGGACCCGGTCGGGGGTCTCGCTGACGTCCGTCAGCCGGGAGACGTTGAGGAAGCGCAGGCGCTCGGTGCCGAGCACCTTCTCCTGGTACATCTGCCGGTACAGGTCGTCGATCAGGTCGATGTCGACCACGGAGTAGTTGGTGTTGCCGTGGTAGTCCATCAGCCGTCGCTTGACGTCCTCCGGTGCGGTGAAGAACTCGCCCACCGCGTCGGGGTCGAAGATCCGGTTGGCGAAGGCGCTGTCGTCGGCGGGGCTGTACCCGTACCGGGAGAAGACGGCGCAGACCTCGGCCGCCGGGAAGCGCCGGTGCAGGTAGGCGACGTTCTCGGCGGCGCTCTGCCCGGCACCGACGACCACGAACCGGGAGGGGGCGGCCCCTTCCAGAGCGTCGACCTTCGCCAGCAGGTCGGAGTTGTGCCAGACGCGGTCGGTGCGCTCCACGCCGTCCGGCATCTGGGGGCGCAGGCCGGTGCCTATGACGAGGTTGCGGGTGCGGCGGAGCGCGAGCCCCTCCCCCGACCGCACCGTCACGTCCAGGTACTCCACCACTCCGTCGCGGACGACGGGGGTGACCCCGACGACCTCGTGGCCGTACGAGACCGTGTCGTCGACCTGGCCCGCGGCCCACTCGAAGTAGTCGTGGAACTCCACCCGCAGCGGGAACAGGTTCTTGTGGTTGATGAAGTCGACCAGCCGACCCCTGCTCTTCAGGTAGCACAGGAAGCTGAACTCGCTGGCCGGGTTCCGGAGCGTCACCAGGTCCTTGAGGAAGGACACCTGCATGGTCGCGTCGTCGATGAGCATGCCGCGGTGCCAGCCGAAGCGCGGCTGCTGTTCGAAGAAGTGGGCGTTGATCGCTTCCTGCCGGCCCACGCGCGCGTTGTGCTCGCTGACCGCGATCGCCATGGCCACGTTGGACGGCCCGAAGCCGATGCCAATGAGGTCGTGAATCAACGGGACGTCGCCAGGACGATCCTGTGCCATGTCACTCCCATCGTGCGAGGGCAGCCGCCGCGCCGGGCAGGCGGGCAGCCGTCGGTCGGGCAGCGGACGCGGACGCGGAGGAACACGGAATTCGGGCGCAGCGACGGGTCGCGACCCGGAACTTAGGCAAGGCTAACCTGATCCCAACAGGCCTGTCGATAGACAAACCGGGCGGGCGGGATCCGAGGGGTCGTCAACTTGCTTGTGGAGGGGCACCATTGCGAAGTTAGGCAAGCCTTGCTTTACTCGACGTTGCCAAACCCCCTGCTCTGAGGAGGAACCCCATGCGGGTCGTCATGTTCGGTTACCAGACCTGGGGGCACCGGACCTTGCAAGCCCTCCTGGACTCCGAGCACGACGTGGTGCTGGTCGTGACACACCCCAAGAGCGAGCACGCCTACGAAAAGATCTGGAGCGACTCCGTCGCCGATCTCGCCGAGGAGCACGGCGTCCCGGTGCTCATCCGCAACCGCCCCGACGACGACGAGCTGTTCGAGCGCCTCAAGGAGGCCGACCCGGACATCATCGTCGCCAACAACTGGCGGACCTGGCTCCCCCCGCGCGTCTTCGGGCTCCCGCGCCACGGCACGCTCAACATCCACGACGCGCTGCTGCCGAAGTACGCCGGCTTCTCGCCGCTGATCTGGGCCCTGATCAACGGCGAGACCGAAGTGGGCGTCACCGCCCACGTGATGAACGACGAGCTGGACGCCGGCGACATCGTGCTCCAGCAGGCGGTGCCGGTGGGACCGAAGGACACCGCCACCGATCTCTTCCACCGGACCGTGGACCTCATCGCCCCGGTCACCGTGGGCGCGCTGGACCTGATCGCCTCCGGGCAGGCGCAGTACACCAAGCAGGACCGGTCCCAGGCGAGCTTCTACCACAAGCGGTCCGTCGAGGACAGCCGCATCGACTGGAGCTGGCCCGCGGAGGACCTGGACCGCCTGGTCCGCGCCCAGTCCGAGCCGTACCCGAGCGCCTTCACCTTCCACAAGGGCAAGCGGATCGAGGTCCTGGCCGCCTTCGTGTCCGAGGGCCGGTACGGCGGCACGCCGGGCCGGATCTTCTACTGCGAGGGCGAGGGCGTGGTGATCGTCGCGGGCGCCGACGCCCGCACCGGCCGCAACCACGGGCTGGCCATCACCCGGGTGCGGACCGAGGACGGCCGGGAGCTGCCCGCGACCGAGTACTTCACGTCCATGGGCGGGTACCTGACCCAGCGCCCGTGACCGCGCGCCCCTGACCTCACGGGAGATGCCCGGGACCCGCTTGCGGGTCCCGGGCATCTCCCGTGCGCGTGCGGCCGGCGGCTAGCGGCGGCTGCGGACGAGCAGGTAGAGGAAGTACGGCGTGCCGATCACGGCGGTCATGAGGCCGGCGCCGAGCTGCGCCGGGGCGATGACCGTCCGGCCCACCAGGTCGGCGGTGCAGACGAGGATCGCACCGAGGAGCACCGCGACCGGGACCACCCGGGTGTGCTGACGGCCCACCAGGGCACGGGCCGCGTGCGGGGCCACGAGCCCGACGAAGCCGATGGTGCCGGCGGCGGCCACGGCGGTGGCGCTGAGCAGCACGCTGAGGGTGAGGAAGCCGAGGCGTCCCCGTCCGAGGTTCAGGCCGAGCAGCCTCGGGGTGTCCTCGTCGAGGGACACGAGGTCGAGTTCGGCGCGCCGCAGGACCGCGGCGGCCAGGCCGACGACGAGGACGGCCGCGAGCGGCACGACGTCGGGCAGCGTCCGCCCGTACGTGGAACCCGACAGCCAGGTCAGCGCCTTCGTCGCGTTGAACGGGTCGGTCAGGATGATCAGGAGGGCGACGAGGGCGGCCGCCGCGGTGGCGATGCCGAACCCGACGAGGACCAGCCGGTTCTGCTGGAACCCGCCGCGCGCGGCGAGTCCGAACACGATGACGGAGGCGGCCGCTGCACCGGCGAACGCCGCGCCGGCCACGCTCCACGACCCGGCGAGCGGGACCGTCGTCACGAGGAGGACGGCGCCCAGCGCGGCGCCGCCGGAGATGCCCAGGATGCTCGGTTCGGCGAGCGGGTTGCGGGTCACGGCCTGGACCAGCGTGCCGGCGAGCGCGAGGGCGGCGCCCGCGAGGAGCGCGGCGAGGACCCGGGGCACGCGGGAGTCCAGCACGAAGGTGACGGTCCGGCCGGCCCGCCCCTGCGCCCAGTTCACCACGTCGCCCAGCAGCAGCTTGCTGTCTCCGACCAGGACGGCGGTGACGATCAGGCCGATGAGCACCGCCACCAGGACGGCCGTCGTGGTGAGGAAGACGGTCCGGCTCCTGATGCGGAGCCGGTCGGCCGGCGCGGCCCCGGCCGTGTCCCGGACCCGGATGGCCATGACGATCAGGAAGACGGCGCCGACGAGGCTGGTGACGACGCCGGTCGGCACCGCGACCGCCACGTCCGGCGGCACGAAGGCGCGCAGCAGCACGTCGGAACCGAGCACCAGCGCGGCACCGATCAGTGCGGCGACGGGCAGGCTCGTACGCGTCCGGGCGAACGCACGGAACCTGCGGCCGAGCGGGCGGACGAGCGCGGGGGCGCACAGCCCGACGAAGCCGATGGGGCCGGCCAGGGTCACGGCGGCCGTGGAGAGCAGGGCGGCGAGGACGACGGAGACGACACGGGTGGAGCGCACGGGGACGCCCAGGCCTCGGGCCGCGTCGTCGCCGAGGGCCAGGGTGTCGATCCGGCGGGCGAGGAGCAGCAGTCCGACGAGGCCGGCGATGCCGACGGGGGCCATCTGCAGTACGGCGGAGAAGCCGCTCTGGGAGATGCTGCCCTGGTTCCACCGGAAGAGGCCCTCGGTGTCCTGGGGGAACAGCAGTTGCAGGCCCTCGGTGACGGCGGTGAGGCCGAGGGTGAGGGCGCTGCCGGCGAGGACGAGCCGGACGGTGCCGGCGCCCAGACCGGACAGGGAGAGGACGACGGCAGCCGCGGCGAGTCCGCCGGCGAAGGCGATGCCGGAGGAGAGCAGCAGCGGGAGCGAGAAGCCGGAGACCGCGGCGATGCCGAGGGCGAGGTAGGAGCCGGCGTTGACGGCGAGGGTGTCGGGCGAGGCCAGGACGTTGCGGCTGACGGCCTGGAGGGCGGCGCCCGCCGTGCCGAGCAGGGCGCCGACGACCAGGCCCGCGGTCATCCGCGGCAGCCGGGAGGCGATGACGACGGACGCGTCGGCAGGGTCGGCCCGGCCGGTGAGCGCCTTCCACACCTCGGGCGCGCCGACGGCGGCCGTGCCCTGGGTGATGTCCACGGCCGCGAGGCCGGCGACGAGGAGGACCAGTGCGGCCGCCACCGCGGCCGCGCCCGTCCGGGACGTGAACGCCGACGGAGGGGCGGCGGGAGTGGTTGCGGTGACGGCCATGGTGTTACTTCTTCAGCGCGGTGACGACGGAGTCGATGTACTTGTTCATCGACTCGGGACCGCCGAACATCCAGATGCCGTCGGGCAGCCGGTGCACGTTGCCCTTCTTCACGAAGGGCAGCGAGGTCCACACCTTGTCCTTGGCCAGGACGCCGGAGAACGGCGTGCTGGACTCGTCGCCCTCGTTGGCGATGTAGGCGAACTGCACGTCGCCGAGCTTGGTGAGGCCCTCGACGTCGGTGGTGGCCAGGCCGTACGCCGGGTCGCCCTTGACGGTCCAGGCGTTCTTCAGCCCGAGCTTCTCGTTGACTGCGCCGATGAGCGAGCCGCTGGTGTACGGGCGGATCGAGACCTGGCCCGAGACGACGTAGCCGTCGGCGAAGGCGTACTGAGCCCCTGCGTGACCGGCGTCGGCGAGGGCCTTCTTGCCCTCGTCGAGCTTCGCCTGGAACTGCTGCTTGAGCGTTGCGGCCTTCGCGGTCGTGCCGGTGGCCCGGGCGATGAGGTCGAGGTTCTCGGTCATCTGGCCGACCGGGTCGGCGGCGTCGCCGGGGCGCACCTCCAGGACCGTCACGACCTTGCGCAGCTGCTTGAGGGCGGCGGGCGGCAGGTCGGATGTGGCGATGACGAGGTCCGGCTTGAGCGCGGCGATGGTGTCCATGCTCGGCTCACCGCGCGTGCCGATGTCCTTGGGCTCGTTCTTCAGGGGAACGGCCGTGTTCCAGGTCTTGTAGCCCTTGACGTCGGCGACGCCGACCGGGGCGACGCCCAGCGAAACGAGGCTCTCGACGACGTTCCACTCGGTCCCGACGACCTTCTTCGCGGGGCCGTCGAGCTCCACCTTCGCGCCCGAGGCGTCGGTGAGCGTGATGCGCTCGGTGGTGGTCTTCTTGGCGGCGGCGTCGTCGGCGGCGGGCTCGGTGGTCCCGCACGCGGTCAGGGTGACGGCTGCGGCGGTGGCGGCCGCGGCGGTGAGGAGAAGGCGTCTCATGAGGTGGTGCTGAGCCTTTCGCTTCGCGAGTGGTGCCGGCCGATCGCGCGGGTGCGCAGCCGGCCGGTGAGGGGGTCGGTTTCGACGTCGATGCGGATGCCGTAGGTGTCGGTCAGCCGCTGCGGCGTCAGTACGTCTGCGGGCTCGCCGTCGGCGATGACGCGTCCCGCGTGGAGCAGGACGATCCGGTCGGCCACGGCGGCGGCCTGGTCGAGGTCGTGCAGGACGGCGCCCACGGCGATGCCGTGGTCGTCCGCCAGATCGCGCATGAGGTCGAGGAGTTCGACCTGGTACCGCAGATCGAGGTAGGTCGTCGGTTCGTCGAGCAGCAGCACGCCCGTCTCCTGCGCGAGGCAGCCGGCCAGCCAGACGCGCTGGAGCTGGCCGCCGGACAGGTGCTCGGCGCCGCGGCCGGCGAGCTCGGCGACTCCGGTCAGGGCGAGCGCGCGGTCCACCGCGTCCCGGCCGCCCGGGTCGTCCCGGCCCCAGCGGCCCCGGTAGGGGTAGCGGCCGAACTCGACGAGGTCGCGTACGGTCAGCCCGCTCGGCGTGGGGCGCCCTTGGGTGAGCAGGGCGACCCGGCGCGAGAATTCACGGGGGCCCAGCGCGAGTCCGTCGGTGTCGCCGTCGATGACGAGGGTGCCCGTCCGGGGGCGCTGGAGCCGCGCTACGGTGCGCAGCAGTGTGGATTTGCCACTGCCGTTGGGCCCCACGAGGACGGTCACCCGCCCGGGCCGCAGCGTCAACGAAGCATCGTGTACGACGTCAACGGCGTCGTAGGCCACGGTGACGCCCGTGGCCGCCAGTTCATGGCCGCGGGGACGCAACGCCGCGGTGGTCTCTTCAGCTACCTGCACGCTGGGAAGGTTAGCCTAACCTTACGAGATGACAAAGGGTCGCCCGGAGGCCACCCGCAAGAGCGGAACCGGCCAAGCCCTGCCGGATCGGCCCCTCTTGCCGGTCCGCGCCCCGGTGCACATCCCGCGCCCCCGCCAACCCCACCTCGCCCGGGGCGAGTTGCCGGCCGCAGGCCGCCGCGCCGGGCGGGCGGCGGTCCGGCGCCGCCTCGGGCGCGCCCTTTGATCACGCTTCGGTCACGCCGCGTGTCCGGCCGACCGCGCGAGCAACCCGCACGGCACACATTGCCGTGCTGTCACTGCACGCTCGCTCAGCGGAGCCTCAGATCCGGATAACGATCCCGTGACCGTACGAGGGCCTTTGGGCCCGATCACTGGCGAATGACTGATTTGCCGGTGATGTACGCCACGGTTCTGCGCCGGATGCCGTGGTACATCTTCACGACCGCCTGCCGGACCACCCATGTCCGCGCAGAGGCGCTGGAGCCGGCCGACCGTCGGCAGCAACTCCATCAGCATCCGGGGGATCGGAACCCGATCCGCAGCCGAGCACGGCCGCGGATCGCCATGGAGCGGAAAGGCGCACCACAGCATGACCTCGACGCAGGTTGAACAGCACCGCGGCGACGACGACGGCACGACCGCGGGCGGCACGCCCGAGGAGGGCTACGAGCGCGGGCTCGGCAGCCGCCAGGTCCAGATGATCGCCATCGGCGGCGCCATCGGTGTCGGCCTCTTCCTGGGCGCCGGCGCGAACATCGCGAAGGCCGGGCCCAGCCTCATCCTCATGTACGCCCTCGCCGGCGTCATCGTCTTCTTCATCATGCGGGCGCTCGGCGAACTGCTCCTGTACCGGCCCGTCTCGGGTTCGTTCGCGGAGTACGCCCGTGAATTCCTCGGCCCGTTCTTCGGATTCGCGACCGGCTGGACGTACTGGCTCATGTGGGTGGTCACCGGCATGGCCGAGCTGACCGCCGCGGCGATCTACGTGCACTACTGGTTCCCGCAGGTCCCGCAGTGGGTGACCGCCCTGGTCTTCCTGGTGGTCCTCTACGTCGCCAACCTCATCTCGGTGAAGATCTTCGGCGAGATCGAGTTCTGGTTCTCGATGGTCAAGGTCACCGCCCTGATCGGCATGATCGTGATCGGCATCGGCGTCGTGACCTTCGGGTTCAGCGCGGCCGGTGACACCGCCGCGGTGTCCAACCTCTGGGCCTTCGACGGCATCTTCCCCAAGGGCGTCGGCTCCAGCCTGATGACCCTGCAGGGCGTCATGTTCGCCTACCTCGCCGTCGAGCTCGTCGGCGTCACCGCGGGCGAGTCCGAGAACCCGGAGAAGACCCTCCCCAAGGCGATCAACACCCTGCCGTGGCGCATCATCGTCTTCTACGTCGGCGCCCTCAGCGTGATCCTGATGGTCGTGAAGTGGACCGAGTTCGAGCCGGGCGTCAGCCCCTTCGTGGCGGCCTTCGCGAAGATCGGCATTCCCGCCGGTGCGGCGATCGTCAACTTCGTGGTCCTCACCGCGGCCCTGTCGTCCTGCAACTCCGGCATGTACTCCACCGGCCGCATGCTGCGCGACCTCGCCGCCAACTCCGAGGCCCCCAAGATCCTCGGCAAGCTGAGCTCCACCAAGACCCCGGCCCTCGGCATCACCCTCTCCGCCGCCCTCATGGGCATCGGAGTGGTCCTGAACTACGTGGTCCCCGAGAAGGCGTTCGGGTACGTCATGTCGGTCGCGACGGCGGCCGGCATCTGGACCTGGCTGATGATCCTGGTCAGCCACATCCGCTACCGCCGCGCGGTGGTGGCCGGCCGCCTCCCGGCGTCGTCCTTCCCCGCGCCGGGCGGCACGCTGTGCAGCTGGATCGCCGTGGCCTTCCTGCTCATGGTCACCGTGCTGATCGCCATCGACCCCGACAGCCGCGTCTCGCTGTACGTGGGTGCCGGCTGGGCGGTCTGCCTGGGGATCGGCTGGGCCGTGCTGAAGTCCCGCACGCCGCAGGCCGGGACCCAGGGAGCCGGACCGGCCGACCGCGAGCCGGAGCTCACGGGCCGGTCCTGACCCGACCCGCACCCCCCGACGGGTGCGCACCGGCCTCCCCCGCCGGTGCGCACCCGTCGGCGTCTTCCCGGACCCGGCCCCCGGCCCCGCGGCCACGCCGGGACCGCCTCACTGCCAGTCGTCCCAGGGCGGGTCCTCTTCCTCCGGTTCCTCCGGCCCGAAGGGCGGCTCCTCCCCGTGCGCCGCCGCGGGGTCCGCCACCGGGGCGCCCGCTGCGGGGCCCGGCCCGGCAGGGGCCGCAGCCGCGGCGCCGCACTCCGCCAGGGTGTCGAGGACGCCCTGGGCGTACTTGGCGAGCTTGGCCTCGCCGACCCCGCCGACCCCGCCCAGCTCCTCCACCGTCGCGGGCAGGCGCGTCGCGATCTCCCGCAGCGTCGCGTCGTGGAAGACGACGTACGCCGGTACTCCCTGCTCGCGCGCGGTCGCGGCGCGCCAGGCCCGGAGGGCCAGGAAGACCGGCTCGGCCGCGGCCGGCAGGTCGACCGGCACGCGCGCGCCCTTGCCCGAGCGCGACCCGGACTCCTTGCGGGACGGCGCGGCGGCGGCCTTCTCCTTCCGCATCGGGACGCTGCGGCGCCCGCCGAGCACCTCGCCGCTGTCGTCCGTCAGCACGAGGGTGCCGTAGTCGCCCTCCACCGCCAGCAGCCGCAGCGCCAGCAGCTGGCGCACCACCCCGCGCCACTCCGCGGTGCTCAGGTCCGACCCGACGCCGAAGACCGAGAGCCCGTCGTGGTCGAACTGGATGACCTTGGCGGTCTTCTTGCCCTGCAGGATGTCGATGATCTGGCCGGCGCCGAACTTCTGGCGGCGTTCCTTCGCCAGCCTCCACACCGTGGACAGGAGCTTCTGCGCCGCGACCGTCCCGTCCCAGGACTCGGCCGGCGTCAGGCACGTGTCGCAGTTGCCGCACGGCCCGCCGGACTGCCCGAAGTACTCCAGCAGCCGCATCCGGCGGCAGTCGACCGTCTCGCACAGCGCGAGCATGGCGTCCAGGTGCATGCCCAGCGACCGGCGGTGCGCCTCGTCGCCCTCGGAGCCCTCGATGAGCTTGCGCTGCTGGACCACGTCCTGCAGGCCGTACGCCAGCCATGCCGTGGCCGGCTCGCCGTCGCGGCCGGCCCGGCCCGTCTCCTGGTAGTAGCCCTCGACCGACTTCGGCAGGTCGAGGTGGGCGACGAAGCGCACGTCCGGCTTGTCGATGCCCATGCCGAAGGCGATCGTGGCCACCACCACGACCCCGTCCTCCCGCAGGAACCGCGCCTGGTTGGCCGCGCGCGTACGGGCGTCCATTCCGGCGTGGTACGCCACGGCGTCGACGCCCTGCTCCACCAGGAAGGCCGCCGTCTTCTCCACCGAGGCCCGGGAGAGGCAGTAGACGACTCCGGCGTCCCCGTCGTGCTCGGTCCGGATCAGCTCCAGCACCTGCTTGAGGGGGTTGTTCTTCGGGGCGATGCGGTACTGGATGTTCGGCCGGTCGAAGCTGGCGACGAAGTGCCGGGCGTCCTCCAGGCCGAGCCGCGCCACGATCTCGCCGTGGGTCGCCTTCGTGGCCGTCGCGGTCAGCGCGATCCGGGGCACCTTCGGCCAGCGCTCGTGCAGCATGGACAGCGCGAGGTAGTCGGGGCGGAAGTCGTGGCCCCACTGGGCGACGCAGTGCGCCTCGTCGATCGCGAACAGCGACACCCTGCCCCGGTCGAGCAGCCGCTGCGTCCCCTCGGAGCGCAGCCGCTCGGGGGCCAGGTAGAGCAGGTCCAGCTCGTCGGCGAGGAAGGCCTGCTCGACGGCCTGCCGCTCGTAGGGGTCCTGCGTCGAATTGAGGAAGCCGGCCCGCACCCCGAGGGCGGTGAGCGCGTTCACCTGGTCCTGCATCAGTGCGATGAGCGGCGAGATCACGACGCCCGTGCCTTCTCTGACGAGTGCCGGGATCTGGTAGCAGAGCGACTTGCCGCCGCCGGTCGGCATCAGCACGAGGGCGTCACCGCCGCCGACGACCTGCTCGATGATCTCCTGCTGCTCGCCGCGGAAGGAGTTGTAGCCGAAGACGCGGTGCAGGACCTGCAGCGCGTCGGAGAGCTCGGGGGAAGGGTCCGAAGGGGCCATTCGGGAAGCCTAACGGGCCCCGCCGACACCCCGGGCCGGCCGGCGCGGCCGACGCCCCGCACGCCGGCTCCCCCGCGCAATTCCACGCCATCCGGGGAATGTCCGTAACTGCTCGCGCTGCGGCGTCCCACTCGGCCGCCGGCAAGCCCCGAAAGCCATAGATTGCCTTTAATCGGACACCTCGCCGGGCGGGGCGCAAGCCGAGTTGCGAGAGGCCTCGCGCACTCCATTACGTTCTCGTGAAGTGGGCCGGAACGGGCCAATGCCCACCAGGGAACGGCGCATTGACGGTCGGTCACCTGCTCACGCCCAGTGATACGATCATCGCGCTTGCGGAGCGGCGGATGGGCGCAAAACGACATCTCCGACCACGGCGGCCATCCGGAGGTGCCCCTGTTCGGACGGTCGCCGGTCCACCCGCATTGACGGGATTCAGCAACTGGCCGTCAGTCGCCTGAAGAGAGTCTTATGACGCATTACATACAGAACCCAGTGGTCTGGGCCCTGCTCGTCTCCACCGTCGGCGCGGTCGCCGTCATCGTTCGCCAGCGCAGGGCGGCACGGGCTCTCCAGCACGAGATCGAAGACATAAAGACCCACTACGCCGAGCTGGAGAGCAGCTTCTCGAAGTCCGTCGAGGCCGAGAAGGAGCAGGCCCAGGACGCGACGAAGTCGGTCCTGAAGTCCGCGATGCGGACCCTTCAGGGTCTTGCCGCCGAGCAGCAGTCGGTCATTTCCGGACTCCAGAGCAAGTACGGCGAATCCGTCATTCTCCAGGACCTTCTGGAAATCGACCACACGAACTCCCAGTTCGGGCGGCGCGCCCAGTCCATTGCCGTGTTGTGCGACGGCTGGCTGGGGCGCCAGCGCGAGGTCGCCTCGGTTTATGACGTGGTCCGCAGCGCGCAGGGAAGAATCCGTCACTTCCGTCGCGTGGAAATTCTCTCGCAGGTCGACTTCGGTATCACCAATCGGACCGTCGAACCGGTGGCACTGGCTCTCGCCGAGCTGCTCGACAATGCCACCAGCTATTCCAGCCCCGACACCGTGGTCGAAATCAACATTCGTACCGTACCCAAGGGCATCTGCATCGTCGTCGACGACGCCGGTGTCGGCATGAACGACGAGGAGAGGGCCCGGGCGGAAAAGCTCCTGTCGACCGAGCGGGTTTCCGGCGTTTCCGGACTCGGGAGTCCCCCGCAGTTCGGTTTCGCGGTGATCGGCGTGCTCTGCGAGCGCTTCGGCTTCGAGGTGTCCGTGGACTCGAGCTCGCCGTACGGCGGCGTCCGCGCGGTCCTCCTCCTGCCGCACGACCTGCTCACCGCCATGCCGGAGAAGAAGGTCCCGGCGCCGGCCGCCCCCGTCTCCGCGACGGACCCGCGCGGTCCCGAACCCGCGGTGAGCACGTCCTCGACCGTCGACGGCCTGCCGCGGCGCAGCCGCAAGCGCCCGATGGCCATCGTGCCCGGCGGCACGTCGGCCGCGCCCGCCACGGGCCGCTCCGAGGTGGAAGCCGCGGCGATCATGGGGGCGTTCCAGCGGGGCACGGTGTCCGGACGGGCCACCCGCCCGGGCCCGGCGGACCAAACGAGCAGCACACGTGATGCGAGCAGCGAAGGGCATGAGATCTCGTGAACAACGATCTGTCATGGATGCTTGACAGCGCCTTGGAGATTCCCGGGGCGCTGCACGCGGTCCTGGTCTCCGCCGACGGTCTGCTGATGGCCCGGACGAAGGACTTCGACAAGGACAACGCCGACACGGTCGCCGCCGCAATGAGCGGCGTGCAGTCGCTCAGCCGCTCGCTCGGGTTCTTCATCGAGGCGGGCCACCTTCAGTGGCGGCAGACGCTCGTCGAATTCGACGGCGGCTGGGTCTTCCTGATTTCCGCCGGGGAGGGCGCATATCTCGGCGTCTCCGCCTCGCCGGACGTCGACATGCAGGACATCACCTTCCGGATGCAGCAGCTCGTCGGCCAGCTGGGCAAGGTCCTGACGACTCCGCCGCGCGAGAACCTCGGCATCCGCTCATGAGGGGCTTCGACGAACTGGAACCCGAGGCCGCGGAATTAGTTCGTCCGTACGTCATCACCAAGGGGCGCGGCCTGCCCGACGAAAAACAGCTGTCCCTGATCACGCTGGTCACCGCGGCGGGCGACGGACAGCAGCGTCCCACCCAGCTCTCCCCCGAAGAGCAGGCACTGCTGGAGTTGTGCACCGCCGGCTATCTCTCGGTCGCCGAGATAGCGGGGCACATGCGGCTGCCCATGGGTGTGGTGAAGATCCTCCTCTCCGCCCTCACCGAGCGCGGCTACCTCATCACCCGCCCGCCCGTGCAGCGCGCCCCGCTCGCGGACAGGCACATCCTGGAGGAGGTGCTGAATGGGCTCCGCGCCAAGTTTGGATAAACAGGCGTACGTCCGCGAGGGTGCGACGCAGACCGCCGTGAAGATCCTCGTCGTCGGTCACTTCGCCGTCGGCAAGACCACCTTCATCGGTGCGATATCGGAGATCCCTCCGCTGTCCACCGAGGAGACGATGACCCGCGCCGGCGAGTCGTTCGACGACCTCAAGGGCGTCCGGAGCAAGACCACCACCACGGTGGCCATGGACTTCGGCCGTCTGACCATCAGCGACCGCGTCGTGCTGTACCTGTTCGGAACGCCCGGTCAGCAGCGGTTCGTTCAGATGTGGGAGGACATGGCTCGCGGCGCGCTCGGCGCCCTGGTGCTCGTCGACCCCGAGCGGCTGGCGGACTCGTTCGCCGTGATCGACCTGATCGAGCAGTACGGTCTCGACTACGCGATCGCCGTCAACCGCTTCGACGGCACGCCGGACCGGACGGAACGGGCGCTGCGCGAGGCGCTGGACCTCCTCGACGACACCCCCGTCGTCACCATCGACGCACGTGACGAGAGGTCGTCGGCCGACGCGCTGATCACACTCGTCCGCTTTTTGCTGGACCGCGCTCACTAGGAGCAGACATGGACGCTCATCCCACCGCCCCCGCACCCCCGCCAGGGTGCCCTGCCCACGACGCCGGCGGCCGGGTGCCGCTGTACGGACCGGGGTTCGCGGCCGATCCCCAGGCGTACTACGCCTACCTGCGCCACTACGGTCCGACCGCGCCCGTGGAGCTGGCTCCGGGGGTGGAGGCCACGCTCGTCACGGACTACTCGACGGCGCTGCAACTGCTCCAGGACTCGGCGTCGTTCCGCAAGGACGCGCGCCGCTGGCGGGACCTCAACGAAGGCCGGATCAGCCCGGACAGCCCGGTGGTGCCCGTGCTGGCGTACCGGCCGAACTGCATGTTCAGCGACGGCGCCGAGCATCTGCGGCTCCGCCAGGCGGTCACGGACAGCATGGCCCGGGTCGACTCGCGCCGGCTGAGCCAGAGCACCCGGCAGGTCTCGGACTACCTCATCTCCCAGTTCGGTTCGCGGGGTTCGGCCGACCTGCTCGGCGACTACGCCAAGCAGCTGCCGCTGTTCGTGTTCAACGAGCTGTTCGGCTGCACCGCCGACATCGGCGACCGCGTGCTGTTCGGCATCACCGGCATGTTCGACGGCGTCAACGCCGAGCGGGCGTTCGAGGTGCTGTTCGGAGCGGTCGGCGAACTGGTCGCCCTCAAGCGCGCCCGGCCCGGCGAGGACGTCACCTCGTGGCTGATGCAGCACCAGGCGCGGCTGACCGACGAGGAGATGGTCCACCAGCTCGCGCTCCTGCTGGTGGCGGGCAACGAACCGCTGCGGAACCTCATCGGCAACACCCTGCACCGGCTGCTCACCCACGACGCGTACGCCCACAAGGGCGGCCTGATCGACGAGGCCATCGACGACACGCTGTGGGAGAACCCTCCCATGCAGAACCTCGCGCCGCACTATCCGGCGGCCGACATGGAGTTCGCCGGGCAGAAGCTGCAGGCGGGCGAGCTCGTCCTGGTCAGTTTCGCGGCCGCCAACACCGGGCCCGCGCTGACCGCGGCGCGTCAGGCCGGCAGCAACCGCGCCCACCTGGCGTGGAGCGCCGGTCCGCACGCCTGCCCGTCGAAGGACCCCGCCCGGCAGATCACCGTCACCGCGGTCGAGAACCTCCTCAACCGGCTTCCCGATGTCGAACTGGCCGTGCCGGAGGACAGCCTCGTCTGGCGCCCCGGCCCCTTCAACCGCGGTCTCGCCACGCTTCCCGCGCGGTTCACCCCGGCCAGGACGGCGGGCCGGACCGTGCCGCAGCCCCGTGTCGAGGAGCCTGCGCGCCCGGCGGCGGACGCGGGCGCCAAGCGTGAACGGAACGGCAAGTGGAGCCAGTTCCTCAACTGGTTGACGAGGTGATTCTGTCCACATCCTCCGGAGCCCCCGCCACCGCATGAAGGATCAGCCCCGGGGGTAGTGAGCCACGCGTTGTTCCGTCGTGCTTACGAGGCAAAGGAGGTGTCGTGGACCACAGATCCGCCGACGCCGCTGTCATGCAGCTCCCCACCGCAGTGGGCCCCTTCGATACCCGCCTCCCCAGGCGGGTATCTTCTTGGGCGCTCCGGGAAGTGGCGGGAGGACCGGTGGCCGCAGGGCCGGTGGCCGCAGAACCGGTGGCGGCCCCGCCGCCCGGTGCTCCGCCCGCGCCCCCGGGGGAGACCCTCGGGGCTCACTCGGCGAGACAGGCCCTGCGGCTGTGCGAGGCCGCGGGGCTGGGCGGAGCCGACTCCGCTCACTATGCACGGACGCTGCTGGCGGCACTGGGCCCGTCCGCCGAGCGGCCGCTCGACCTGCCGCCTGCCGGGGACTGCTTCCTCTCCGACGACCACACGCCGGTGGAGTTCTCGCTCTCGTTCACAGCGGACGCCGATCCGACGCTGCGCGTGCTGCTGGAGCCGGGGTACGGCGCCGGGAGCCTGGAGCAGAACGGGCGCACGGGCCTGCGGGTCGTCCGCGGGATGGCGAAGCGGTGGGGGTTCGACACCGCGCGCCTGGACGACCTGGAGGACCTGTTCTTCCCGCCGGACCCCGAGGGGCCGCTCGCTCTCTGGTGCGCGCTGGAACTGCTCCCCGGCGGAGTGCCCAAGGTCAAGGTGTACCTGAACCCGGCGGCGTCCGGGCAGGAACGTTCCGCCGAGACGGTGCGCGAGGCCCTGCGCCGGCTCGGCCACACGCGGGCGTTCGAGGCGCTGCCGGAGGGCGACCGCCACCTGTTCTTCGCCCTGGACCTGGGCGACTGGGAAGAGCCGCGGGTGAAGGTCTACGTCGCGCACCACGGCCTGTCGGCCGCCGAGGCGGCCGGCCTGTCCCGCATGGACGGCGGCCCGGGACGCAGGGAGCTCAGGAAGTTCTTCCGCGCTGCTGCCGGGCAGGACCTGCGGCCGGGCCGCCGGCCCGTCCAGTCCTGCCACGCCTTCACCGAGACGGCGACCGGCCGGCCGAGCGGCTTCACGCTCTACATCCCGGTCCGCGACTACGCCCGGCACGACGGCGAGGCGCTCGACCGGGCGCTGGCCGTGCTCGGCCGGCACGGCATGGACCCCGCCCCGTTCGTCCGGTCGCTGTCCGCCGCGACCTCCCGGGGGCTGCAGGACGGCGTGGGGCTCATCGCCTATCTGGGGCTCGCCCACCAGCAGGGCCGGCCCACGCGGGTGACGGCCTACATCTCCTCGGAGGCGTACGGGGTCAGGCCGCCTCACGCGTCCTGGAGCTCCCGCAGGTAGGAGCCGACGTCCACCTGGATGGATGCGCCTTCGGTCCGTCCGTAGCGCTTCTCGACGCCGTTCAGGTACGTACCGATCTCCTCGCGCATGACCTCTGCGGTCGGCAGGGCCACGTCGCCGCCGACGAGCCGCGCCACCCACCGGGCCTGGGCCTCCACGAGCCGCGTGATCGAGCCCACGGGCCGGATCAGACCGACGAAGTACAGGCCGGTCCGGTCGGGCGCGACGACGCGCCTGTACAGCTCCACGGCGGCCCCCCGGCCGGCTCCCGCCGGACACCCGGCGGGCAGGAAGGGGAACGCCATCCGGAATCCGGTGCAGTAGACGATCGCGTCCGCCTCGACGGCGCTCCCGTCGGTGAAGCACACCCGGCTGCCGTCCAGGGAGCCGACCGCGGGCCTCGGTATCACCCCGCCGTGCCGGATCCGGCTGAGGATCTCGTCGGAGATGGTCACGGCCGAGGCGAAGACCGGGTGGTCGGGCTCGGGCAGGCCGTAGTCCGAGAGCCTCCCCCGGGCCACGAGCAGCGCCTGCTCCACGAAGCGGCGCTGCTCGGGGAAGGGCATGTCGTTCCACCACGGCGCATCGGCGATCAGGTCCACGGACATGCCGAAGAGCTGCTTGGGCACGACGTGCAGGCCCCGGCGGACGGACAGCACCGTCTGCGCGGCGTGCCGGGAGAGGTCCACGGCGATGTCCACCCCCGACGCCCCCATCCCGACCACGACCACCCGGAGGCCGGCGAAGTCGCTGCCGTCGCGGTACTCCATCGAGTGGAGAATCCTTCCGGCAAAGGAGTCGGAGCCCGGCGGCAGCGGATCCGGCAGCGCGGCCTCCGTGTGGTGGCCGGAGGCGACGACGACGTGCCCGAAGCGCCGCTGCGCCACCGCTCCCCGAGCGTCCCGGCTGGTGACCTCCCAGGCGCCGTCGCCGTCCTGCCGCACGGAGAGGACTTCGGTGCGCAGTTCGATGCGGGGCAGCAGCCCCGCCCACTCGGCGAACGACCGCAGATAGGCGGCGACGTCGCCGTGCCGGGGGTAGAGGGGCAGTTCGGGCGCCATCGGGAAGTCGGCGTAACCGGTGAGCTGCTTGGCGCTGTTCACGTGCAGGGACAGGTAGGCCGGGCCCGGCTCGCCGGCCCCCGGCTGGCGCCAGATCCCTCCGACGTCGCGTGCCTTCTCCAGGCAGACGAAGTCGATTCCCGCGGCCGAGAGCGCGCGTGCGGCCGCCAGACCCGACAGACCCGCGCCGATGACGCACACGGCCGCGGCGGGGGAAGCGCCCGGAACACCGCCGGCAGATGAGCCGCCCAAGGATCCCTCCACAGAAGAACACCGTCCGTTCCTGCACCGGGCGTTGGGCCCGGGACGCCAAACGATACCGATCGGTTCCGCATGTGGATCTTCTCTTGACTGAATCCTTTCGTTTCACCATCCTGACTGAAATTTCAGTCAAATAATAGCCCGAAACCTCGGAAGGCGGTCCGTCCCGTGACCCCGTACGCACTCCTCACCTCCTACGGCTCCCCGGCCCGTACGGAGCCCGGCGAGCGCGAACCGCTGCGCGTCGGCCTCGTCCAGCTGCGCTGATACGCCGACCAGCGCGAACACGACGACCGGCTGCGCGAGGGCGTGGCCCTCGCCGCCGGGCAGGGCGCGAAGGTGGTCTGCCTCCCCGAGCTGACCCGCAGCCCCTACTTCTGCAACACCGACGACCCGATGGCCGACGGCGCCGAGCGCCACCTGGAGGACGTCGAGACCGGCCCGACCGTCCGTCTCGCCGCCGAGCTGGCCACCGGCCTCGGCATCACGGTCCACGCCTCCTTCTACGAACGCGCGGCGGACGGCGGCCTCGGCCACAACACCGCCGTCTGCGTCGGCCCGGACGGCGGGCTGATCGCCCGAACCCGCAAGAACCACATCCCGGCCTTCCCCGGCTACCGCGAGGACCTCTGCTTCCGGCCCGGCGACAGCGGCTTCCCCGTCGTCGCCCACGAGGGCGCCTCCTTCGGCTTCCCCACCTGCCGGGACGAGTGGTTCCCCGAACTCGCCCGCGCGTACGCCCTGCACGGTGCCGAGATCCTCGTCCACCCCACGGCAATCGGCTCCGAGGTGGACCTGCCGGATTTCGACACCCGACCCATGTGGGAGCACGCCATCAGCGCCAACGGCCTGGCCAACGCCCTCTTCATGATCGTGCCCAACCGGGTGGGCACCGAAGGCCGCTCCACCTTCTACGGCTCGTCCTCCGTCTCCGACCCGTACGGCCGGATCGTGCTGCGCGCCCCGCGCGACCGGCCCGCCGTCCTCGTCGCCGACCTCGACCTCGACCAGCGCCGGGACTGGCTGGAGTTCGGCCTCATGCGGACCCGCCGCCCCGAGCTGTACGGCACCCTCACCGAGCGGCCCGGGCGCGTGAAGAGCACCTCGGCCGGGCCGGTCTCCGCGATCCGTCCGGCGTACTGACTGAAAATTCAGCCAGCAGCTGAGGCAAGGAAACGACCCGGCCTGGGGACCGGGGGTACGTCAGCCCTGCCGGAGCCCGGCCAGTTCGGCGTCGATGGCCCCGCGCATCAGCTCCCGCGCGTGGCCGATCTTGATACCGCCGCTGAGCCACCGCATGCTGAGCCCTTCCAGCAGGGCGGTGAGCCGCTCGGCGGCGGCGGCGAGCGACGAGGCCGGGGCCATCGGCTGGACCTGGCCCAGCATCGCGGCGACCTCCTGGACCCACACCAGGGTGGCCCTGGCGAGGTCCTCGCGCAGCACCTCGTCGAACACGGCGCTCGCCCGCAGTTCACCCCAGGCGGAGCTGTTCTCCCGCACCTCCACGGTGTCCTGGAGCTCCAGCAGCAGGGTTTCCTCCAGCTCCTCCCGAGGGGTGAGCGGCGGGTCGTCCGGGTCGCGGTCGGTGGTGTAGCGCTCGGCGCGGTCGTTGATGAACTCGAGGGTCTGGCGCAGGACCCCGGTGCGGTCCTTGAAGTGGTAGTAGATCAGGGCGGTGGAGACGCCGGCCTCGGCGGCCAGTTCCTCCACGCGCAGCCCGCGTACCCCGCGCCGGGCGATCACCCGGGCGGCCGCTTCGAGGATCTGAGTGCTGCGAGACGCCATGACCCGCACCTTACCGGGGCGTTCCGGAGCGGGCGTACGCGGGCCGTCACCGGGTGTGCTCCCCGGCGCGGGTGCCGCCGGCCGGGGTGCCGCGGCTTTGGCGGGCCGTCCGCGTGCGGCGGGCATCAGAGGGCCGGCGGGACGGCCGGGTGCGACTGGGGGGCGCAGTGGATGCAGCCGCCGGCGGCGATGCCGTCGATGCCGACCCGGACCACGCGCCGGTCGGGGTAGGCGGCCTGGAGGGTGGCGTGGGCCAGACCGTCCGCGTACGCGTCGCCGAACTGCGGCATGACGACGGCGCCGTTCGCCGTGTAGCAGTTGGTGTAGCCGGACGGGAAGTCCGCTCCCCCGCCGCGGATGCGACGGCGGTCCGGTACGGGGAGTTCGGTGATCGCGAGGCGGCGGCCGCGGGCGTCGGTGGCGCTCTCCAGGGCCCGCTTCCTCGCGGTTGACTGAATTTCCAGTCAGTGCCAGAGTGGCGACACGTGGCCGTACCACTTCTTCGTGCGTACCGGCCGTTCGCGGGGTTCAGCGCGCACCGTGGTGGTGGAAGCCCGGGGCCGTCGGCCCGTGCCGCGCCTCCCGCGCCCGCCCTGGCCGGATGCACTCGTCCCGCCAGTCCACGATCGGAGTTCCCGTGTCGAACCTGCCTCCCACCCGCCGGACCGCCCTGCGCACGCTCGCCGGGCTCGGCGCCGTCGCGCTCGGCGCCACGGCCTGCGGCCCCTCCGACACCGCCGTGCGCTCCAGCGCCCCCGTCGGCTCCTCCCTCCGGGCGTCCACGGGTCCCGAGCGCCGCCTGGGCGCGGAGTGGGAGAGCCACACCCGCACGTTCATGTCCTGGCCGGCGCTGTCCTCGGTCTGGGAGGAGGACCTGCCGTACGTCCGCGAGGACATCGCGCGGATCGCGCGGGCGATCGGGGAGTACGAGGCGGTCGTCATGATGGCCCGGCCCTCCCAGGTGAACGCCGCCCAGCGGGCCTGCGGCTCCCAGGTCGAGGTCATCCCGCTGGCCGTGGACGACCTCTGGGCCCGCGACACCGTCCCGGTCTTCGTCGAGGAGGGCGGCAAGGTGGTCGGTGTCGACTTCAACTTCAACGGCTGGGGCGACAAGCAGGAGCACACGAACGACGGCAAGGTCGGCCGCACCCTGCTCCGGGAGTACCGGATCCCCCGGGTCCAGGCCCCGCTGGTCGCCGAGGGCGGCTCCTTCGAGCCGGACGGCGAGGGCACCCTGCTGATCACGGAGAGCTCGATCGTCAACGACAACCGCAACCGGGGCAAGAGCCGGGACGCGATCGAGGCGGAGCTCAAGCAGACCCTCGGCATCGAGAAGGTCATCTGGCTGGCCGGCGTACGCGGGGAGGACATCACCGACGCCCACGTGGACAGCCTCGTACGCTTCGCCGCCCCCGGTGTGGTCCTGCTGGACCGCGCGCACCCGAGCACCCCGGCGGACTCCTGGTCCCGGTCGGCCGACCAGGCGAAGTCCGTGCTGTCGAAGGCGACGGACGCCCGCGGCCGCCGCTTCGAGGTCATCGACCTGCCGCAGCCCGACCTGAACAGGATCACGGGCGAGGGCGACGACTTCGTGTCGACGTACGCCAACTTCTACATCGCCAACGACGCCGTGTTCATGCCCCGCTTCGGCGACCGCAAGGCCGACGACCGCGCCCGCGGCATCCTGCAGGAGCACTTCCCCGACCGGGACATCGTGCCGGTCGGGATCGACACGATCGCCTCGGGCGGCGGCGGCATCCACTGCTCGACCCACGACCAGCCCGGCAAGCCCGCCGTCTGACCCCTCGGGCACCGTGGACGCACCGGCGTGATCAGGCCGGTTCCAGGGCCTTCTTCAGGTTGCGCAGGGTGGTGCGGATGTTCCTGCGCTGGAAATCGGCGAAGGTGTGCCCGCCCGTCGCGACCCGGTCGAAGGCGTGGGCCACGGCGTCCGGCCAGGCGCGGCGGTCGTCGGTCCACGTCTCGGTCACCCGGGTGCCCTCCGGGACCGGCTCGAAGCGGTACTCCCAGGTGGCGATGGGGCCGGGTATCCGCGGACGCCGGATCCCGATGGCGTGCACCCGGAACCGGAACAGCCGGTCCGTCTCGGCCGCCGTCACGGTGCACCGGGTGGTCCAGCGGAAGGCCCCGCGCTTGTTCCGCCCGTCGAAGACCATCCCGGGGCGGGTCTCGCCGCCGCTGCCCGCGCGGACCGTGGCGCCGAGGTTCTCGGGGCTCCACTCGCCCATCCGGGCGGGATCGGAGACGTGCCGGTAGACGTCGGCGGGACTGACGTGGACGACGATGCTGTCGGACACGGTGAACGTACGAGGCATGGCTCTCCCCTTCTCGGCGGCCGACGCTACCGCCCCGGCCCACCCCGTGGCTACCTCCCGGTAACTTCTGGTCGGGCCGGGCGGGGAGGGGCGCGGGACTACGCGAGCAGGCCGTCGACGAGTTCCGCCAGGGCCGCCGCCAGGGTGACGAGGCCGGGTCCGGCGGGGCCGCCCGGCCCGGACATGTAGACGTCCCGGCGGATCTCCACCATCAGCGCGCCGACGCGGTCGTCCTTGCCGTAGTGCTCCAGCGGCACGTACGTACCGGCGAAGGGGCTGTCGAGCCCCGTGCCGCCGAAGCCCGCGAACGCCTTCTCGGCCGCGGCGCGGAGGCCGGCCGGGGTGTGGAAGGCGTCCGTGCCCAGGCAGACCGGCGGTCGCGGGCCGGCGCCGTGCAGTTCGTACGGGAGGGGCTGCGCCGGGTACGAGTGGACGTCGATGATCACGGCCCGTCCGACGGCCTCCAGCCGGTCCTCCACGGCCCGCGTCATGGCGTCCGCGTACGGGTGGAAGTAGCGCTCGATCAGCGGCCGGCCGTCGAAGCCGTCCGGCCGCAGGCGCTCGCGGTGCGTGGTGCGCGTGTACACCGCGCCCATGCCCACGGCCAGCATCTCCTCGCGCTCGTCGGGGAAGCGCTCGGGGTCGACGACGAGACGCGAGAGGCCGTTGACGAACCGCCACGGCGTGAGCGCCGCCCGCGCCGCGGCCTCCGCGGCGATGTCCGCGGTGAAGGAGTCGGTGATGTGGTCCAGCTCCTCTCCGAGCGCCCGGTCGTCCAGCACGATGCCGCTGCGGACGGACTCCGGTATGAGGCGCGAGGAGTGCGGCACGTGCAGGATCACCGGCGACGCGCCGGCGCCGGGCAGCAGTCGGAAGGACTCGGGCGAGTGGTTCACGGGTGGTTCCTCCACGGGACGGGACCGCGCTCGGTGACGAACGCCGGTGCGGGCATGGCCCTCCCATCCTCCCCCGCGTCCTCCCCGCGGGCGGGTCCGGCGGAACCCGTCGGCGCGACGCGCGGGGGCGGTGTGCCAGAGGGGTGAACCTTCGAACAGGCCGACGGGTACGGGGCCCGGCCGGGTCCGGCTGGGGGCATAACGGATTTCCTCCGGCGGGACCGGAGCACCGGTGGGCGTATCCATGTCAACGCGCCGTCCACCGGCTTCACTTCCGCGACTGCCGGTTCGTATGAATCGTGCATACGGAAATTCGAGCGAATCGGTTTTCCGGAGCCGGCACCCCAACAGCGGGTGATTGCCGGGCCAGTTCGGCATCTGCACGATGAACCCGGTCGTCGCCGACAGGTTGCCGGGCTCACCCGCACACCACCCGAAGGGATGCTCCGTCCTGCCCGCATTCCCCCGTTCCGTGCATCCCGGGCGCCGGCGCCGCCCTGCCGGCCGGCTGCACCGCCCACGCGGAGGGCCGGACGGAGATCGACGCCTGCCCGCCCGGCAGCGCGGGCTGCCTTGCCCGGCCGTCAGGACCGCCCCGGGCCCGTGCCCGCGATCCGTTCCAGGTCCGCAGACAGGGACGCGAGCCAGCCGGCGGCGGCGTAGTAGGCGCCCGGCGCCCCGGCCGGATCGGTCTCCGCCACGTCGGGGCGGCCCGCCGGTGCCGGCGGCACCTGCGGGGCGTCCCCGGTCGGGTCCAGCGCGGCGGACAGCAGCAGCATCCGCCCCGCCACCCGGTCCCCGGACCGGGTCACCGCGGCCGCCACCGCAGGCTCCAGCGGCGGTACGGTGACGGGCACCGCCGGGCCCCGGGCCGGAACGGGCGCCGCCAGGACCCGTTCCGCGCCCCACAGCGTGTGGTGCCCGGCCAGCAGCACCGCCTGCCAGTCGACCGCCGGCGGCATCCGGGCGCCCGGTTCGCTCTGGAGCTGCGCGAACGCCGACTCGGCCAGGACCAGCGAGTGCCGCAGCGCCCCGTACGTCGGCGGCGCGCCCGGATCCCGTACGCCGCCGGCCGCGATCACCGCGGCCGTGGCGACCACGGCCTCGGCGGCGGACCTCAGCAGCACCGCGCCCGAGCGCCGCACCTCGTCCTGTGCGCCCCGCGGCCAGGCCAGCAGCCCGAACACCGCGCCGATCGCGCTGCCGATCAGCACGTCCAGCAGCCGGACCTCGGCCAGCCGCCAGGTGGCCGGTGCCAGCTGGGCGAAGACCAGGGCGACCACCAGCGCGAACAGCGCCTGCGACCAGCCGACGCCCTTCACCGGCCCCACCGTGAACGTGAGCAGCATCAGCGGCGGCATCACGGCGGCGTACACCGTGGCGTCCGTCCCGACCAGGGCGAGCACCCCCGCCGTGCACAGGGCGCCTATGAGCGTGCCCACCAGCGCCTGGCGGATTCCGGTCCGCGTCGCGCCCAGGGTCGTACGGGTCAGCGTCAGCGTCGCCAGCATCGCCCAGAAGCCGTGGGGCAGGGTGGCCAGACCGGCGACGGCCCGGGCGGCGGCCAGCGCCAGGCTGATCCGCACCGCGTTCTGGAAGAAGACAGACCTGCTCCCCGCGTGCCCCACCAGCCGCCGCCACCACAGCTGCGGCGCCCGCATCCGCACGTACCAGAACCGGCCGATGGGGAGGCCGGGGCCGGCCGCCCTCCCCCGTACGGCGATCTCCGCGGCCGCCGCCAGCGCCCGCGCGGCGTCGGCCAGCTCGATCAGGGCCGCGCGGCGCCGGAGCGCCGCCGGGCCGGTGTGCGCGGTCGGCGCGGCGGCCATCCGGGCACGCTCGCGGGCCGCTCCGGAGTCCGGCACCCCGGCTCCGGGCTCCCCGCGCAGCAGCGCGGCGCTGTCCGCCGCGGACCGGCCGACGGCGTGCAGCAGGTCCAGGGCCGCGGCCGTGGGCTCGCGGCCCGGCGGTACGGCGGGCAGCCGCGCCAGCCGGTTCAGCAGGGTGCGTCCGGCCAGCCCGGTGTGGGCCAGCCCGCGGGAGCGGACCCCGGGCCCGGCGGGGCGCTCCGCCTCCGGAACCGTGGAGGGCCGCAAGGTCTCGGCGGCCGTCCGCGCGGCGTCCGCCGTGGCGGCGGACAGCGCGAACGGCGCCCGGGCCAGCTCCCCGGCGCACTGCCCGGCGGTGACCGCGGCGCGGGCGGCGAGCTCGCGGTACGGCACGGTCGGCGGATCGGGGAAGAGGAACGTCTCGGCGAGGATCAGCAGCAGGATCCCGGTGGTGGTCCCGGTCAGCCGCTCGTCCAGGGTGTCCGGAGCGTACGGCGGGAAGGACGGGAGGATGTAGAGCAGCTGGAGTCCCGGGGCCGCGCCGGCCGGGCGGGGCCCGCCGACGGCGACGAAGCCCAGCGCGAAGCCGATGACCAGCATCCCGGCCACCGCGGTCCAGGTCCGTACGGCCAGGAAGGTGCCCACGACGACCAGCAGCCAGGCCGCCGGCAGCAGCCGCAGCAGCACGGCGGCCCGCTGCCGCCCGGTCCCCGGGATGCGCGAGAGCCCGGCCAGTGAGACCGCGGCGAAGAGGGCGTAGGTGGCGGCGACCGGCTGCCCGAACCCGTACAGGAACAAGTAGAACGCGGCCCCGGCGGCCAGCGTGACCCGCAGGGAGCGGCGGGCCGCTCCCGCGTACGCGGCGTACGGCCGGGGACCGCTCACCGGGCCGGGGCGAGTGGTGCCCGCACCGCCGCCGGCACCGTTGGCACCCATGCCACCAGGATCGGCCACCCGCCGCGCCCCGGCACCCCCGCGACCGCCCCGCGCACCCCGTTGGGCCCGGCTTTCACATGCTGTTCATCCGCGCGTGACCTGCGCCTTTCCGGACCGGCCGGTGCTGTCGGTCGGATGGGCACGTCCGATAGGTCTGGACCAATCGAGTCGCGCCAATCCCGTGTCTCATTCCGTCCGCCGGCCTCCTCTTGCGCAAATGGTCTATACCTCTGGCGCTAGGGTGGGCCACCTGAAACGGGGCACGTACGCAGCCGTGGGGGGCTTCATGACCGTTCATCACTTACCTCAACCACCGTCCGACGAGGAGCTCTACTGGTATTTCGGCCCGCAACGCCGCTGGGTCCTGGTCAGCACCTCGCTCGCCTTCGTGTTCACGGCGGCGACCATGTTCACCTTCGCGCTGCGGACGCCGGCCCTGTGGGCCTTCCTCGCCGTCCTCGGCCTCAACGTCGCGGCCCTCGCGCTCTCCTCCGTCAACAGCCTGCGCCAGCGCCGGCTGACCCGGCAGTCGCACGAGGTGCTCCTCCACGCCTGGCGGCCGGGCCGGCTGCCGGGCGTCGACCTCTACCTGCCGACCTGCGGCGAACCGCTCCCCGTCCTCGCCAACGCCTACCGCGCGGTCGCGGCCGTCGACTGGCCCGGCGCGCTGACCGTCTGGGTCCTGGACGACGCCGACCGGCCCGAAGTCGCCGCGCTCGCGGCCTCGTACGGCTACGAGTACGTCGTACGCCCCGACCGCGGGCACCTGAAGAAGGCCGGGAACCTCAACCACGCACTCACGCTCAGCAGCGCCGAGTTCATCGCGATCCTCGACGCGGACTTCGCGCCCAGGCCGGACTTCCTGCACCACCTCGTGCCGTACCTGGCCGACCCCGCCGTCGGCATCGTGCAGAGCCCGCAGTGCTTCGACACCGACGAGACCATGGGCTGGATCCAGCGCGCCGCCGGCTCCGCGCAGGAGTGGTTCTTCCGCTGGATCCAGCCGTCCCGGGACGCGAGCGACGCCGCGATCTGCTGTGGCAGCAACGCCGTGTACCGGCGCAGCGCGATCGACCTGGCCGGCGGCTTCGCCCGGCTCGACCACAGCGAGGACCTGTACACCGGGCTCGCCCTCCACGCGCAGGGGTTCCGCACCCTGTACGTGCCGGTGCTGGTCGCCAAGGGCACCTCGCCCGACGAGGTCACGTCCTTCGTCAACCAGCAGTACCGCTGGGCCATGGGCAACCTCCACCTGCTCGGCACCCCCGTGCTGCGGCGGATGCGCGCGCCCTGGCGGATGCGGCTGTGCTTCTACGAGGGCATCGTCGGCTACCTCACCACGGCGGTGAACACCTTCGCGGCGCCGCTCCCGCCGCTGGTGATGCTGTTCTGGTACCCGGACGACATCCGGCCCTGGCACGTGCTGCCGCTGCTCGCCCCGCTGTGGCTCTGGCACGTGCTGCTGCCGCGGATCAGCCGCACCCGCTGGCGGGTGGAGGTGATCCGGGCGAACGTCCTGACCAGCGTGGCCGCGGCCACCGCGTTCCTGCACACGCTGCGGGGCCGCAGCGCCGCCTGGGTGCCCACCGGCACGCGCAGCGCCGCGGCCCGGGGCGGGATGGCCCGCCGGGTCGTGGCCGTCTCGCTGGTCTGGCTCGTCCTGTCCAACGGCGCCGCCGCCGCGGGCCTCGCGCTGGCCGTGGCCCGCAACGGCTGGGAGCCCAACTGGGGGCTGCTCCTCTACCTCGCGGTGCAGTGCCAGATCAACGTCCCGCTGATCCGGGACCTCGCGGCCGAGCTGCGCCCGGACGCCCGCGCAGCCGCCGGCACCCGGCACGCCGCGCAGCCGGTCGTCCGCCTGCTGCACGCCCGGCTGCGGGCCGTACTGCGCTCGCGCACCGGCATGCTGCCCCGCCGCTGGCCCGAGACCCTCGCCGCCTCCGCGCTCCTCCTGCTCACCGGCCTGCTGGCGTCCGGGTGGGTCAACCCGATGCTTCCCTGGCTGAGTTGAAAGGCCCCGTCACCATGCCGTTCCCCGTGGCTCCCGGCCTGCGACCCCGCCGGCGGCGCACCGCACCGCCGCCCGCGCCGCCCGCATCCCGCCCGCGCTCCGGCGGCGAGTCCGGACCCAGCCCGCACCGGTCCGCCTTCCGGCCCGACATCGAGGGCCTGCGGGCGGTCGCCGTCCTCGCGGTCCTCGCCTTCCACGCCGGTATCCCCGGCGCGCAGGGCGGCTTCGTCGGCGTGGACGTCTTCTTCGTCATCTCCGGCTACCTGATCACCGGTCTGCTGGTCCGGGAGGCCGTCACCACCGGCCGGATCCGGCTCGCGGACTTCTTCTCCCGGCGCGCCCGGCGGCTGCTGCCCTCCGCCGCCGTGGTGCTCGCCGCGGTGGCGGTGGCCGGAGCCTGGCTGACCGTACCGCTGCGCCGCGCCGACCTCGAGTACGACGTCGTCGCGGCAGCCCTCTCCCTCGCCAACTGGCGGTTCGTCTCGCAGCAGACCGACTACCTCGCCGCCGGCCACGAGCAGAGCCCGCTGCTGCACTTCTGGTCCCTCGCCGTCGAGGAGCAGTTCTACCTGTTCTGGGGCCCGCTGCTGGCCGTGATGGTCCTCTGCACCACCAGAGCCGTACGCCGGGGCCGGGCCGTGCGCTCCGCGGTGGCGCTGCTCACCGCGCTGCTGGCCCTGGGGTCGTTCGCCCTGTCGCTGCACTGGACGGACCGCTCCGCCTCGCTCGCGTACCTCGGAACGCCCGCCCGCGTCTGGCAGTTCGGCGCCGGTGCGCTGCTCGCCCTGCTGCCCTGGCACCTGATGCGCGGGCCGCGGCCGCTGCGGCTGCTGTGCGGCTGGGCGGGGGCCGCGGCGATCGGCTGGTGCGTGGTGTCGTACGACTCCTCGACGCCGTACCCCGGTTATGCGGCGCTCGTGCCGACGCTGGCCACCGCCGCCGTCATCCTGGCCGCGATACCCGGCCGCGGGGAGCGGGACGTCCAGGGGGCGGCGTACGGAGTCGGGCGGCTGCTGGCCGCGCGGGCGCCCCGGGCGGTGGGGCGGCTGTCCTACAACCTGTACCTGTGGCACTGGCCTGTGCTCGTCCTCGCCGAGGCCCGGTTCGGCACGCTCGGCTGGCCCGCCAGGACCGCGCTCACGCTGGCGGCCGTCCTGCCCGCGCTCGCCACCCTGCGCTGGGTCGAACAGCCGTTGCGGCGCAGCCGTACGGTCTCCGAACTCCCGCGGCGCGGGCTGTCGGTGGGCGTCTCGGCGGTCGTGCTGCCGGTCGTGCTCGCGCTGGTCATGGGCACCACGACCCTGCACCTGCTGGGCCCGGCCACCCCGGTCGACCTGAAGGGCCTGCCGCCGGGCGCCGCGTCGGGTCCCACCCTGCTCGCCCGGACCGCCGGTGCCCCGCTCGCGGGCGGTCCGGTGGTGCCGGGGCCCGCGCAGGCACGCAAGGACTTCCCGCCGGACGGGGCCTGCCAGGTCGCCCCGGCCGTGACCCGCAGCCCCGGCTGCCTGTTCGGCGCGGTCGGCAGCGCTGACCGGATCGTGCTCCTCGGCGACTCGCACGCCGGGCAGTGGTTCTCCCCGATGCTGGCGCTCGCCGCGCGCCGGGGCTGGGCGCTCCAGGAACTGGTCAAGCAGGGCTGCCCGCTGCCGCAGCTGACGGTGGACAACCCCCAGCTCGGCCGGGCCTACCGGGAGTGCGACACCTGGCGGGCGAACACCCTCGAGCGGCTGCGGCAGCAGCCGAAGCCGCGCCTGATCGTGATCTCCTCGCTCAACCGCTACACCTCCGACCCCGGGCGTCTGGCCGAGGGCTGGGAGAGGACGCTGGAGCCGCTGCGGGCCCTCGGGGCGCCGATCGTCTACATCGAGGACACCCCCGTGCCGGGTACGGACATCCCGGCGTGCGTGTCCGGCAGCCCCGGGTCCCCGGACGACTGCGCGTTCAGCCGGGCGGACTCCCGGCAGCCCGACCCGCTGGCGCGGCGGATCGCGTCCGGTGCCCTGCCGGGCGTACGGAGCATCAGCGTGAACCCGGTCCTGTGCCCGGGGAACGGCCCGACCTGCCCGGCCGTACTCGACCGGATCCTGCTCTACCGGGACGACGCCCACCTGACCAACGTGGCCGCCGTCGTGCTGACCGCCCGGCTGGAGCGCCTGCTCACGCAGACCGGCGCGCTCCCCGCCCCGGGCGGGTCCGCGACTTCGGGGCCGGACGGGTCCACGACGCCGGGGCCGGACGGGTGGACCCGGCTGCTGCGGGACGACTTCGACGGCCCGGCGGGCAGCCGCCCCTCCGCCGACCGCTGGATCCACGACGTCGGCACCTGCTATCCGGGCTGCCCGGCGCCGCAGTGGGGCACGGGCGAGATCGAGACGATGACCGACTCGACCGACAACGTCCGCCTCGACGGCAAGGGCGCACTGGAGATCGTCCCCACCCGCAAGGACGGCAAGTGGAGTTCGGGGCGGATCGAGACCCGTCGCTCCGACTTCGCGCCGCCGCCCGGCGGGGTCCTGCGCATCGAGGCGTCGATCGCCCTGCCGGACGTGACCGGGGCGAAGGCGGCGGGCTACTGGCCGGCGTTCTGGACCCTGGGGGCGCCGCTGCGCGACGGGTACACCGGCTGGCCGGGCGTCGGGGAGCTCGACGTCATGGAGTCCGTCAACGGGCGGGACACCGTCTTCGGCTCCATGCACTGCGGCGTCCTGGAAGGCGGCCCGTGCCGGGAGCCCGTGGGCCTGACCTCCGGCCCGCAGCCGTGCTCCGGCTGCCGTACGGACTTCCACACGTACGCCGTGGAGGTAGACCGCTCCCCCGGCGCGGAAGAGGTGCGCTGGTACCTGGACGGCCGCGTGTACCACCGGGTGGGCGCCGACCGGATGGACGCCGGGACCTGGAAGCGGGCCGTGGACCACGGGCTGTTCCTGATCCTCAACGTCGCCGTCGGGGGCAAGCTCCCGCTCGCCGACGGGGCGACCGCGGGCCCGGCCACCGAACCCGGCCATCCGATGCGGGTCGACCACGTCACCGTCTCGGCCCGGCCGGCAGCCCGGTAGCGGGTACCCCGGGAAGGACGGCCGCGCGGCCGCCGGCTGCCCGCAGGTGCGGGCGGCCGGCGGCCGGGGGCGGTTACGGCGCCATCTCGTACGCACCGGACAGCCCCTCGACGCGCTCCCAGACGCGGGCCGAGCGGGCCTCGTCGACGACCGGGCGGCGGACCGCGCCGAGCGCCCAGGCCTGCTGCTGCTCCGTGGCGGAGTCCTTGCCGTGCAGTTCCACCGCGTGCGCGGAGAAGTCGCGGACCAGGACGGCGAACAGCTCGTCCAGCACGTCCTCGTCGAGGCCGGTCAGGCGGGCCTGCTCCAGGATCAGCTGGCCGTGGACGACGAGCGCGAACAGCTGGCCGACGGCGAGGAGGAGGTCGAGGTCGCGGCTCTGCTCCTCGTCGGGGGCGGCGGTGGCGACGAACTCGCACAGCGCGTCGGCCTGTTCCCGGAAGCGGGCGACGTTCGGCACCGCTGCGTACGCGTCGTAGGCGGGGCGCCAGTCGTGGAAGCGTACGGAACCGAGGCCGCGGGCCGGGCCCTGGCGGAAGAGGAAGTCGTCGTCGGCCGCGTCGAGGCGGGTCGGCACGGGGGCGTAGCCGGCCGGTTCCAGCAGGTGGTTGCGCATGAACTTGAGGATCAGGGCGAGGTTGACGTGGACCGTGCCCTCGAGCTTCGGCAGGCCGCGGATCTCGACGGCGGCCTGGGCGAAGTAGGTGTCCTTCTCGAAGCCCTTGGCGGCGATGACGTCCCACATCAGGTCGATGACCTTCTCGCCCTCCGTGGTCACCTTCATCTTCGTCATCGGGTTGAAGAGCAGGTAGCGGCGGTCCTCGGGGCCGGCCGAGCGGAAGTAGTCCACGGCCCGGTCGCTGAACAGCTTCATGCCGACGAGGCGGACGTACGCGTCGGCCAGCTCCCGGCGCACGTGCGGGAAGGCGGTGACGGGGCGGCCGTAGAGGATGCGGTTCTGCGCGTGGGTGACGGCCTCGTACATCGCGTGCTCGCAGATGCCGATCGAGGCGGTGCAGAGGTTGAACTTGCCGACGTTGACGGTGTTGAGGGCGGCGTCGAAGGCGGCGCGGCCGGTGTGCAGGACGTCCTCGGCGGCGACGGGGTAGTTCTCCAGGCGGAACTCACTGACGTACTTCGAGGAGTCCACGACGTTCTGCACGACGTGGTAGGCCGGGTGGCGGCTGTCGGCCGCGAAGAAGACGTACCCGTCCGGGCCCTCGACGTCGGTGCGGCGGCCGAAGACGGAGACGAGTCCGGCGGCGTTGCCGTTGCCGATGTAGTACTTGGAGCCGCCCGCCAGGAAGCCGCCGTTGCCGTCGGGCTCCAGCAGCATGTCGGTGGAGTAGATGTCCGCGCCGTGGGTCCGCTCGGACAGGCCGAAGGCGAAGACCTCGCCCTGGGAGAGGAGTTCGGCCGCACGGCTGCGCGCGGCGGCGTTGTCGCTCTGCCAGACCGGGCCGAGACCGAGGATGGTCACCTGCCAGGCGTACCAGTAGTCGAGGCCGTAGAAGCCGAAGATCTCGTTGAGGGCGGCGATGCGGGCGGTGTCCCAGCGCTTGTCGGCCTCCTGCCCGGCGGCGGATGCCGGGGTGAGGAAGGTGGCGAACAGGCCCTCCTTGGCGGCGAACGCGAGGAAGTCGCCGAGCCAGGCGCGGGAGCGGTAGTCCTCGATCAGCCGGCGCTTGCCGCGGTCCTCGAACCAGTCGACGGTGGCGCGCAGCAGCCTGCGGGTCTCGGGGTCGAAGTGGGCGGGGTCGTACGTGCGCGGGTTGAACAGCAGGGCGTCGGCCATGAGGGTTCGCCTTCCTGAGGATGCGGTGACAGCTTGCGGTCGGGTGCGGTCGGGGTCCGGCAAGGCCGGACGGGAGGTGCGGTCCGGGTGCGTTCAGGTGCGCGGGGAGCGCTCGCCGAGCCGGCGGAGGGTGGCGAGGACGTCGTCGAGCCAGGCGATCGTCATGCGTTCGTACGCGATGCCGCCGCGCAGCACGACGTGCTGGAGCTCCCGGCCCGCGTCGAGCGGTGCGGGCGCGCCGGGTCCGGTGAAGTCGCGCAGTTCCCCGGCGAGGTAGTGCGCGAGGCGGTCGCTGTGCACCTGGTGGTGGCGTTCGACCTCGTGGATCAGTGCGGCCGGGTCGTCGAAGGCCGCGCCGCGGATCTTGACGGCGAGGTCGTGGCGCAGGCTCTCGGGCTCGATCGGCTCATGGAGCCACCGGGCGAGGGCGGTGCGGCCGGGGCCGGCGACGGAGTACTCCTTCTTGTCCGGCCGGCCCTGCTGCGGCACCTCGAGGGCGGCGAGCAGGCCGTCGCTCTCCATGCGCTTGAGCACGCGGTAGATCTGCTGGTGGGTGGCGGTCCAGAAGTAGCCGATGGACCGCTCGAACCGCCGGGCCAGCTCGTAGCCGGAGCCGGGCTTCTCCAGCAGGGAGACGAGGATCGCGTGTTCGAGAGCCATGCCCCGATCCTTCTATGCAACTCGTTGCATAGACAAGCGGCGGCAGCCGGGTGAGACGCGGCTCACCCGGAAATTGGCCACGTACGCGTCGTGCACGTCGGCGTTCTCGTACTTCAGCAGCGCTTCGTCGTTGTGGGTGAGCGCCATGCCCGTGAAGGTGTGGCTGCCCAAAGACGATCTTCTGGTTCGGCAGGCCCTTGTACGAGCCCTCGACGAGCATGTACTTGGAGTGGGTGGCGGTACCCGCGGCGCCGGTGACGGGGTCGCGGCGGCCGCCGTTGTCGAGCCGGCGCAGCGAGATCTTGCCGAGCTTCGTCTTCCGGGTGAGCCAGTACGCCGTCTCGCGGTGCTCGCCGGGTGCTTCGTGGTCGGCGAGGCGGCCGGCCGTCCACCGGGTTGTCGACCGTGCTCAGGATGTTGACGATCACGTCCATCTCGCTGCGCGGGAAGAAGTACGCCTTGGCCGGGGCGGCCTCCGCGTCGACCTGGTGGTTGCCGGTCCGCAGGGACCCGGCGGGGACGGCGGCCTGCGATGCCGCCATCGTGTCGAAGTAGGCGCTGTAGCCGGTGTGCAGCGCGGTGTTCCCCACGACGGTCATGGCGTCGTTCCAGCCGTATGGGAGCACCCTACGACCCCCTCACCTGCGGCTTCACCGCGCACACGGGCCCGCTGCACCCGCGGGCCCGGCGCAGGCCGGGAGCGAGGAGGAGGGTCGCGGCCACCGAGAGCGCGGCCGTCAGCGCCATGCCGCGGGCGGGCGAGGCGAGTTCGGCCAGCAGGCCTCCCAGCAGGGCGCCCACCCCTTGGAAGGTCAGCATGCCGCAGGTGTGCAGCCCCAGAGCGTGCCCGGCGAGGTCCTCGGGGGTGAGCGCCAGCAGGCGGTCGAGCAGCAGCAGGCCGCCGGCGTAGCCGAGCCCGGCCACCACGACCGCCGCCAGCGCGGCCGGCAGCGGCGGACGGAACGCGAAGAGGAGGTAGGGGGCGGCGAGCAGCAGGCCGAGCGGGACGACCAGCCGGGCCCGCAGCCGGGCCGGCAGGAAGCGGCTGGCGACGGTGTCCCCGATGAGCATGCCCACGGCTCCGCCGGCGAAGAGGAGGCCCGCGTGCCCGGCGGCGTACGGGACGTACAGCGACTCGGCGCCGACGATCAGTCCGCTGGGCACCCACAGGGCCAGGAGCACGCCCCGGCGAGGTGCCGAGGCCCACAGGCGGCGGTTGTCGCGCCAGGTCCCGCGGACCGACATCCCACCGGCCGCCCGCGGCTGCCGCCGGGTCAGTCCGAGGCGGGCCGCGCCGGCGGCGGCACCGTACAGCAGGGCGCCCGCGGCCAGCGTGCCGCGGGGCGAGAGGAGGGGCACCAGCACCCCGCCCAGCGCGAAGCCGGCGGTCTGGACGACGCCCGTGGACATGTTGAGGACGGACCGGCCGAGCACGTAGCCGTCCCGGGTCAGGATCTGGTTCAGCAGCCCGTCACGCACCCCTCCGGTGAGGGACCCGGCGGTCCCCAGGCAGGCGAGCACGGCGAAGACGGCCCACACGGGCAGGCCGGGAACGGCCTGGACGGCGGTCCCGGACCCGAAGACCAGCGCGAGTCCGGTCAGGGCGGCGCGCGGCGGCAGCCGGTCCGCCCCGGACAGCAGCATGGCCGCGCCGGCCACGTGCGCGAGCGCGGGTCCGGACAGGGCCAGGGCGGCCAGCAGGGGCGAGCCGGTCCGGTCGAAGACGAGGGTGCCGAGCGCGAGGGCGCTGACGGTCTGGGCGGCGGAGTGGGCCGCGGATGCCAGGAAGAGCGGTGTGAACTCCCGGGTCGCGAAGAGTCGTCGATACGAACGCATGCCGGGCAGTCTTCGGGAGATGATCGGCCGGACGTACTGTTTCGCAGGGAGGCGAAACCCCGTGAGCTGGTGGGAGGTCGACACGGACACCCTGGCGACGAGCCGTTTCGTCACCTCGCGCCTCGCCGAGACCACGGCCGCCCTCAAGGCCCTGCAGCGCGGGAGCGCCGCGCACCCCGGTGAGCGCCGGTGGCTGGAGGCGCATCTCGGCGCGTACCGGGAGAGGCTCGCGGGCGACCCGGTCACGGCGGCTCTCGTACGGGCCGCCCTGCGGCGCACCTGGAACGCCACCTTTCTGACGCCGCCGCCGTGCGCGGAGGACGACCGTGCCTTCGGGGACGAACTGGCCGCCGTCCGGTGCACGCCTGCCGGGGCGGCCCGCGCCGACCTCGCCGAGGCCCTGGGCGGCCCGCTGCCCGCCGCGCTGTGCCGCGACGACCTGCCGGAGCGCGCCGCCGACCTGCTGGAATGGGTGTGGAGGACGACCGTGCTGCCCGACTGGGCCCGCCGCCGGCACGTCATCGAGGCCGATGTCGTGTCCCGGACGGCGCAGTTGAGCCGGGGCGGCTGGGCCGCGGCCCTCGACGGCATGCGCCCCGGGATGCGCTGGCTCGGCGCCCACCGGCTGCAGGTCACCGCCCGGGACGCGCCGCCGCTGCGGCTCGCGGGTGTCCGGCTGGTGTTCGTACCCGTGACACCGAGCCAGACGTGGGTGTGCTGGGACCCGCGGCCGGCCGCCGGGACGCGCGGCCGGAGGTACGCGGTGGTCTACCCCTGCTCGGGGGCCCTCGCGGAGGCGGACGGGGACCCCGTACCGGAGGCGCTGGGCGCCCTCCTCGGCACCGCGCGGGCGAGGATCCTGGTGCTCGCGGGCTCCCCGAAGAGCACCACCCAACTGGTGGCCCTGACCGGCCTGCCGCTCGGCTCGGTGGGCCGCCACCTCAGGGTCCTGCTCGAGGCCCGGCTCGTGCGGCGCCGGCGGTCGGGCCGGTCCGTGCTCTACTACCGCACCGCCGCGGGGGACGGGCTCGTGGCCGCGCAGCACCCCTGACCACGCCGCGCGCACCGCCGCCGATCGGCGAAGGGCGGTGCGTTTGCGCTGGTCAGGGGGTGCGGCGCCGATGGAACGGGGCGATTCCGTGCACGGCGCGCGATCCCGGGTAGGCGCAGCACATGATCACCTCCCGCGCCCGGCACGGCACCCCCGCGACCCGCCGCGGGGACGCTTGCGACCTGGAGGACCCCGTGCCCCTCACGCCCCCGACCCACACGACGCTTCCCACACCGCTGCTCGCACCGCCCGGCGTCTACCGCCCCCAGGCCGACACCCTGCTGCTGGCCGACGCCGTCTCCCGCGAGCCGCTGGGACCGCGTTCGGACGTCCTGGAGATCGGGACGGGCTCCGGTGCGCTGGCGCTGCACGCCGCAGCCCGGGGTGCGAGGGTCACCGCGGTCGACGTCGCCTGGCCCGCGGTGCTCGCGGCGCGCGTGAACGCGTGGCGGCAGCGGCTGCCGGTGCGCGTCCTGCACGGCGACTTCGCCGCCCGTACGCAGGGGCTGCGCTTCGACCTGGTCCTGGCCAACCCCCCGTACGTCCCCTCTCCCCGCGCACGCCTGCCGTCGCACGGCCGGCGGCGGGCCTGGGACGCCGGTCCGGCCGGGCGGGGCGTGATCGACCGGATCTGCCGCCGGGCCCCGGCCCTGCTGCGCACGCGCGGGGTCCTGCTGATGGTGCACTCCGCGATGTCCGGGACCGATGCCACGGTGGAGCTGCTGGCGCGCGAGGGCCTCACCGCGCAGGTCACCGCGCGGGCCTCGGTGCCCTGGGGCCCGGTCCTGCGCTCCCGGCGGGCCTGGCTGCTGGGGCGGGGGCTGGCCGGCGACGGCGACGAGCAGGAGGAGCTGGTGGTCATCCGTGCCCAGTACGCCTGAGACCCGTACACGTGAGACCCGTACCCGTGAGACCCGCCCGCCCGACACGTGCGCGCCCGGGGGCCGTACCCCCGAGGCCCCCGGGACGTACCGGCGGGTGGCGGTGGAGCGCTCCGGTCCCGTCCTGGTCGAGGGCCCGGTCGAGATCGTGCTGGCCGACGGGAGCATCGCCCGCTCGGACCGGTTCGTGGTCGCCGTCTGCACGTGCCGCCGCAGCCGCACGTACCCGTGGTGCGACACCAGCCACCGCCCCCGCGCACCCGAGACCGCGCAGCCCGAGGACAGGAGCCCCCGGTGAACCCTTCCACCGCCACCGCCACGGCCGCCGCCACCGTCACGCCCCGGGGCCCGGAGCTCGTCCCCGGCCGCGGCGAGCTGTCCTCCGCCGTGGTGGACGCCCTGCGGACCGGCCGGCGCCCGGCGTACGCCGCCGGGTCCGTCCCGGCGGCGGATCCGTGGGGCGAGGACCTCCAGCTCGCCCTGTACCTGCTGTACGAACTCCACTACCGCGGCTTCGAAGGCGTCGACGACGCACGGGAATGGGATCCCGGCCTGCTGCGGCTGCGCCAGGCGCTGGAGGGCCGCTTCCTGGACGCCCTGCGCTCCTGTCCGGCCGACGGACCGCGGACCGTGGAGGAGGCGTTCGCCCCGCTGCTGACCGAACCCGTCAGCCCGAGCGGCAGCCTCAGCCACCGTCTGGAGACCGACGGCGAGCTGTGGCAGCTGCGCGAATACGCGGCGCTGCGCTCGCTGTACCACCTCAAGGAGGCGGACCCGCACGTCTGGGTCATCCCGCGTCTGACCGGCCGGGCCAAGGCCGCCATGGCGGCCATCGAGTACGACGAGTTCGGGGCCGGCCGGCCGGAGCGCATCCACTCCCGCCTCTACGCCGGCCTGATGACCGACCTCGGTCTGGACCCGGCGTACGGCAGGTACCTGGACCTTGCGCCCGCGGCCCTGCTGGCCACCGTGAACCTGATGTCGCTCCTCGGTCTCCACCGGGCCCTGCGCGGCGCGCTCGTCGGGCACTTCGCGTGTGTGGAGGTCACCTCGTCCCCGGGCTCCCGCCGCCTCGCCGCCGCCATGCGCCGCTGCGGCGCGGGGCCCGCGGCCGAGCACTTCTACGCCGAGCACGTCGAGGCCGACGCCGTCCACGAGCAGGTCGTACGCCGTGATGTCATCGGCGGTCTCCTCGCGGACGAGCCGCACCTGGAGCCCGACATCGCCTTCGGCTGTGCGGCGACCGTCCTCCTGGAGGACCGGCTCGCCGCCCGCATCGGGGCGGCCTGGGACGCGCAGCGCTCCGCGCTGCGGTCGCCCCTGCCCCCGCCGTGAGGTGCGGGAGCCGTCCCGCCCCGCAACGCCCGATCCGGCAGGAGGACACCTGTCATGGCCATCCGCAATCAGCTGATCCGCCGCCCGCCCCACGAGGTGTGGGCGGTCCTCTCCGATCCGAGACGCTACGGCGAGTGGGTGATGGGCCCGTCCTCGTCCGAACCCCTCGACGACACCTGGCCGCAGGTCGGGTCCCGGCTGCGGTACGTCGTCCGCCTGGGTGCGTGGTCGACGGACGGCGTCACCACCGTCCGGCACACCGACCCCGGGCGGGAGCTGGAACTGGAAGCGGTGTTCAAGAAGCTGGGGACCGCCCGGATCTTCGTCGAGCTGCGGCCCTGGGGCACGGAAACGCTGGTCGTCTGCGACGAGCACCCGCTGCGCGGCCCTGCCGGGACCTTCCACAACGCGGCGCTGGACGGCCTCCTCCAGCTACGGCACCGGGGCATGCTCGCCCGCCTGGCGGCCATCGTCGAAGAGGACGGACGGACGGCAGCCGCATGACCGGCGCCTGCCCGGGTGCACGCCCGGACACGGGCCCACGCCCGGGGACAGGGCCGCCGGGCGCGGGCTCAGCCCGGCCGCGCGACGGTGATCGCGCTGCAACCGGTGACCACGGCGGCGAGGTCGCCCTCGCTGCGCAGGAGCTCCCGCTGCCTTCGGGCGCCGTTGCCCCGGCGCAGGAGCGCGGCGATCCCGTCCTGGACCCGTTCGTGGTCGCCGTGGTCGACGAGCGCCTGGCGCACGTGCCCGCACAGGGCGCGGACGGCGTCCGCGGCGGAGGTCTCCCGCATCGTCCGGGGGTGCAGCAGCGGGCCGTCCAGCCCCGAGCGGCTCGCGCGCCACGAGGCCAGCCGCAGCAGGCCCGTGGCGATCCGGGCGGGCGGCTCGCCGTCCTGCCAGGCGCGCGCCGCGGTCTCGACGAGGCCGCGCACCAGGGCGGCCAGCAGGACGGGCGTCGACGCGTCGAGGCAGACGTCCGCGACCCGGACCTCCACCGTCGGGTACGCGGCCGACAGCCGGGCGTCGAAGTAGACCATGCCCTCGTCACGCAGCACGCCGGTGTCCACCATGGCGCGGACCTGTTGGTGGTACCGGTCGGCGGAGCCGAAGACCTCCGTGGCGCCGGCCGAGGGCCAGCGGTTCCACACCCGGCTGCGGTAGCTGGCGTACCCGGTGTCCTCGCCCTGCCAGAACGGCGAGTTCGCGCTCATCGCCGTCAGGACCGCCAGCCAGGGCCGGATCCGGTCCAGGACCGCGACGCCCTCCTCGTCCGACGCGACCGAGACGTGGACGTGGCAGCCGCACGTCAGCTGCTCCTGCGCGGTGAGTCCGAACTGCTCGCCCAGCCACTGGTACCGCGTGCCCGCGTTCAGCGAGGGATGGACGGGCAGCGGCGAGGTCGCGACGGCCACCACGGCGGCGCCGGCGGCCGCCGCGTGGCGGGCCGCCTCCCCGCGCCACCGGACGATCTCGTCCTGGAGCTCGCCCATCGCGGTCACGGGCTTCGTCGCGAACTCCAGCTGTTCCTTCTGCAGCTCCTTCTCGAAAGCGTGTGCGGCGCCGCCGTCGGGCCCCGTCCGGGAGAACCGGTGCGCCGCGGCCAGGACGGCACCCGACAGGGCCTGCGGCGCACCGGTGCGGGCGTCCACGAGCAGCAGTTCCTCTTCCACGCCTACGCTTCGCACGTCGCCCCTGTCGGTCTTGCGATCCCGTGTGCCACCCGCTCTTCTTCCCACCCTCGGCCATGCGGCGCGGCGCCGCCACGGCACGCGTTCCGCCGTCCGGGGAGCTGACCGTGTCCGGTCCGGCGGGGCGGCTGTGGGGGCGGATTCCCCGCGCCGTGCGCCGGGTGCGGGCCGGGCGTCGGTGGGGGCGGGTGCGGGACCTGGACCTGTGGCAGCGCTCGCTGGGCTTCGCCGCGCTCGGATTCCTGACGCTCGTGCCCCTGCTGATCGTGGTGTCCGCGGCGGATCCCGCGGGCGGGCCCGGGTTCGCGCGGTGGCTGGGCGACGGGCTGGGGGTGTCGGCAGAGGCCGGGCGGGAGATCGAGCGCCTGTTCGCACTCCCGGGGCGTGCGTGGCGCACGACGACGGCGTTCGGCCTCGCGCTGCTCGCGGTGTTCGGCCTGTCGTTCGGCACGATGCTGCAGAGCGGCTACGAGAAGGTCTGGGATCTGCCCCCGGGCCGCTGGCGGGCCGGATGGCGGCACGTGGTGTGGCTCGCCGTCCTGGTCGGCGTCCTCTACGTGTCGTCCGCGACCACGCCTGCGTGGCGCGAGTCCCCGGCGCGGGGGCTGGTCACGGCGGTCGGCGGCACGCTGTTCTTCTGGTGGTCGCAGCGCGTGCTGCTCGGCGGCCGGGTCGTGTGGGGCGCCCTGCTGCCCGGGGCGATGGCCACCGTGCTCGGGCTGCTCGGGCTGAGGGCGTTCTCGCGGCTGGTGTTCTCGCCCCTGATCGCCTCCGGCGCCGTCACGTACGGGCCGTTCGGCACGGTCCTCGTCATCCAGTCCTGGCTGGTCGGCGTGGGCGTCGTGGTGTTCGGGGGTGCGCTGGCCGGCAGGCTGCTGCACGACGAGCTGCCCGGCCCGGTGCGCCCGCCGGGGCGCGGCGGGTGACGTCACGGGGCGGTCACCGCGGCGAAGGGGCTCGTGGCGAGGCCGGCCAGGAGGTCGGCCGGGTCGCGGTAGACGGCGGCGGCGCCCGCCTCCTCCAGGTCCCGGCGGGGGATGCCGCCGCACAGGAGCCCGATGCAGGTCACGTCCGCGCGGGTGGCCGCCTCCATGTCCCACACGGTGTCCCCGACGAACACCGCCCGCGCGGCCGGCACCTGCGCGAGTCCCAGCGCGTGCCGTACGGGGTCGGGAGCGGGCTTGCCCTCCTCGACGTCTTCCGAGCTGGCGGTGCCGGTGATGGCGTCGTCGGCGTCGACGGCCCGGCGCAGGGCCTCGAGCTCGCGGTCGGTCGCCGAGGTGACGAGGAGGACCTTCCAGCCGTCGCCGGCCAGGGTGCGCAGCAGGTCGGCCGCCGAGTCCAGGGCCGGGAGCCGGTCGAAGTACGTGCCGTAGAGCGTGTCGTGGGCGGCGCTCATCCGGTCGTCCAAGCTGCGGTCGCGGTCCGTGCCGAGGAGGTGGTCCAGCAGGTCGTCGCCCGGCAGGCCGACGGACCGGTGGACGGCGTGCATCGGGACCAGGTGTCCGCCCTGGCGCAGGGCTTCCCACCAGGCGATCACGTGCAGGTGGTTGGTGTCGGCGAGGGTGCCGTCGACGTCGAAGAGCGCTGCCCGGTCCACGGCCGTCTCCTCACAGGGTGCTCAGGGCGGGGAGCAGTTTGGTCTCCGCCCAGTCCAGGAAGGGTTCCTGGTGACCGCCGCCGATCTGGACGAGGGCGACCTCGGTGAATCCGGCGTCCGTGAAGGCGCGTACGGCATCGGCGACGGCGTCCACGTCGTCGCCGCAGGGGACGGCGTCGGCTACGTCGGCGGGCCGGGTGTACCGGGTGGCCTCGGCGAAGCCCGCGGGGCCGGGGAGTTCGGCGTTGACCTCCCAGCCGCCGAGCGCCCAGCGGAACTGGTCGTGCGCCCGCGCCACAGCGGCCTCGCGGTCGGCGTCGTAGCAGAGGGGGACCTGCCCGATGCGGGGCTTGCCGGTGCCGCCTTGCGCGTCGAAGGCCGTCAGCAGCTCCCGCTCGGGCTCGGTGGCGATCAGCAGGTCGCCGTAGCGGCCCGCGATCTCGCACGAGCGGTCGCCGGACACGGCGATCCCGACCGGGGGCGGCACGTCGGGGAGGTCCCAGATCCTGGCGTTGTCGACGTCGAAGTACGGGCCGTGGTGGCTGACGTGGCCGACGGTGAGGAGGGAGCGGATGATGCCCACCGCCTCTTCGAGCATGTCGAGGCGGACGGGGGCCGCGGGCCAGCCGGCGCCGGCGATGTGCTCGTTCAGGTTCTCCCCGGACCCCAGGCCCAGCCGGAACCGCCCCTCGGACAGGAGCTGCATCGTGGCGGCCTTCTGCGCGATCACGGCGGGGTGGTAGCGGAACGTCGGGCAGGTCACGAACGTCATGAGGGGGATCCGGGAGGTGGCCTGCGCGGCCGCGCCCAGGACGCTCCACGCGTACGGGGCGTGACCCTGCGACTCCAGCCAGGGGAAGGAGTGGTCCGAGGTGACGGAGAAGTCGAATCCGGCCCGCTCCGCCCCCACCAGGTGGGCGACCAGCTCACGCGGTCCGGCCTGCTCGGTCATCATCGTGTATCCGATTTTCACCATAGGGGGCGCCTTGCCGCGATCGCCCGGGTGAAACCCCGCGCCGGGCGCCCTCGCGCCCGTGGCGCCGGACCCGTCGGGGAGTCCGGCGCCACGGGCGCGAGGGGGCGGGCGTCGTCACAGTCCGCCGCCGAAGGGGCCGCCGCCGTAGTACGTGCCCAGCCGGTCCCGGTATCCGGCGTCGCCGAGGTGCTTGTCCCGGTGGAATTCGGGCGCGTCCTTGATCTGGTCCTTGGTGCGGTTCACGTAGACCTTCTCGTCCTCCGTGTCGATGCGGGTCACCGTGCCCGCGGGGAGGAGGACTTCCTTGCCGAAGATCCAGACGCCGGTGTCGACGACGATGTACGCGTCACCGACTTCGTCGGAGTGCTTGTCGACCTTGCCGATACTGCCGTCCGTCGCCTCGACCTTGAAACCGGTCAGGTCGACGCCGGCCGGGCGGCCGGAACTCGCCGGGTAGTTCCACACATGCTCAGTCACGCGAAAACAACTCCTTCGGTGGCGGAAGCCGGGGCGCGTCGTGCCCGTGCCCGTCCGTCGTGGACGGCGGCTTCCCGCTGTGCCGTGTCGCGCACCTGCCCCGGTCGCGGCGGCTCATTCGCCCGGCGGGGCGCCGGAGGAGGAGGTGCCGTCCGGTCAGACCTTCCGGACCACGCTGGACTTGAGCTGCATCGGGCCGAAGCCCTCGATCTTGCAATCGATGTCGTGGCCGTCGACGCCGTCGACGAGGCGGATGTTGCGCACCTTGGTGCCCGCCTTGATGCCGCTCGGGCTGCCCTTGACCTTCAGGCCCTTCACGACGGTCACCGTGTCGCCGTCGGAGAGCACGTTCCCGACGGCGTCCTTGACGACGCGCTCCTCGGACGCACCGCCGGGCTCGGCGGAGGCGGGCGGCCACTCGTGCCCGCACTCGGGGCAGACGAGCAGCGCGCCCATCTCGTAGGCGAACGCGCCGGAGCATTCGGGACAGGGGGGCAAGGGGTTCTCGGTCACCTGCGGATTCTATGTGAGGTGACCGTACGAACCGCTCAGCGGCCGAGCCGCTGGAATCGGCGGAGGCGGTGGGCAGGCCGGAGAGTCCGCGCCCGGTGACGACGGCGGAGGGGCCATGGGCATGGACCGGAACCGGTCGGCGACTCCCCTGCCGGTGTCCGTGCTGACGGCGCCGGCCCAGTGGAGCCGGCTGCGCACCGCGGGCTCCAGGACCATCACGGCGGCCAGGTCCAGGCGAGGGCGCATGCCGCCGCTGTCCGCGCCGGCGAGCTTGCCGGCGGCCTCGGAGAGGCCGAGGCGGTCGAGCAGTTCGGTGGCGCTCTGCCGGGCGCTGCGGCGGCCGAGGTGGAAGGGGCGTCCTGGTGAACGCCCGCTCGGCGGACCCGCGGCCCTGACGCCCGGACGGCGCACGCGAGGGTGCGCGGCCGTTGCGGCGCACGTGCAATGGGGAGAGCGGCGGTTCCGCCGCGGCCGTTCTCCCCGGGAGTGCCCTTGACTACGCCGCCCCAGCAGCACCCGCCCGGACCCGCCGACCCCGCGCGGGCGGGCTCGCGTACCGGGCGGGCCGTGAAGAGCACCGTCTCGGCCGTGCTGATCGCGCTCACCTGCCTGCTCGTACCGGTTTCGCTGCTGACCGTGTGGGTGCACGACATCGTGCTGGACACCGACCGGTACGTGGCGACGGTCTCCCCGCTCGCCTCCGACCCGGCCATCGAGGCCGCGGCCGTCCGCCGCATCACCGCGGCCGCCGACGTGCGGGTCGACGGCCCGCAGGTGGCGGCCGACGTGGCATCGTGGCTCCAGTCGCGGGGGCTGCCGCCCCGCGCGGGCACCGCGATCAAGGCGCTCGGGCCGCAGCTGGACGCGGCCGTGGACCAGGCGGTCACGAAAGTGGCCGCCCGCTTCGTCGAGAGCGACCGGTTCGAGGCCGTCTGGAACGGCGCCAACCGGGCCGCGCACTCCTCCGTGGTCCACGCGCTCACCGGAAAGGGCCGCGGCGCGATCGGCGTCGCCGACGGGACCGTCACCCTGGACGTGGGCGCCGCCGTCGAGCGGGTCAAGGACGACCTCGTGGCCGCCGGCATCTCCCCCGCCGCGAAGATCCCCGAGGTCGACCGGCAGATGGTCCTCTTCCAGTCCGAGGAGCTGGGGAAGATCCGGGGCGCGGCACGCCTCCTCGACGCCGTCGGCATCTGGCTGCCGGTCCTGACCGTGCTGCTCGGCACGGTCGGGGTGCTCCTCGCCCGGCGCCGGCGCCGCGCCCTGGTCACCACCGCTCTCGGAGCCGCGGGCGCCTGCCTGGTCCTCGCGATCGGCCTGGTGCTCGCCCGGCGCTACTACCTCGACCACCTGCCCGCCCAGGTGCAGTCGCCGGACGCGGCGGCCGCCGTCTTCGACACCCTGCTGCGCTTCCTGCGCGTGAGCATCCGCACCGCGCTCGTGCTCGGCGTCGTGGTGGCGATCGGCGCGTACCTCTCCGGCGCCGGCCGCCTGCCGCGTGCCCTGCGCGGGGGCGCCGAGCGTACGGCCGACTCCGCTGCCCGGTGGGGCGGCGGCCATGGGCTGGGCACCGGGCGGGCCGGCGTCTGGGTGGAGACCCACCGGCGGTGGCTCACCCTCGCCGTCCTGCTCATCCTCGCGCTCGTGTTCGCGCTGTGGAACCACCCGACGGTGCTGACGGTCCTGCTGATGGTGCTGATCCTGCTGGCCGTACTCGCCGTGCTGGCCCTCCTGGCAGCCGACGGCCGGCAGGAGCGCGAGGAGCGGCGGCAGGGCTGAGTCAGCTCTGCCGCGCGGGCGGCGCGGGCGGCTCCGGCGAGGCGGCGGGGGCTTCGGGGGACGTGTCGGCGGACAGGTCGGCGGGGGTGCCCAACCGGCGGGCCAGCGGAGGCTCGTGGGCCAGGACGTACCCCACGGCGATGCCCACGGTCACCACCACGAAGAACATGATCAGCCACGACAGGAGGGCGAAGACCAGCCCGAGTCCGCCGAACTGCTCCAGACTGCGGTTCACGGCGCGCGGCATGTAGTACCGCGACCCCCAGGTCACCGTCTGCTCCCCCACCGCCACCAGGACCGCCCCGGGCAGCAGCGGCCACCACGGCACCCGGCCGCCGAGCAGCAGGTGCTGGGTCCACCACCACAGCAGCGTCCCGCTGACCAGCGCGAGGACCGTGCCGAGGGCCCGGCCGGTGCCGAACGCGTCCTGCACCGGGCCCTGGAAGATCAGCGCGGCCAGCCAGACGAGGAGCCAGGCCAGCCACCGCCACGCGGCCAGCCGGGCCGCCGCCTTGGGCACCCGCCAGCACCGCTCGCACGTCGTCTGGAGGGCACGGCTGCACGCCGTGGCCGACAACAGCGTCACCAGGAGGCCGACGGCTCCGGTGCTCGCGACGGCCGTGGTGTCGCCGGCGGCGTACACCGCGCGCACCTGGTCCAGGGCGGAGTCCGTCAGGCCCAGGGTGGTGCTGATCGTCGAGATCAGCTGCTGCCGCATCCATTCGGGGGACAGCGCCCCGATGACGAAGACGGCGGGGATCGCGCCGAGGAAGGCCTGCGCCGCCAGGCGCGTGGCGCAGTCCAGGAGGTGGATGCGTGCGAGCTGTTCGAGGATCCGGCCCAGGAAGGGCGTGTACCTGCGCATCCAGCCCGGCACGACGAGGCGGCGCGGGGCGGCCTGCGGTCCGGACACGGTGGCGGCTCCTTCCGGGAGCTCCCGTCGGCTGCGGATGCCTGTCCTGAGCAGGATGCAGCAGCGGGCAACATCCGGCACGTCAGGGACACGGCGCGGCGCGGCGCGGACCGCACCGGATCACGGCAGGGTCAGCAGGTGACCCGCCGGCCGGCGGCCCGGGAGGCGGCCGGGGCGTACACGCTGAGCACCGCGCCGAGGAGGAGGACGGCGCCGCCGGTCAGCTGGAGCGCGGTGACCCGCTCCCCGAGGAAGGCCCAGGCCGCCAGGACGCCGACGACCGGCTCCAGCATGCTGAGGATCGAGGCGCCGGTCGCGCCCAGCACCTTCGACCCGACGAAGAACAGGGCGATCGGCACGGCGGTCGAGACGACCGCGATGACCGCGATCGCCGCCCAGCCCGCCGGCGCGAAGCCGAGGTCGAAGCCGCCGGCGGGCACGGCCACCGCCGCCAGGGACACGGTCGAGCCGAGGACCACGTACCAGGTGAGCCGCTGCGCCCCGACGCGCTCGGAGAGCCGGGTGCCGAGCACGACGTAGAGGGCGTAGACCAGGGCGCAGCCCACGGCGCAGAGCACGCCCACCGTGTCGGCGTCGCCGGGTCTGCCGACCGTCAGCGCCAGGCCGCCGAGGGCGAGGCCCAGGGGCAGGACCAGGCGTTTCGTGGGGGCGTCGTGCCGCAGGACGACGGAGAGGGCGAGCACGAACACCGGATAGACGTAGTGCAGCAGGACGGCCAGGCCGGGTGTGATGCGCTGGACGGCCAGCAGGTAGAGGACCGATTGCAGGGCGAAGAGGACGCCCAACACGAAGAGGCCGCCGAGGTCGCGCGGCGAGGGGCGCCGACTGCTCTGGCCGGGGGCGAGCAGCGGGAGCAGCAGGGCGGTGGTGAGGGCGAAGCGGAGGATGAGCAGGGTCATCACGTTCAGCCCGGTCGCCGCGCCCCACACCGCGAGGACGGGCAGCAGGCCGAACCCGACCGCGGAGGCTCCGACGGAAGCGACACCCCGCGCGGTGCTGCTGGCGCTGCTGGTACTGCCGGCGGCTGACAGCCGAACCTCCGTGTTGGGCAAGTGAATTGGGATCAGCCTAGCTGATACGGTCCTACCGGCCCGGACCCGTCTCCGTCCGGCGCCTGGGGGGCGGAGGCACGGCGTGGCATCCCGGTGGCCCGGGGGCGGTTCGGCAGGACCCCTTCCCCCGACACTTCTGGAGGCCCGGTGCGCATCATCGCGGTGGTCACGTTCTCCCTGCCGGTCGACTTCTCGCTCAGCAGCCTGATCGAGGACCGGGCGGCCGTCGTGGCACCGCTGCGGGCGTGCTTCCCCGGACTGCGCGTGACGGCGGACGGCCATGACGACGTCGATGGCGCCGACGGCGCATGGTCCGACGACCACATCGTGCTGGACTACCCGGAGCCGAACCACGCGGCGCGCATCGAGAACTCCCTGCTCGACGGCACGGTCCGGATCCAGGACGCCGAGCTCGGCGTGGACTTCACCGCGCGGATCTACATCAGCAGCCTGTCGATCGGCTTCGCCGTCTTCGAACTGCCGCAGTGCGCCGACGACATCGACCTGCACATCGACAAGCCGGGCCGGGGCCGTGAGCTCCGTGCGCTGGAGGACCCGTACCGCAAGGCGCTGGGCCGCCACATCCGCCGGTGGTGCGCGTGCATGAAGGAGACGCTGGTGCCGCTCGACTGCGTCGGCGAGCGGGTGGCCGGGGACGGCATGCTGCCGGCGGGCCGGATGCTGTGGTGGCACCGGATCCTGCTCGACCCGGGCGAGAACGTGCCGGTCAGCGTCCGGGTCGGGGTGACGTGCACGCTCGGCGGGACGTCCTGCACGGTGGGGTACCTGTTCAGCAGCGTCACCGGCGCCGACGAGGAGTCGCTCCAGGAGTACGTCAGCGGGCTGATCCTCGCCTCGCAGAACTGGCTGATCATCGACGACGCGACGCGCCTGACCGCGAGCCAGCTGATGCGCATCGAGGCGGACGGCCCCTACAACCAGGCCGAGATCGACCGGCAGTACGACGAGATCCTCGATCTGACGGACAAGGCGACCTTCCGCAGCGTGATCTTCAGCGAGAGCATCCGCTACATCTCCAACTCGCAGCTGACGGTGAAGAACGCCGTCGACGAGGCCTGGGGCATCTCGGAGGAGGGCCGCATGCTGGGCGACCGGATGGCCGCGCTGCGGGAGATCTTCAACCTGAGGCGGGAGCGGGTCGCCAACCGGCGGGACGAGTTCCGCAACAAGGTGATCGTCGCGCTGACCTCGCTCACGATCCTGCAGTGCGTCTTCGTCTGGTACGACTTCTACACCGAGGACAAGGTCAAGACCGGCCCGGAACCGCGGCCCTTCATCGCCTTCACCGTGCTGATCGTGGTCATCGGCGGCCTGCTGGCGGTCCCGCTGGCAACCGCCCTCCTGCGCCGCCTCACCCCGGCGGTCCGACGCCTCCGCCGCCCCCGCCGCGCCCCGGCGCCGCGGCCGCCGGCCGGCCCCGGCCCCTTCCCCGGCCCGCGCTCGTCCTCGGACGCCGGGGACTTCGGCCGCGTCGGCTGAGGCGCCCCCCGGCACGGCTGAAGGCGCCTGCTCCGGCCGATGGACCGGGGCGGGCGCCTTCCGCCGTATCAAGTGTCCGTTTCATAAACTTCCGCGAAACAAAGGCCTGTTGGGCCGATTTTCAGAAGCGATCGGCTACTTCAGGACACTTTCGCCAGGTAACGGACCAATGCGGCAATGTCCCGATTAGGTTGATTGCATCCGGGTCGCACACGCGACCCAACGGACACCGGAGGTCCCGTCATGCGACGAACCCTCACCAAGGCCGGCGCCCTCGCCGCGGTCTCGATGGTCGCCCTGGCCCTGGCCCAGCCCGCTCACGCGGCGGACAGCGGAAACGGCACGGAAGTGCGCCCCGCGGCCGCGCCGGCGGCCTACTTCGAGTTCACCGACGGCACGGACACCTTCGTCTTCAAGCTCACGGACCGGGCGAAGATCCAGCAGGCCAGGAACATACTGAGCGGCGTCGACACCGAGAACGTCGGCGTCATGGGGACGATCGTCAAGAAACCCGCCTCGTACAACAAGCCGTGGAAGTACCAGCTCGACCCGAACTCCGTGCGGTTCTTCGGCATGGCCATGGAGGTGTGCGACGCGAGCATCTCCTACGTCGACGAGCACCTGACCGAGGTCGGCGGGGCGCTCCTGCCCCGCTCGGCCTGGTGTCCTTGGCAGTCGAAGCTGACGCGCGAGATCGCCGCGCCGTAAGCCGGACACTGCCCCGGGGGGGGGGGGGGGGGGGAGGGGGGGGGGGGGGGGGGGGTCGGGGGGGGGGGGGGGGGGGGGGGGGGGGGGGGGGGGAGGGTGCGGGGGGGGGGGGGGGGTGGTGGGTTGT
>NZ_JBVJWO010000003.1:309828-314479 GCF_055602345.1 Streptomyces sp. NPDC037401
TGGGCCGCGCGAGCTAACGACACACCCCCCCCCCCCCCCCACCCCCCCCCCCCCCCGCCCCCCCCCCCCCCCCCCCGGGCCAGTGCGGTCGACGGCCCGTCAGGAGACGGTGATGCGGTCGTCGTGGGGCCGGGCGGACGCGGGCGCGGTGTGGCGGCCGGTGTCCGCCCGGCCCGGCCGGACCGGCCACCAGGTGCTCCGGCCGAGGATCGCGGCGAGCGCGGGAACCAGCACGATGGACAGGACGAACGCCGAGAGCATGATGCCGAGCGCGGTCGCGAAGCCGATCTGCCGGGTCGACGGGTTCGTGTTGACCGCGAGGCTGCCGAAGGACGCCGCCAGGACGACCCCCGCCGTCGCGATCGCGGGCGCGGTGTGCCGTACGGCGCGGGCGACGGCCGCGCGGGCCGGGCCCGGGCGTTCCATCTCCTCGCGGATCCGGTCGCTGATCAGGATGTTGTAGTCGGTGCCGAGGGCGACGACGAAGAGGAACAGCACCAGCGGGAGGACGAAGTTGACGCCCGGCTCGCCGCGCAGGTGCTGGAAGAAGAGCGTGGAGGCGCCGAGGGTGGCGGCGAAGCCCGCGCCGACGGCGACCATGAGGATCGCGGGCGCGAGCAGGCTGCGCAGCAGCACCAGCAGGATGAGCGCGATCAGCACGGCGGCCACGGGGAACACGATTTTCAGGTCGTGGTCCACGGCGGTGGAGATGTCGGCGAAGACCGCGGCGGTGCCGCCGACATGGGCCTCGGTCCCGGCCGGCGTGCTGCGGGCGACCGTGTCGCGCACGGGCCCCGAGACGAGGTCGCGGGCCTGCCGGGTCTGGGAGCCGGCGGTGAGGTAGAGGTCGAACCGGGCGGCCGTGCCGTCGGCGTTGAGGACGGTCTTGCCGACCTGTCCGACGCCCTCGACCCCGGCGAGGGCCCGGGGCAGGGCGCGGATCCCCTCGGCGGTCAGGTTGCGGCCGTCCGTCGCCGTGACGTAGACGGTGGCCGGGTCGGAGACCCCGGCGGGCAGGGCGCGGGAGATTTCCGCCGAGGTGGCCGCGGCCGGGACGTCCTGGCTGCCGCCGCCCTGGCCGAAGTCCATCCTGATGCCGGCCAGGCCGGCCGCGAGGGCGCCGAGCAGGGCGAGGGAGGCGAGGACCAGGGCCAGGGGGCGCCGGGCGACCAGGGAGCCGAAGCGGGCGGCCATGCCCTCGCGGGGCCGGCGCTGCAGCGCGCGCGAGGGCCAGAACATCTTGCGTCCGGTGGCCGCGAGCAGCGCAGGCATCAGGGTGAGGCTGGCCAGCAGCATGACGAGCACCGATACGGCGATGGCCGGTCCGAGGACGCGGAACTGCCCGAACGTCGCGATGCCGAGGGTGGCGAAGGCCGCCACGATGGTGAGGGCCGCCGAGGTGATGGCGGTGCCGACCCGGGCGCTGACCTCGGCCGCTGCCTCGCGGGCGGGCTGTCCGGGGCGGTCGCGGAGGTGTTCGCGGTAGCGGAAGAGGAGGAAGAGGAAGTAGTCGACGCCGATGCCGATCAGTACGACGCCGATCATGTTCGGGGTGGAGGTGTCGAGCTTGATGCCGGTGAGCATGGAGGTTCCGACGACTGCGCCGGCCGCCGCGCCGCCCACGATGACGACCGCGAGCAGGGGCACGAAGGCGGCGAGCACGCTGCGGAACACCAGGACGTTGATCAGCACGATGAGGCCGACCATGACGATGCCGACGACCCGCTGGGTGGTCTCCTCGGCGTCGGCGGTGTCGACGAGGTCGGCCAGGCCGCCGGTGAAGCCGGTGCGCATCCCGGCCCCGGCGAACTCGTCCTCCGCCCGGTCCCGGAAGGCACGGTAGAGGTCCTGCAGGCCCGGGTCCGAGGAGTTGCCGGAAAGCTGGACGGACAGCAGCTCGAAGCTCCGGTCGGGCGCGACCATGGCGGGGCCGACCCGCGGGGTCTGCGAGTGGTCCTCGGTCAGGAAGGAGGGTGTGTCCTCCTCCGGCTCGGGCATCTCCACGCGCCGGCTGCCCAGTTCGGCGGCGACGGCGCCGACCCGGCGGTGGTCGGCGGCGGTGAGGGGCCTGCCGTCGGCGCGGGCGACGAGCACGGTGACGGCGTTGGCGTCGGGCTCCACCCCGAACCGCTCCTCGGCGATCTTCAGGGCGGCGGCCGAGTCGTACTTCGCGGGCAGGAAGTCGCCGGTCCGGGTCTGGGTGACGCGGAAGACCAGTGCCTGGCTGAGCAGGGTCAGGAAGATGCCCAGGACCGCCCAGACGGCGATGACCTTCCATGGGTTGCGGGTGGAGTACCCGGTCAGGGCGCGGATCACTTCGTCCTCCGGTGGTGGTGGCTCGCCGGAGTTCCCCGGCCGTACTCCAGCTCATCAGCGCGGTGCGGGCGCAGCGTCGGGGCGCAGGACGAGATGGGGACCGGGACCTGGGGCCGGGCCGGGCGGCGGACCAGGACCCTGGTCCTGGCCGGGGATCGACTCCGGGGCCCGGGGCGGAGCGGGCGGCCGGTGCCAGAATGGATCACGGACGACGACGGCCGGTCGTGTGCGCGGGCAGGAGCCGGCGGGGCGGCCGCAGGGGGAGGACCAGGCGTGCCGATGACGGGCCCCGATCCGGGGATTTCGGGTGCTGCACCGGCGTCGCGCGGCGACGCCCTGCCGTGGACGCGCAACGACGCGCTGGTGACGGTCGGGGCGGCCGCCGTGGACCTGATCGGCTTCACGCTGAACAGCCAGGTCGAGCAGGGGTACGTTCCCGCGGTCGGCTGCGTGCTGCTGGTGGTGTCCGCGCTGCCGCTGCTGGCCCGGCGCCGGGCCCCGGTGCCGACGCTCGCGGCCGTCCTGCTGATCGGCCTGGGGCTGAACCTGAGCGCGCCGGTGCCGCAGCACTTCCCCGCGGCGGTCGTGGTCGCCCTCTACACGGTCGCGCGGACCCGCCGGGCGGTGGTCACGGTGCCCGTCGCGCTCGTGGCCGTCCTGGTGCCGCTGGTGGGGCTGACGCCGCCGCCGGGCGTGGTGGACGTCATCGGCAACCTCGCCTCCGGCGTGCTGGTGGTCGTCGCCGCGACCGTGACGACCCGCTGGCAGCGGGACCTGGAGGCCAACCGCAGACTGCTGGCAGACCGCGCGGTTGCCGCCGAACGGCGCCGCATCGCACGGGAGTTGCACGACATCGTCGCCCACCACATCACCACCATGCAGCTGATGGCCGGGGGCGCCCGGGCCAATCTGGCGCACGACCCGGAGGTGGTCCGGGAGGCGCTGGTCGCCCTCGAGGGGTCGGGGCGGATGGCGCTGCGCGAGATGCGGCAGCTGCTGGACGTCCTGCGGGCCGGGGACGAGCCGGAGAGCGCTCCGACCGCCCCGCAGCCCGGCGTCGGGGACCTGGCGCGGATCGTCACGGAATCGCGCGCCGCGGGGCTGCCGACCGCACTCGAAGTGCGGGGCGAGGAGCTGCCGCTGCCGCCGAGCGTGGGCCTGACGGTCTTCCGCATCGTGCAGGAGGCGCTGACCAATGCGCGCAAGTACGCGGGCGGAGCGCGGGTGCTGGTGCGGCTGACGTACGGGTCCGGCGGGACCGGCGCGCCGGACGGCCTGACGGTGGAGGTCTCGGACGACGGCGCGGGCACGGCGTCCGGGAGCCGGCCGGGGAACGGCTCCGGCTCATGGTCCGGTTGCGGTTCCGGATACGGTCTGCTCGGGATGCGGGAGCGGGTCGCCCTGCACGGCGGGACGCTGGAGACCGGACCGCTCGGCGGGGGCGGGTTCCGGGTGGCGGCCCGGCTGCCGATCGCCGACGACGAACAGGCCGGACGGGCCGGACAGGGGGCGCTGGGATGAGCGGGCGGACGACGGAGACGATCAGGGTGCTGATCGCGGACGACCAGCCGCTGGTGCGGCGCGGTCTGGCTTTGATCCTCACGCCCGACCCGGCGTTCGAGGTGGTGGGCGAGGCCTGCGACGGCGCGGAGGCGGTGGCCCTCGCGCACCGGCTGCGGCCCGACGTCGTGGTGATGGACATCCGGATGCCGGTGCTGGACGGGGTCGGCGCGACCGAGCGGCTCGCACAGGAGCTGCCCGGGTGCCGCGTACTGGCCCTGAGCACCTTCGACATGGACGAGTACGTGGTGGCGGCGCTGCGCGCGGGTGCGTACGGCTTCCTGCCCAAGGACGTCTCGCCCGAGGAACTGGTCGCGGCGGTACGGGTGGTGCACACCGGCGAGGCCGCGGTCGCGCCCCGGCTGCTGACCCGGCTGATCTCCGCGTACGTCAGGGCCCCGCGCCGCCCGGAGCCGCCCGCCGTGAGCACGCACGACCTCACCCCGCGCGAGCAGGAGGTGTGGCGGCTGATGGCCACCGGGCTCGACAACGCCGGGATCGCGGCGGCGATGGACATCTCCGTGTCCACCGTCAAGAACCACATCACCAGCGTCTTCGGCAAGCTCGGCGTGCGCGACCGGGCCCAGGCGGTGATCGCCGCGTACGAGACGGGCCTGGTCGCCGTGGGCGGCGCGGCCTAGCTGTATTGACGTGATCAATACACCTAGCGGCTTGGCGGCGAGGGGGGGGGGGGGGGGGGGGGGGGGGGGGGGGGGGGGGGGGGGGGGGGGGGGGGGGGGGGGGGGGGGGGGGGGGGGGGGGGGGGGGGGGGGGG
>NZ_JBVJWO010000004.1:0-107277 GCF_055602345.1 Streptomyces sp. NPDC037401
CCCCCCCCCCCCCCCCCCCCCCCCCCCCCCCCCCCCCCCCCCCCCCCCCCCCCCCCCCCCCCCCCCCCCCCCCCCCCCCCCCCCCCCCCCCCGCCCGGACGCGGGCCGTGCGGGGGCGGGGGCCGTTAAGGACGCGTCAAAGTTGCGCCCGGGGGCGTATGGGGCCCGTCAAGGACGTCTTCGCGGGCCGGAGCAGGCTGTTTTCTCAAGGTCAGGCTGTCCGGAAACCACCGGCACGGGCTGCACAACCGACATGCAGGAACGGCTTCACACCATGGGACGCGGCAAGTTCCGGATCTACCTCGGCGCGGCACCCGGCGTCGGCAAGACGTACGCGATGCTCTCCGAGGCGCACCGCCGGTCCGAGCGGGGCACCGACGTCGTCGTCGCCTTCGTCGAGCACCACAACCGGCCGCGCACCGAGGTGATGCTGCACGGCCTGGAGCAGACCGCCCGCCGGGAGCTCGGCTACCGCGACGCCGTCTTCACGGAGATGGACGTCGACGCCGTCCTCGCCCGCCGTCCCGCCGTCGCCCTCGTCGACGAGCTGGCCCACACCAACGTCCCCGGCTCGCGCAACGCCAAGCGCTGGCAGGATGTGGAAGAGCTCCTCGACGCGGGCATCGACGTCGTCTCCACCGTCAACATCCAGCACCTGGAATCCCTCGGCGACGTCGTCGAGGCGATAACGGGCGTGCGCCAGAAGGAGACCGTTCCGGACGAGGTGGTCCGGCGCGCGGACCAGATCGAGCTGGTCGACATGTCCCCGCAGGCGCTGCGGCGCCGGATGGCCCACGGCAACATCTACAAGCCGGACAAGGTCGACGCGGCCCTGTCCAACTACTTCCGCCCCGGCAACCTCACCGCCCTGCGCGAGCTCGCCCTGCTGTGGACCGCAGACCGGGTCGACGAGTACCTGCGCGAGTACCGGGGCGAGCACGACATCCGTTCCACCTGGCAGGCCCGCGAACGCATCGTCGTCGGCCTGACCGGCGGCAAGGAGGGCCGTACGCTCATCCGCCGGGCGACCCGGCTCGCGGAGAAGGGCGCCGGCGGCGAGGTCCTCGCCGTCTACATCTCCCGCAGCGACGGCCTGACATCGGCCTCCCCCAAGGAACTGGCCGTCCAGCGGACCCTGGCCGAGGACCTCGGCGGTACCTTCCACCACGTGATCGGCGACGACGTGCCCAGCGCCCTGCTGGAGTTCGCGCGCGGCGTCAACGCCACCCAGATCGTGCTCGGCTCCAGCCGCCGCAAGGCCTGGCAGTACGTCTTCGGCCCCGGCGTCGGTGCCACCGTCGCCCGCGAATCCGGGCCCGACCTCGACGTCCACATCGTCACCCACGAGGAAGTCGCCAAGGGCCGCGGACTGCCCGTCGCACGCACCACCCGGCTGGACCGCTCGCGCATCCTCTGGGGCTGGCTCGTCGGCGTCCTCGGCCCCGCCCTGCTCACCCTCCTGCTGTACGTCATGGACGGCGGGCCGGGGCTGGCCAACGACGTCCTGCTCTTCCTGGCCCTCACCGTGGCGGCCGCCCTCCTCGGCGGACTGCGGCCTGCCCTCGCCTCGGCGGCCGTCGGCTCCCTGCTGCTCAATTACTACTTCACCCCGCCGATCCACACCCTGACCGTCGCGGACCCCAAGAACATCGTCGCCATCGCGATCTTCTTCGGGGTCGCGGTATCGGTCGCCTCCGTGGTGGACCTCGCGGCCCGCCGCACCCACCAGGCCGCCCGGCTGCGGGCCGAGTCCGAGATCCTCACCCTCCTCGCCGGCAGCCTCCTGCGCGGCGAGACCAGCCTCGACGCCCTGCTCGAACGCATCCGCGAGACCTTCGCCATGGAGTCCGTGGCCCTCCTGGAGCGCGCGAGCGACGTGGAACCGTGGACCTGCACGGGCAGCGTGGGCCCGTCGCCGGTCGAGCGCCCGGAGGACGCCGACGTGGACACCCCCATCGGCGAGAACATGGCCCTCGCCCTCTCCGGCCGGGTCCTGCCCGCCGAGGACCGCCGGATCCTGGGAGCCTTCGCCGCCCAGGCCGTCGTCGTGCTCGACCGCCAGCGGCTCGTCGTCGAGGCGGAGGCCGCCCGCGGCCTCGCCGAGGGCAACAAGATCCGCACCGCCCTGCTCGCCGCGGTCAGCCACGACCTGCGCACCCCGCTCGCCGGCATCAAGGCGAACGTCTCCTCGCTGCGCTCCGGCGACGTCGAGTGGTCCGAGCAGGACCGGGCCGAACTCCTCGAGGGCATCGAGATCGGCGCCGACCGGCTGGGCAACCTCGTCGACAACCTCCTGGACATGTCCCGCCTGCAGACCGGCACGGTCAGCCTCGTCATCCGGCAGATCGACCTCGACGAGGTGGTCCCGATGGCCCTGGGCGGCGTACCCGAGGAGAGCGTCGAACTGGATATCCCCGAAGACCTCCCCATGGTCTCCGTGGACCCGGGCCTGCTGGAGCGCACCGTCGCCAACATCGTGGAGAACGCCGTCAAGTACAGCCCGGCCGGCCAGACCGTCCTGGTGTCCGCCAGCGCCATCGCGGACCGGGTCGAACTGCGCGTCATCGACCGCGGCCCCGGCGTCCCCGACGAGGCGAAGGACCGTATCTTCGCCCCCTTCCAGCGGTACGGCGACGCCCCACGGGGTGCGGGGGTGGGCCTCGGCCTCGCCGTCGCCCGCGGCTTCGCGGAAGCCATCGGAGCCACCCTCACCGCAGAGGACACCCCCGGCGGGGGCCTCACGATGGTCCTCGCCCTCCGCCCGTCACCGGGACACGCGCCCGCACCGGCCTCCCTCCCGCCCACGGCCACCTCCTGAGGACCGCGGACGGGCGCGGCCGGCCGCCGGGGTGGAGCTCCGGGGACCCATCCGGGTGATCATGGCTCCCGCGAGGCGACAGGCGAACGCCACAGGCCGTACCAGGACAGGAGTTCCATCCGTGGACACCATCGAGTGGGACGAGGACGGGGTCCGCTCCCTCCTGCACGAGCAGCATCCGGACCTCGCCGGGATGGCACTGCGCCCGGTCGACGGCGGCTGGGACAACCGGCTGTGGCGCCTCGGCGACGAGCTGGCCGTGCGCCTGCCGCGCACGCCGCGCGCGCCGGACCTGCTCCGCAAGGAGCACGACTGGCTGCCCCTCCTCGCCCCGGGCCTTCCGCTCCCGGTTCCGACGCCCGTGCGGATCGGCGAACCGACCGCCCTCTTCCCGAAGACGTGGACCATCGCGCGGTGGGTTCCCGGGGAGCCGGGCGACCGCACGCCCGTCACCGACGGCCCGCACGCGGCCGGGGCCCTGGCGGGCTTCCTGGGGGCGCTCCACCGGGAGGCGCCGGCCGGGGCGCCGGTGAACCCGGAGCGCGGGGTTCCCCTCGCAGCGCTCGCGCACGACCTGGACGAGCAGTTCCAGGCCCTCGACCCCCGGGTCTCCCGCGCCCTCGGGAATGTCTGGGACGAGGCGCTCGCGGCTCCCCTCTGGGAGGGCCCGCCGGTGTGGCTCCACGGCGACCTCCACCCGGCCAACGTCGTCGTCGCGGAAGGGACGCTCGCAGGCGTGATCGACTTCGGGGAACTCTGCGCGGGCGATCCGGCGACGGACCTCGCCGCCGCGTGGCTCCTGCTCCCCGCAGGCGCGGCCGCGGGCTTCTTCGACGCGTACGCGAAAGCGGACGCCGCGACGGTCCGGCGTGCCCGCGGCTGGGCGGTCCTGCGCGGTCTCGGCCTCGTCGCCATCGGCCGGGCCGGGGAGCGGGGGCTGCCCGGCGGCAAGAAGACCTGGGGGCCCGCAGGCCGGGCGACGCTGGAGCGTGTCCTGGCAGCCTGACGGGGCCGTCCGGAAATCAACTATGGATGAGATCAATTCATCTGTAGTTGATTCCTGGCCGTTCAGCGACTACGGTCTCACTCGAACGGCTCGACGTCGCCGCCCCGGCGGGGCGCCGGAGCGGCTGTACGGGGGCGAGGCGTTCACCGGCGTAGGTGCAGAACGGGGGTCTGCACCTACGCCCCGGACTCCCGGGCGCGTTCCTCGCGGGATCGCCTGGCGATGGACTCGATCAGAGCGATGATCGGCTGCGCGGTGTCGTCGGGTACGTCGGCCAGCGCGCGCGCCGCATAGCTGACGACGCCGAAGTTCGCGCTCAGGTCCTCGGCCGAGCCGGGGCCGTTGAGCCGCCGGAGGTCTTCCTCCTGGCGCTCGACGGTGCGTTCCAGGAGGTCCTTGTGGATCTGCTGGAGCACGCGGTCCAGGGCCTCGGCGGGCGGGGCCATCAGGAACTCGATCTTCTCCCCGAAAAAGTCGGCGATGCCGGCGGCGTGGTCGAGATTGGGCGCTTTGCCCGTCTTGATCATCTTGTCGAGCCACTGTGCGCTCGTGCCCGCGCCGGCCGCGATCTCCGCCAGCGAGTAGACGCGGCGGCTGCCGTCCGGGGACACCTTCAGCCGGGTCCTGCGCAGGAACAGGATCCTGGCCACCACCTGACGGTGGCGCTGCTCCACCGGGTCCGGCGTCGCACCGGGAGCCGCTGCGGACGGTACGGGCGCCCCGCGGAGCAGCGCCTCCACGTCCTCCTCCGGCAGGCCGGAGGCGTAGGACAGCCCGCCCTTCCCCTCGACGCGCAGTACGTCGCCCCGGTCGAGCCCTGCACGCTCCAGCAGCGCGACGATGCGCCTGACGGTCCCGACCGGATCGGGAACAGACCTGTCACTCATCCGAACCCCCGTTGGTCCCGACCGCAGAAACGACGGGGACGCACCGCTCCGTCCCCTGACAGCAATTGACGAGAGTTTACCGGCATCAACCCCCGTTGATGCCTGGGTGCCGGTTCGCAGCTGCCGGACCGGCCCGGAACTCGAGCGGAACCCGACCGGCGGCAGGTCCGGCGTCCCGCCGGAGCGCCGATGCATATGATCATGTGGTGAACGCCTCCGTCGTGCTGAAGGCGGACGCGACGCCGTCCGCTCCCCCTCTCGTACTCCGGCCCTGGTGCATGCAGGACGCCGCCGCCCTGGTCCGGGTGTGGCAGGACGCCGCCATGCGTCACTGGATCAGCTCGCCCGTGGAGAGCGAGGCCGACGCGGAACGGTACGTCGAGGACCAGCAGCGCGGCTGGGCGGCCGGGGACCGGTTCGGATTCGCCGTGCTCGAGACCCGGCCCGGAGTGGACGGGGGCCTGTTGGTGGGCAACGCCGTCCTGAAGGACCTCGTGCCCGGCAAGCCGGCGGCCGGGGTGGGCTACTGGACCGCGGCACACGCCCGCGGCCGCGGCGTGGCGCCCCGCTCACTGGAGGTGCTCACGGAGTGGGCCTTCGGCACCTTCGGGCACGACGGGCTGGAGCGCCTCGAACTCCTCCACCAGGTCGACAACTCGGCATCGTGCCGCGTCGCCGAGAAGAGCCGGTACGCCTTCGACAGCCTCCTGCCCGCGGCACCGCCCGCCCACCCCCTCGGCGGCCACCTGCACGTACGGCACGCCGGCGACGGGTAAGCCGGGCAAGTCCGGCCCCCGGAAAACCGATTGACCCCGCACGCGTCCGGCGATCGGATGGCGGTCATGAGCACAGGACACCCGCACCCCGGCCCGCACCCCGTCGACGACGACCTCGTACGGCGGCTGGTCGCAGGGCAGTTCCCCCAGTGGGCCGGCCTGCCGGTGCAGCGGTTTCCGTCCGGCGGCACGGTCAACGGCATGTACCGGCTGGGCGACGGCATGGTCGTACGGCTGCCGCTGGTGAAGGGCGGAGCCGGGGACGTACCGACGGAGCAGGCCTGGCTGCCCCGGCTCGCGCCCCGGCTGCCCGCGGCCGTCCCCGAGGTGCTCGGGGCCGGCGAGCCCGCCGAAGGCTACCCGTGGCCGTGGTCGGTGTACCGCTGGCTGGCGGGGGAGAACCCCCGTGCGGGCGCGCTCGACGAGCCCGTACTGCTGGCCGGGGACCTGGCGGACTTCGTCGCGGCGATGCGCGGCCTCACCCTGCCGGGGGCGCCGGCCGCCTACCGCGGCGGGCCCCTCGCCTCGCTCGACGCGTCGACGCGCGCGGCCATCGAGCAGCTGCGCGGGATCCCGCAGGAGGGCGTCGACTGCGATGCCGTGGCCGCCGTCTGGGACGAGGCGGTGAGGGCCCCGGACCGCGACGCGCCGCCGGTGTGGCTGCACGCCGATCTGATGCCGGGCAACCTGCTCGTGGAAGGCGGCCGGCTGACCTCGGTGATCGACTTCGGGTGCATGGGCGTGGGCGATCCGGCCTGCGACCTCTTCCCCGCGTGGAACCTGCTGCCGCCCGGCGCGCGGGAGGTCTTCCGCGAGAAGCTCGGCGTGGACGACGCGACCTGGATCAGTGGCCGGGCGCGGACGCTCTCGCAGGCGCTGATCGCGCTGCCGTACTACCGCACCACGAACCCGGCCATGGCGCACAACGCCCGGCACGTGATCCGGGCGGTGCTGGAAGAGCGCTGACACCCCCTCGTCGTACGGGCCGTCGCCGACTGCCGCCCGCAGCATGCGGATCAGCGGGCGGCGGCCTCGAGCAGCGCGGCGAGCCGCTGCAGGCCCCGGGTCAGTTCCGCCCGTGAGTTCGGCGCGCCCAGCCCGATGCGGAAGCCCGGCCGTACGCCGCCGAACTCGCCCTCGGGCGCCACGGCCACACCCCGGGCCCGCGCCCGCGCCGCGAACTCCGCCCCGTCCTCCCCGCGCCCGAGGTCCACCCAGGCGTGCGCACCTCCCACGGCGCAGCGCCGCGCCCCGGGGAGCAGTTCCCGTACGAGGCCGAGCCGCGCGGCGGACTCGGCCCGGCGCCCCTCGGCCAGCCGCGCCACCAGCCCGTCGACGAGCCAGCGGTGCACGAGGTCCACGACGAGGGACGCCGGCGTCCAGGCGCTTCCCCGGGCGGCCGCCGCCATGCCGTCGCCGAGCGCGGGAGGACAGCTCAGGAACGCCAGCCGCAGACCGGGGGCAACCGCCTTGCTGGTGCTGGCCAGATACACGCTGCGCTCGGGGGCGAGCGTGCTCACCGGCGCCGGAGCGCCTTTGGCCAGCGGGCCGAAGGGATCCTCCTCGACGAGCGTGAGCCCACAGGCCCGCACAACCTCGGCCAGCTCGGCGCGGCGGCCGGCGGGCACCGTCACCCCGGTCGGATTGTGCAGCGTGGCGGACGTGACCACGACGGAGGCGTGGACCGCCGCGGCGGCCAGCGCGTCCGGCCGCATTCCGTCTCCGTCGTGCGCCACGGGCACCGGCCGCAGCCCGAGCAGCCGGGCGGCGGCGCCGACCCCGGGGTTGGCCAGGGCGTCGACGGCGATCCGGTCCCCTGCGCGGGTCAGGGAGGCGAGGGCCGTGAACAGCGCGTGCTGGCCGCCCGAGACGGTGATCACCCGCTGTCCGGGCACGCGCAGCCCGAACGCGTCCAGATAGTCGGCGCCGAGCGCGTCCGCGTCCCGCGCCACACCGGTGCCCAGCAGGGTCGAGAGCTGCCCGTGGGTCCAGGCCCCGCCGAGCTCGTCGAGCAGAGCCGACGGCGGGGGAGCGGCCCAGTTCCCGGACAGGTCCACGACCCCGGCGCCGCCCCGGGCGTCCGCATCGAAGCCCGTCACCCCCCGGCCCGCCCGGACGAACGTGCCGCGCCCCGCCTCCCCGCTGGTCAGGCCGCGCCGGCTCAGCTCCGTGTACGCGCGCGAGACCGTGCCCGGGGTGACGGCGAGCCGGTGGGCCACCGCCCGCACGGTCGGCAGGCGCCAGCCGTCGGGCAGCAGGCCCGCCTCGATGTCACGGGCGATGCCGTCGGCGAGCCGCCGGTAGAGAGGGCCGCTGCCGGGGGCCGGACGGGGCCGCCAAGTTGTGTCCATACAAGACATGATTGTACCGGAACTTGTTTCGCTCTACCGTCTTTCACATGGGAAAACTCGCAGAACTGCTCGCGGATGAAATCCGCCGGGCAGGCATCCCCGGCGCCGCTCTGGCTGCCTGGAAGGACGACCGGGTCCTGACCGCGGCCGCCGGGGTCGCCGACATCGAACAGCCGGTGCCGGTCACCGTCGACACGCCGTTCCGCATCGGCTCGACGACCAAGCCGCTCACCACCGCCGCGATCCTGGCCGCAGGCCTGCCCCTCGACGACCCGCTGCCCTGGGGCACGACCCTGCGCCGGCTGCTCAGCCACACCGGCGGCTTCCCCACCGACCCGATCACGCCCGGCAACCTGTACGGCCCTGCCGGCCCGGACGCCCTGGCGCGCTGGGCCGGCGAGCTGCCGCCCGTCCCGGCGGACCGTACGCCCGAGCCCCGCCCCTGGCGGTACAGCAACCCCGGCATCGCCCTCGCCTCCCACGTCGCGGAACGGGCCACCGGAACCCCCATGGCCGACCTCGTCGAGCAGCTCGTGCTGCGCCCGCTCGGCATGACCCGCACCTCCTGGCGGCTGGCCGACGCCGTCACCTGGGCCCCCGCCCAGTGCCACGAGGGCAGCCCGGCCGCCGTCGTACGCCCGGCCTACGACCACGCGGTGTACGCCGCCGCCGGATTCGCCTACAGCAGCGCCGCCGACCTCGTGCGCTTCCTGCGGCACGTGCCCGCGCAGATGAAGGTCCGGCACGCCTCGACGCAGGGCGAGGAGCTCGACGGCTACGGCCTCGGACTGTACGTCGGCACCCGCCGCGGGATCCCGCGGCACGGCCACCCCGGCGGCATCCGCGGATCCGGCTGCCAGCTCCAGGCCACCGACGACGGCCGGGCCGGAGTCGCACTCGTCCACAACTTCCAGCCGGACGGCGGCTGGTCCTTCGCCACCGACGTACTCGACACCCTCCTGGAGGGCGACTTCCGATGACCGGCCCCACCCCCGCGGCGGACATCCGCACCTCCCGCCTGGCCCGCACCCTCCTCGACCACTCGCTCGGCGTGCGGGCGGGCGAGACCGTCCTCATCCGCTCCACCGGACCGGCGGGCGAGCCGCTCGTACGCGAGCTGTACACCCAGTGCCTCGCCCGCGGCGCCCGGCCGTCCGTCTACATCCACCTCGCCGACGAGGACGCCCTCGTGCTCGGAGCCACCCGGGACCCGGCGCTCCACCGCCGTGCCGACCCGATGCTCGTCCACCTCTACGACACGGCCGACGCCGTACTGCGCATCGAAGCCGAGGACAACCCCTTCGCCCTGCGCGACCATCCGCCGGCCGACCAGGAGGCCCGCCAGGATTCCCGCTTCTCCCTCATCCACCAGCAGTTGCGCCGGCTCGCCGACGGGACGTTGCGCCGGTGCACCACGCACTACCCGACCGAGGGCTACGCCCGGCAGGCCGGCATGCCACTGGACGCGTACACCGACCTGGTGCACCGCGTCATGCTCACCGACACCGACGACCCGGTCGCGGCCTGGCGCCGGGTGCGCAGCCGCCAGCAGGGCATCGCGGACCGCCTCGCCGGCGCCGGCACCCTTCACATCGCCGGCGCGGACGCCGACCTGCGGATGTCGCTGCGCGGCCGCCCCGTCGACAACTCCTGCGGCCGCCAGAACCTCCCGGACGGCGAACTGTGCATCGCCCCGCTGGAGGACAGCGTCCACGGCTGGATCCGGGCGAGCGGGCCCGCGTACCTCCACGACACCGAAGTCCGCGACCTGCGGCTGCGGTTCGAGGCCGGCCGGGTTGCCGACTGGGAGTGCTCGTCGGGCGCGGAGCAGGTGGCCGCGGCGCTCGCCGTCGACGACGCGGCCGGGCGGATCGGCGAGATCGGCTTCGGCCTCAACGAGCGCGTCGGCGAACCGGTCGGCTACTCCCTCATCGACACCAAGGCGGCCGGGCTCATGTCCGTTTCCCTCGGCCAGGGTCACACCCCGACGGGCAGCGCCAACCACTCGCCGGTGCACTGGACGTTCCCGGTGGACCTGCGGCGCGGCAGTACGGTCACCTCCGACGGCGAACCGGTCCTCCTGGACGGCCTGCCCCTCCCGGTGCCTTAGCCGTAGCCGACGGCGCGGCGCGGGAGACCCGTTCGGCGGCTTACGCGCGCCGAGCCATGCGACCACGATGGCGGCATCGACCGAGCGGGAGCGGGGGAGCGTACATGACCGGAGGCGCGCAACCGCCTGCACGGCAGTGGGGAAGGCGACTCCTGGCCCCCGCGCTGGTCCTGCTGGCGCTCCTGTTCATCGTGCTGGGGCGGATCGACGACGCACTCGGCCGGATCGAGGCCCCGGGCTACCCCTCCGCGACCTGGGGCAGCCTGGTGACGCTGAACGCCGGCTCGGGGCAGGCACGCGCCGACGCGTACACCGCGTGGTGCGTGTGGTTCAACGCACTGCCGGACACGCGTGCGGCCGGCGCCGGCCGGACCCCCCAGGCGGACCCCGGGCCCGGGCCCCGGGTGAAGCAGTGCGTGGCCGCCTTCGCGGACAGGCCCCGGCAGCCCGACGCGCCCCAGGCGGGCGGGCCGCAGGCGCGGCAGCTCATCCGCTGGTACGTGGTACTCGACCTGATGATGGTCGCGCTCTACCTCGCGCTGCTCTACCGGGCTGTGGCCGCGCTCCGTTCGCTGATGTGCCCGAGCCCCCCGGATCCCGAGACCGTCGACCCTGCGACGGCGATGCTGTACCGGGCGACCCGGCCGGCCCGCGTCCGGGTCCTGATCGTCGTCCTGGGCGTGGTCGAGGTCGTCGAGGGCATCGGCCAGTACTGGCTGGCCCGCACCGGCCTGGGGACGGGGACCGTCAGCTTCCTCTACCAGCTGGTGGGCTGGGCCGCCCTCGCCAAGTGGGTCCTCGTGGGCCTGGCCCTGCTCCTCCTCCTCGTGCTGGCCGTGCACACCCGGGTGGGCAAGGGCGCTCCCTGGCGGGAACTCGCCGGACTGCGGCTGCAACTCGGCGTCTCGGCCCTGCTGCTGATCCTGGCTGCGGGGGTGGGGATCGACCAGGTGCCCGATGCCCTGCTCGGGATGCTCGATCACCCGGGCCCCCTCGTCGCCACACCGGTCGCCGTCTTCCTGCTGGCGCTGTTCATGTGGCGCAGCGTGTACCGCGCCGCGGTCGCCGAGGAGGACATGCAGGGCCCGGTCCCCCAGTGGCCGGTGCTGCTGGCAGCCGTTCTCTGCGGGGGTCTCAGCTTCGTCCCGCACCTGCCCAACCTGCGGGCCCTGGCCATCGTTCTCGGCTGCGTTTTCGTCCTGTCCTGGATCGGCGGGGCCCGCTTCCGCAAGAGCGCAGACGGCGATAGGGAAGACGAGGAAGACAAGGAAGAGGAGGCGGCCAAGACGAGAACGAAGCAGCGCGCCGCCGAGATGACCACTATCCGGACCAAGCCCACGCCCACGACCACAGCCTCAGCCCGGGACCGCACCCCGGCAGACACCACGATCACGTTCCTGCTGACCGAGGTGCAGCTGACCCTCGCGCGCGGGCTCGCCGCGCTGCCGCTGCTGGTGCTCGGCGTGTTCGCGGTCAGCTCGGCCGTCGCCCCCGCCATCGTCGGACCGCGGCGCGGGTCCGCCGTCGCCCTCGTCGTCCTCGGGCTGCTGGCTGCCGCGGTCGGGCTCCTGCTCCCGTACGTGCTGAAACGGGTCGAAGACAGGTGCGGCTGGGCGCAACCGCCCGACACGGAGAACCGCCGGCACGTGCCGTACTACGTCCTTGCCGTGCTGTTCGTCGCGTTCGCAGCCGCCTGCGTCGGCACCGTCGGGGCGGACGTGACCTGGAACGTACCGGCCGGGGTGGGCCCCCTGGCCGTGCTGGCCGGGGTCCTCGGTCTGGTGCTCTTCGCCTTCAACGAGATGCAGCGCTGGTCCGAACGCGCCACGCCGGTCGCGGGATTCCGGCTCCTGCAGCTGGAGCGCACGCCCGTCTTCGTGCTGCTGCTGGCCTGGTTCGTGGTCGCCTCGGTCATGGACACGGAAGGCCAACACGCCGTACGTGTCCGGAACGAGGCCGACGCGCCGCACCTGGCCGACGCAGTGGGTCTGGAAGCCGCCTTCCAGAGCTGGGCCGTCGCCAACTGCGCGAGCGTACCGGCCGGCTCCGAAAAGCAGGGCTCCCCGAGTACGAGCGAGCCCGTACCCCTGGTGATCGTGGCCGCCTCGGGCGGCGGGATCCGGGCAGCGTACTGGACGGCGTCCGTTCTCGACTGGCTCTTCCCGCCGGGCCCCGTCGCCCCGCCCGCCGGCTCCTCCTGCACTCCGGCGGGCGGACGGGCCCCCGTCTTCGCCGTCAGCGGCGTCTCGGGCGGAAGCCTCGGCGCGGTGTCCTGGATCGCGCGTACCGAGGCCGGCGCGCCGGACGCACCGAGCCACCGGGAGGTCTTCGGGCAGGACCACCTCTCCGAGGCGGTGGCCTGGCTGGCGTTCGTCGACCTGCTCCGGGCGTTCGTCGGGTTCGGCGGCCAGGACCGGGCGGCCGTACTCGAAAAGTCCTGGGAACGCCGACAGGAAGAGCTGGGGGACGCCTTCTACGCGACCTGGCGGACGCTTCCGAAGGACACCGGGACCCCCTGGACGCCACTGGCGATCCTCAACGGCAGCGCGACGGAGAGCGGATGCCGGGTGCTGACGTCCCCCGTCAGGCTCGGCGCCTATGACCTCCCCGTCGGGGCGACCTCCTGCACGCAGCGCCCCGAGGCGCTGCGCCAGCGGAAGGGCGCCCCGGGCGAAGAGCCCCGGCTGGGCGGACCGGCACTCATCGACCTGCGCGCCGGATTCCTGTGCGGGCGCGCCGACGTCAACCGGTCGACCGCCGCGCTGCTTTCCGCACGTTTCCCCTTCATCACCCCGTCGGGGCGGCTGACGGGTGACGCGTGCGGCCACGAGGGGGCCGCCGTGTCCGTGATCGACGGCGGGTACGTCGACGCCACCGGCAGCCTGACCGCCATCGACCTGCACGCGCAACTCGGCGAGCTGATCGCGTGCCACAACGGGCAGGTTGCCGGCGTGCAGAACTGCAAGAACGGCACCGGCACCGCGACGCGGCCGGTGAGGGCCGTACTCGTCCAGATCGACAACGGCTATTCCAGCGTGGCGTCGGCACCCCATCCGGGCCGCCCCCGGGAGCTCCTGGTGCCGCTGAAGGGCAAGTCCGCCGCCGTACGGTCGGCCGAGGCGAGCGCGCGCCAGCGGGCCCTGGAGGCATTCGGCTGCGACGGATACCTCACGCTCGCCAACGTACGCGGCCCCGGTGCCCAGGCCCCCCTGGGCTGGGTGCTGTCGCGCAGCGCGCAGCAGGAACTGGACGACCAGCTGGTGAGGCTGAAGGGAACGGGCGCGCACACGCCGCCGGAACCGGGCACTGCGTCCGCGCTGACCACCAGGCTCGCCGAGGCCCGGGCGCAGTGCCGGGACGCGGGGCTGTAGGGCCCGGCACCCCTCAGCTCCCGTCCGGCGCCTGCCAGACGGTGGTGATGTTGCAGAACTCCCTGATCCCGTGGCCGGACAGCTCCCGGCCGTACCCGGAGCGCTTGACGCCGCCGAACGGCAGCGCCGGGTGGGAGGCGGTCATGCCGTTGACGAAGACGCCGCCGGAGTCGAGGTCGCGCACGAAGCGCGCGACGTCCTCGTCGTCGCGGGTCCAGACGTTCGCGCTGAGACCGAACGGCGTGTGGTTGGCGCGCTCCACGGCCTGGTCCAGGCTGTCCACCCGGTACAGCGTCGCCACCGGCCCGAAGGTCTCCTCCAGGTCGATCCGCATGTCCGGCGTGATGTCCGCCAGCACCGTCGGCTCGTAGAACCAGCCCTCCTCGCGGCCGGGCGGGCGGCGGCCGCCGCACAGGACGGTGGCGCCCTGCCGCACGGCGTCGTCGACCAGTTCCTCCACGTCGGTGCGGCCGGACTCGGTGGCCAGCGGGCCGACGTCCGTGGCCTCCTGCATCGGGTCGCCCACGGTCAGCGCCGCCATGCCGGCCGTGAAGCGTTCGGCGAACGCGTCGTAGACGTCCGCGTGGACGATGAAGCGCTTGGCGGCGATGCACGACTGGCCGTTGTTCTGCACGCGCGCGGTCACGGCGGTCTCCGCCGCCCGCGCGATGTCGGCCGACGGCATCACGATGAACGGATCGCTGCCGCCCAGCTCCAGCACGGTCTTCTTGACCTCGTCCCCGGCGACGGAGGCCACGGCCCGGCCGGCGGGCTCGCTGCCCGTGAGGGTGGCGGCGGCGACCCGGGGGTCGCGCAGCACCTTCTCCACGGCCCCGGATCCGATCAGCAGCGTCTGGAAGCAGCCGTGCGGGAAACCGGCCCGCCGGAACAGGCCGCCGAGGTAGAGCGCGGTCTGCGGGACGTTCGAGGCGTGCTTGAGCAGGCCGACGTTGCCTGCCATGAGCGCGGGCGCGGCGAACCGCACGACCTGCCAGAGCGGGAAGTTCCACGGCATGACGGCGAGCACCACCCCGATCGGGCGGTAGCACACCCGTACGGCCGACGCCCTGGCGTCGCGGACGTCGGCATCGGCCGGGTGTTCGTCGGCCAGCAGTGACTCGGCGCGCTCGGCGTACCAGCGCATCGCCTTGGCACACTTGGCGGCCTCCGCGCGGGCGGCGGCCAGCGGCTTGCCCATCTCGGTGGTCATCGTCCGCGCGACGTCCTCCGACTCCTCCTCCAGAAGCTCCGCCGCGCGCACCAGGAGCGCGGAGCGTTCCGCGAAGGACGTGCGGCGGTACGAGGCGAACGCCTGCGCCGCGTCGGCGAGCGCCTGCTCGATGGCGTCCGCGCCGAGCGGGTCGAAGGTCTTCAGCGTCCGCCCGGTCGTGGGGTCGACGGTGGCGATGGTCATGATCGGGGCCTCCCTGCGATGAACCGCCCACTCGACCCTGCCCCCTCGCCCCTGGCCGCGCAACGCGAGCGCGGCCCGTCCGGCCCGCGGCAGGGGTGGCGCCACCCGGCGCGGACGATGCGGTCACGTCGGCCGTCTTGTCGGCGGGCCCCGGGTGAGTCAGGCTCTGTGGCCGGGGAAGTACCCCGCGGCCTGCGCGCCGCGGGGCCGCCGGCGCGGGGTCGCGCCGGACACGTCCCGCGCCGGGGGGTGCGGGCGAACGAGGGGGGAGTACGTCATGTTCTCCAGCATGCGCTTACACCGCGGCCCGGCCGCGGTGCTGCTCGCCGTCGCGCTGGCGGCCACTGGCGGCCTGGCGCCGCCGGCAGCGGCGTCCGCCGGTGAAGGCACCGTCCACTACGCCGGCGCGGCCAACGCGGTGCCCGGCAGCTATCTCGTCATGCTCAAGGAGTCCGGCCCGATGGCCGCGCCCCGGCAGGGTGCGGCACTGGCCGCACGCTACGGCGGGACCCTGCGGCGCACCTTCGACGCCGCCTTCCAGGGCTACTCGGTGGAGCTGTCCCCGCGGCAGGCGCAGCGGCTCGCCGCGGATCCGGCCGTCGCCGCCGTGGTGCAGAACAGGCGCCTGAAGCTGGACGCCACCCAGCCCAACCCGCCCTCCTGGGGCCTGGACCGCGTCGACCGCAGGCGGCTGCCCCTGGACAAGCGGTTCGTGTACCCGACCACCGCCGGACAGGGCGTCACCGTCTACGTGATCGACACCGGGGTGCGCATCACCCACAAGGACTTCGGAGGCCGTGCCCGGTACGGCTTCGACGCCATCGACGGCGGCACGGCGGAAGACGGGCACGGCCACGGCACCCACGTGGCGGGCACGGTGGCCGGCAAGGCCTACGGGATCGCCAAGAAGGCCAAGATCGTCGCCGTGCGGGTACTGAACAACCAGGGCGAGGGCACCACCGAGCAGGTCGTGGCCGGGATCAACTGGGTCACCTGGCGCGCGGTCAAGCCCGCCGTGGTCAACATGAGCCTGGGCGGCGACCCGGACGTGGCGCTGGACAAGGCGGTGCGCAACTCGATCGCCTCCGGGCTGACGTACACGGTGGCGGCCGGGAACGCCGGCGTCGACGCCTCGAAGCACTCGCCGGCCCGCGTGCCCACGGCGCTCACCGTCGGGGCCACCGCCTCCGACGACAGCCGGGCCTCCTTCTCCAACACCGGGAAGCTCGTCGACCTGTTCGCACCCGGCGCGGACATCGTGTCGGCAGGCGGCTGGTACGACGAGCACGAGGCGATCCTGTCCGGGACCTCGATGGCCGCGCCGCACGTCGCGGGGGCGGCCGCCCTCCATCTGTCCACCCACCGCACGGCTACCCCGGCGGCGGTGGCCAAGGCCCTGATCGCGGCCGCCGGGACGCGTTCGCTGCGCGACGTCGGGCCCGGCTCGCCGAACCGGCTGCTGTACGCGGGCACCGCGCCCACGCGCCCGCCCGGCCCGCGCTTCGTCAACCGCACCGACCAGACCATCGAGGACAACACGATCGTGTCCTCGCTGAAGGTCACCGGCGTGCCCGGCCGGGCCCCTTCCGAGCTGGACGTCGAACTGAACATCAAGCACCAGTGGCGCACCGACCTGCGGATCGAACTGATCGCACCGGACGGCTCGGTGTACCGCATCAGGACCGAGGGCGAGGGCGACATCGGCCAGGACGTCATCGGCATCTACGGCGTCAACGCCTCCGCGGAGACCGCGAACGGCACGTGGAAGCTGCGGGTCTCCGACCGGCGGTACTACTTCGGCGGCTACCTCGACGGGTGGGCACTGGGCTTCTGAGCCCTGACGCGGCCGGGCCGCATCGGTACGCCTGCCGATGCGGCCCGGCCGCGGCCGTCCTACCTCCCCGCGTACGGGAGCAGGGCCATCTCCCTGGCGTTCTTGACCGCGGCGGCGATCCGGCGCTGCTGCCGGGCGGTGATCCGGGTGACCCGGCGGCTGCGGATCTTGCCGCGGTCGGAGATGAACTTCCGCAGCAGATCGGTGTCCTTGTAGTCGATGTACGTGATCCCGGCCGCGTCCAGCGGGTTGGGGCGGGACTTCAGCGGCTTGGGCGGGGCGGGGCGACGGGCCATCGGTGTTCCTTCACGGGTCGGGCGGGGGGACGGGCGGGCCGGGGCCGGGAAGCGGATTCCCGGAGGCGGGTGGTCAGGAGACGGGGTCCAGGAGCAGGTCGAAGGCGGCCGGGAGCCGCTTCCACGCCTCGGGCCCCGGGGTGTACTCGGCATCGGTGAGCAGGCAGGAGTCGAGCAGCCGCTCGAGGCCGTCGCGGTCCAGCCCGGGTGAGGTGAAGACCAGGTGCTGGCAGCAGTCGCCGTGCTCGGGGTGCCAGTCGAGGGCGGCGGCGGCCCGGCGCACCGGCGGGACCATCTCCCAGGCGGCGTCCGGCAGCGAGGCGAGCCAGGGCCCGGCGCTCTCGACGCACAGGGCGCCGCCGGCCGCGTCCCAGGCGAGCAGCGTGTCGGGCCGGTCGGCGAGCCAGAACCGGCCGCGGCTGCGGGCCGCGGCGCAGGTCAGATCCTCCAGCGCCTGGTAGAGCCGCTCCGGGTGGAACGGCCGGCGGCGGTGCCACACCAGGGTGGCGACGCCGGACTCGTCCGCTTCCTGCGGGAGCAGCGCACAGGCCGGATGCTGCGCGGCCGCCGCGCTCTCCACGTCGAATCCGGCGAAGACCAGCCGCGCCAGCTCGGCCGACCCGTTCGGCACCCGGAGGGCAGTGGGGTGCAGCTGGGTGAGCAGCGCGCGGGCCTCGTCGTCCTCGACACCGGCACCGGCACTGTCGGCGAGCGCGAGCACGGGCGCGTACTCGAGCTGCCGGGCCCAGGTGTCGCCCACGGTCCGCCGGTCGGTGGCCGCGGCGGCGAGCCCGGCCTCGGCGAGGTCGTCGCCGTTGCCGAGGTACGGCAGGACGAGGGCCGGGTCGACGGCGGTGACCACGTTGGTGAGGTGCAGCGCCTCGCCGCCGTGGGCGACGACGACCTCGGCCATCGCCCGCGGCTCGACCGAGTCCCACAGTTCGACGACGGCCAGCCGCGTCAGGCCGCTCGCGGCCAGTCGCAGCAGCTCGGGGACGAGGTCCTCGCGCAGCGCGCAACACGCGCAGTCGTTGACGAGCGGCGCCTCGCCGCGGGACATCTCGCCCCCGGCGTCGCTCAGGGTACGGCGTACGGTCCCCTCGGCCGCGGAGGACAGGTCGTGGTGCAGGGCGACACTGCCCGGCACGGTGCGCAGCAGGTGCTCGACGGTCTCCCTGCGCGCCTCCGCGTGCAGGCCTCCGACGAGGACGACGGGCAGGGTCACTTGCCGCCCCCGTAGCGCCGTTCGAAGCGCTCGACGCGGCCGGCGGTGTCCAGGACGCGGGCGGTGCCGGTGTAGAAGGGGTGGCTCGCGGAGGAGATCTCCACGTCGATGACGGGGTAGGTGTTGCCGTCCTCCCAGGTCACCGTCTTGTTGCTGGTAGCGGTGGAGCGGGTGAGGAAGGCATGGCCGGCGGCCTTGTCGCGGAAGACGACGGGCCCGTAGGCGGGGTGGATCCCAGGCTTCATGAGTGGCTCTTTCGAACGGGGGAGTGCGGGGGCGTCAGCGCTCTTCGCGGAAGTCGACGTGCCGGCGGACGGCCGGGTCGTACTTGCGCAGGGTCATCCGGTCGGGGTCGTTACGCCGGTTCTTGCGCGTGACGTACGTGTAGCCGGTGCCCGCGGTGGAGCGCAGCTTGATGATCGGGCGGACTTCGTTGCGTGCCATGCGGCTAGTATACGGTAATGGAAATCATGTTCATCTAGCCCCCTCGGGGGAGAGGCAGGTAACACCGCGTGTCCGCCCACTGCCAGCTCACCGGCGCCCGGCCGGGATTCGGCAACACGATCTCCCACTCGCACCGGCGCTCCCCGCGCCGCTTCGACCCCAACATCCAGCGCAAGCGCTATTGGCTGCCGAGCGAAGGCCGGCACGTCCGCCTCACCCTCAGCGCCAGGGCGGTCAAGACCGTCGACGTGATCGGCGTCGAGGCGGCCGTGGCCCGGATCCGGGCGCGCGGGGTGACGGTCTGATGGCCAAGAAGAGCAAGATCGCGCAGAACGAGAAGCGCAAGGCGACGGTGGCGCGGTACGCGGCCCGGCGCGCCGAGCTGAAGGAGATCCTGCGCAGGCCGTCGGCCACGGAGGCGGAACGCCGCGCCGCCCTCGCGGAGCTGCGCCGCCAGCCGCGCGACGCGAGTGCGACCCGCGTGCGCAACCGCGACGGCGTCGACGGACGGCCGCGCGGCCACCTGCGCCGGTTCGGGCTCTCGCGGGTCCGGATGCGGGAGCAGGCGCACGCCGGCTTCCTGCCGGGGGTGACCAAGTCGTCCTGGTGACGGCCTCCTGACGCGATCCCCGCGGCGGCCCGAAAAGCGCGCGCCCGCCCGGTCCCGGCCCGGTACTGTCCGGGCCGGGACCGCGGGTGGACGCCGCGGCCGGAGTGACAGGGCCCGACGGCCGACCGGAGGCCGCCGGACGGCCCGAGGGCGTTCCGCGGAGGGCTTGTGATGATCACCTGGCGTCGAGTGCGCGAAGCCGAATTCCCGCAGCTGCGGCAGTGGCTCGCGCAGCCGCACGTCGCGCGCTGGTGGAACCACGAGACCGGCGCGGCGGCGGTCGAGCGCGACTTCGGCCCCGCGGCCCGCGGGGAGGAGCCCTCGGAGGACCTGCTCGTGCTGCTCGACGGCCGCCCGGTCGGACTCGTGCAGCGCTGCCGCTTCGACGACTATCCCGACTACCGGGCCGAGCTGGCGGCCGGGGTCGACGTACCGGACGGGGCGGTGACGGTCGACTACCTGATCGGCGATCCGCTGCTGACCGGGCAGGGCCTCGGCGGGCGCGTGATCCGCGCCGTCGTCGAGGCGACATGGGCCGACCATCCGGACGCCCCCGCGGTCATCGTGCCCGTCAGCGTCGCCAACCGGGCGTCCTGGCGGGCGCTGGAGAAGGCCGGCCTGCGGCGCGTCGCCGAGGTCTCGCTGGAACCGGACAACCCCGCCGACGGGCGCGCGCACTACGTCTACCGCATCGACCGGCCCGTCCGGTGAGCGTGGCTTACCCCTGGTAACTGGCGCAACTCGCCGGTAGCTTGGCGGAGCTCCGCACGACCCGACCAGGCCCCGGACACCAGGCAGGTACCGTGAACACCGTCCTCCGCACGGCATGCCGTGCGATCGTCGCCGCATCCCTGCTGCTGGCCGGACTCGGCGCAGGCGCCGGCACCGGCCCGGCCGCTGCGGCACCCGCCGCGACCGCCACCGTGCCGGCCGCCGGCACACCCGCCGCACGCGCGGCCGCCGAGGCCTGGACGCCGCCGCTGTCCACCCGCGGCCGGTACGTCGTCGACGCCGACGGCAAGCGCTTCCGGCTCAAGTCCGGCAACTGGGACGGCGCCCAGGGCTCCTGGAGCGGATCGGGCGACGCCGCGGACCCGGCCTCCCACCACAGCGGCCAGCCCTCCCACGGCATCCCGCTCGGCCTCGACCGCGCCCCGATCCCCGTGATCCTGGCCGACCTGCACCGGCTGGGCCTCAACAGCATCCGGCTGCCGTACTCCAACGAGATGCTCCGCGCCACCGCCCCGGTGCCGGACGCGGCCGTCGCCGCCAACCCCGCCCTGCGCGGCAAGACCCCGCTCCAGGTGTTCGACGCCGTCGTCGCCGCCCTCACCGCCGACGGCTTCGCCGTGATCCTGAACAACCACACCATCACCACCCGCTGGTGCTGCGGCCTCGACGGCAACGAACGCTGGAACACCGGCCAGACCACCCGGGCGTGGGCCGACGACTGGGTCTTCATGGCCCGCCGCTACCGGCACGACCCGCGCGTCGTCGGCGCCGACCTCTACAACGAGGTCCGCCGCAACGTCCTCGACGACCCCAACTGGGGCCTGGGCGACGACCACGACTGGTACGCGGCGGCCCAGGAGGCGGCCGACCGCATCCTCACCGAGGCCAATCCGGACCTGCTCGTCGTCATCGAAGGCATCAACTGGACCGGGATCCCCGTCGACGGCTTCGCGCACGGCCGTCCCACGCTCACCCCGGCGCGCACCCTCTCCCACACCCTGGCCGTCTCCGGGAAACTCGTCTACTCCGCCCACTTCTACGGCTACACCGGCCCCCACCACAGCGGCGCCACCGGCATGGGCGAGACCAGCGACCCCCGCTACCAGGACCTCGCCCCCGCGCAGCTCGAGCAGGTCCTCTACGACCAGGCCTTCTACGTCTCCGCCGAGACCGGCGCCCACTTCACGGCACCCGTCTGGATCAGCGAGTTCGGCATCGGCGCCGACGAGGCGGGCGCGGCCCCCCGCGCCTGGTTCACCCGCTTCACGAGCCGCCTCACCGCCGCCGACGCGGACTTCGCGTACTGGCCGCTCATCGGCTGGGCCGGGCACGACAGCTGGGCCCTGCTGCGCTACGACCGCGCGGCCGCCCGTACGGGCATCCTGGACGGGGGAGACTGGCGCGCCGACGCCTGGCGCGCCCTGACCACGACCCCGGGACGGACCGGTGCCGTCGCGCCGGCCCCGGCCTGGCACCAGCTCAACACCGACCACCGCGACCACGTCCAGTCCCTGCGCACCCGCGCCACGGGCGACTGGGACGCGGGCGCCCGCAAGGCCGTGTGCCCCGACGGCGAGCGGCTCGCCGGCATCAGCCACACCCGCGGCCGGGGGCTGTGCACGGACGCCCCCGCCGCGGCCGACCTCAGGGCTGCGGGCACGGCGTCGACCGTGGTCCGCGACGAGCGGTACGTCCCGCCCGGCGGCGACTGGGCGACGGGGTACACCAAGCTCCAGTGCCCCGCGCAGCAGTTCCTGATCGGGTACGGCGTGCGCGGCGAGCGGCTGTCCGCCGCCCTGTGCGCACCGGCCCGCAGCCCGCTCGGCAGCACCGGCCGTACCGTGTGGTTCGACCGCTCCGACAACCGTCCGCCGGCGGCCCCGGGGGCAGACTTCGCGTACGGACACTTCAAGGGGCAGTGCGCGACGGGGGAGTACGCGGCGGGGCTGGCCTTCACCACCCGGGTCGGCTCGCGCGGCGGCCCCGCGGCGCTGCTGTGCCGCACACTGTAGGGCGGCTGCGTCCGGTCCCCGTGGCACCGGCAGGATTGAACGTGTTCAATAATGGTGGCCGGGTCTGCCCTCGAGGGCGGGCCCGTACCCCTCGCACCGGAAGACGACGGACCGCCGCAGATGAGCCCGCGCCCCGCCCACCTGGCCCGCCCCGCGCACGCCGCGCGGTCCATGGCCTTCTGCTACATCGGCCTCATGGTCGCCGCCGGCCTGGTCCGCGGTCTTGCCGGGGCCTCCGGCGACGGTTGGCCGGCCGTGCTCTACTTCCTCTCCTTCCCGGGCTCCCTGCTGGTCACGGCCTTCTGCCTGCTGCCGCTGGCCGGCCTCTCCGGCGGCGGGGGCCCCGAGGCGGCGAACCCCTTCGGCCCGCTGGTCTACCTCGCGGGCGGCGCCGTGGTGAACGTCCTGCTCGTCCGGGGCGCGGCGAAGACGTTCCGCCGCCTGCGCGGCTGACGACGGCCCGGCGTGCGGCCGGGTGCTACGGCAGACCGGGGACCGCCTCGCCGACCGGAGCCGTGGCGCGCCCGGCCATCCGGCAGCCGAGGCAGTCCGGGTGTCCGGCGCGGGCCGCGGTGTCGCGCACGCGCCAGTTCCACTGAGAGCGGTGCCGGACCCCGCTCGGCTTGCCCCAGCCGGCCAGGTGGAGCGCCCAGGTCGTCACGGCGGCGAGGGCGCAGACGCCCAGGCCCAGCCAGATGCCGGGGGTCCAGGCGGCGCACAGCGCGGCGCCCGCGCCGGTGGCCCCGAGCAGGCCCAGGACCGTACCGGTCCAGCCCGCCACCGTGTGGCCGAGGTCGACATCTCCGTGCGCGCTCATGACTCTCCCCGTGGGCAGGCGGCAGTAGGCTCGGAGTGAGACGTTTTATCTCACGAGCTAAGTAATTTAGATGCTAAGGAGAATCGGCGTGCACGGCAAGACCCGCCCCCCGGCCACGGCCGCGGAGGCGATCCGGCGCATGGACACCTATATGGCCCTCGGGGTGGTCGGCCAGCAGGAGATCGCCCAGCTGCTGGGGCTGAACGTCACCGACCTGACCTGCCTCGGCTACATCCTCGGCGCGGGGGACGCCCCGCTGGCCGCGGGCGACCTCGCCGAGCGCGCCAACATCACCACCGGCGCCGTCACGGGTGTCCTCAACCGGCTGGAGCGCGCCGGCTACGCCCGTCGGCAGCCCGACCCCTCGGACCGGCGCCGGGTCCGGGTGGTCCCCGACCCCGGAGCCGCCGCGCGCCTGGTCGCCGTCTACGAACCGATGTACGCCCGCCTCGCGGGCCTGTTCGCCGACTACACCCCCGAGGAGGTCGCGGTCGTCGCGGACTGGTTCGCGCGCGCCGCCGAAGAGGCCCGGGCGCACTTGGAGGACGTCCGCGCGGGCCGCCTGTCGCTCGGCTGAGGACCCGATCCGGCCAGGGGCGGGCGGGAGTTGATTCACCGTCCGTCAACGAGAAGTTTCCTACCGACCAGTAGACATGTGGCCGGTTCCTGTCGAGTCTTGGGGTGTACATGTCACTCCGTGACCGAGGAGCCCCCCATGCGCACCACCCGCACCCTGAGGTCCCGCACGGCCGTTGCCGCGGCCGCTGCGACCGCCGCCCTGACGCTCGTCCCGGCCGCCGCCGCGCAGGCCGCAGGGCCCGCCCCGGCGCCCCGGATGGCGGCCACCGCCTCCGCGCCCGGCGGCAACGCCGCCATCCTGGGCATCGACTACGCCACCTGGCAGCGCGACGTCGCCGCCGTGATCGGCGAGGCCCGCCCGTACGTCCAGCGGCGGATCGACGCCTCGCCCGCCGGCGAAAAGCCGGCCATCGTCCTGGACATCGACAACTCCTCGCTGGAGACGGACTTCCACTATTTCTGGACGTTCCCCACCCCGGCCATCTCCCAGGTCCGCGAGCTGACCCAGTACGCCCACGCGCGCGGCGTCGCCATCTTCTTCGTCACCGCCCGCCCGGGCATCATCCACTCCCTGACGCAGTACAACCTCAAGGCCGTGGGCTACCCGGTCTCCGGGCTCTACGTCCGTGACCTGCCCGACCTGTTCGAGGAGGTCAGCACGTACAAGACGGCCAAGCGCGCCGAGATCGAGGCCCGCGGCTACACGATCATCGCCAACATCGGCAACAAGCAGAGCGATCTGGTCGGCGGCCACGCGGAGCGCACCTTCAAGCTCCCGGACTACGACGGCAAGCTCTCCTAGCCGCCGCGGCACGCGCCGGGCGTCCCTCCGTACGTGCGGACGGGGGAGCGCCCGGCGCCGTCAGCCCGGCACGGCGGTCGCGACGGTGAAGAGCCCGCCCTCCGCGTCGTGCAGCCGCTGCCACCGGTGGACCCCGTCGTGCACCAGGCCGGATACCACCTCGCCGCCCAGCTTGAGGGCCCGCTCGACCGCGGCCTCGACGTCGGGGACCCGGAAGTACACGTGCCAGCGCGGCTGGACCTGCGGGTCCGGCTCGGCCTCGACGGTGGTGCCGCGCAGCCGGGCCACGGGATGGCCGTTGCGGCGCAGCACCACGTGGTCGTTCTCGTACGAGACGTCGCAGCAGCCGTCGCGCTCGCAGGCCCAGTCCAGGACCTCGGCGTAGAACATCGCGGCGTCGAAGGCGTTGCGCGTGTGCAGCTCCAGCCACGCGGGCGCGCTCTCGCGGCCCACGTGCCAGTCCGGGATGACGTACCCCTGCCAGATGCCGAAGACCGCGCCGTCGCGGTCCGCGGCGAGGGCGGCGCGGCCGGTGCCGAAGGACAGCGGGCCGACCGCGAGGGTGCCGGTGCGCTCCCGGATCCGTGCGGCCGTGACGTCGGCGTCGTCGACGGCGAAGTACGGGGTCCAGGCCACGGGGACGGCCAGGGTGTCGGCGAGGGCACCGATGCCGGCCACGGGCGCGCCGTTCAGGAAGGCGACGCGGAACGCCTCGCCGAGCCGGGCCGGACGGAAGTCCCAGCCGAGCACCTCGCCGTAGAACCGCTCCGCGGCCCCGAGGTCGCGGGCCATGAGACTGACCCAGCATGGGGCGCCGAAGACCTCGTGACTAGACGTCGACATGACGACCCACCTCATCCGCTTGCAGGACCCGGCGTCGGCCTCACCCTCACACATCACGGTACCTGGTGCACCCGCTGAGGCTACGGAGGGTGACGCGCAGGTCCCGTCGTGCATCCGTACGGCCGCAGGCGGCGGCGCTCCGGCGGTGCGACGCTCCGCAGCGCCCCGTGCCGACGCCTCGGATAGGGTGTTTCGGTAGGAAACGCGCCCCCCGGCGTTAGGTCGATGCGTGGACACTTACCAGTCGACGAGTGAGGTGCCGGACCAGCCGCTGGCGGCTGTCGGGTACGCGGGTGTCCTCCGCGAGCTGCTGCCGATCGCGCTGTGGCGGGAGGACGCGGACGGGCGCGTCGTGGAGTGGTCCCTGGCCGCCCAGGACCTGCTCGGCCACCGGCCCGAAGACCTGCTCGGGCGTATCGCCACGCCCCTGCTCGTCCCCGACGCGAACCGGGAACTGGCCGACCAGCTGACCCGGCGGGTCCAGGCGGGGGAGACGGTCGTGGGGACCCTGCCCGTGCGCCACCGCGACGGGCACAACGTCACGATGGAGATGTGGATCGTCCCCGCCGCCGACCCGCAGGGGCGGCCGGGCGCCATGCTGATCGCCGTGGAGACGTCCGAGGTCCTGCGGATGCGCGACTCCCTGGCGGCCCTCCAGAGCCTGTTCACACAGTCCCCCATCGGCCTCGCCACCCTCGGCCCCGACCTGCGGTTCCTGCGGGTCAACGACGCCCTCGCCCGGATGAACGGCGTCTCCGCCGCCGCGCACGTCGGCAAACGCCTCACCGAAGTGGTGCCCGGGGTCAACGCCGCCGCACTGGAGACGACCATGCGGCAGGTGATGGACCGGGGCACCGCCGTCGTCGACGTCCGGCGCACCGGCCGGACCCCCGCCGACCCCGACCACGACCGCACCTGGTCCTGCTCCTACGCCCCCCTCCTCGACGGCGCGGGCCGCCCGCTCGGCCTGATCGCCTCCCTCATCGACATCACCGAAGGCCAGCGGGCCCTGGTCGAGGCCGAACGGGCCCGCCGGCGGCTGGCGATGCTCGCCGAGGCCGGCACCCGCATCGGCACCACCCTGGACCTGCGGCAGACCGCGGAGGAAGTCGTGCAGGTCCTGGTGCCCCGGCTCGCCGACTCGGCCGACGTACAGCTGCTGGAGTCGGTGCTCGACCCCGACGAGGCCGGGGCCGCCACCCAGGGGGTGCTGCGGCGCCTCGCCGCGCAGTTCCCCGACCCGACCGCGCCCACGGCCCGCCTCTCCGTGGGGCAGACGTTCCAGATCCCGCCCGGATCGGTGTACGAGCAGGTCATCACCGACGGCCTGCCCATGAACCTCTTCCAGGCCGACGTCCCCGCACTGATCAAGGACCCCCGCGCACAGGCGCTGCGCACCTACCTCGCCACCCGGCTGGGATCGGCGCGGCTCGTTCCGCTCGTCGCCCGCGGCAAGGTGCTCGGCGCGGTCGCGGTCACCCGGGTCCGCAGCCGCGAGCCCTTCGACGAGCAGGACTGCCTCCTCGTCGACGAGCTGGTCGCCCGCGCCGCCCTGAACATCGACAACGCCCGCATGTACACCAGCCAGCGGCAGGCCGCGCTGACCCTCCAGCGCAGCCTGACCAACAGCGCCCTGCCGGCCGTCGAAGGGCTCGAACTGACCGGGCGCTACCTGCCCGCCAGCGCCCACGACGTCGGCGGCGACTGGTTCGACGTCATCGCCCTCCCCGGCGGCCGCACCGGCCTGGTCATCGGCGACGTCATGGGCCACGGCATCCACGCGGCCGCCGTGATGGGGCAGCTGCGCACCGCGGTGCGGACGCTCGCCCGCCACGACGTCTCCCCGGCCCGGCTGCTCCGCTCACTCGACGCCGTCGTCGCCGACCTCGGCGAGGACGAGATGGCCACCTGCGTGTACGCCGTCCACGACCCGGCGACCGGGGCGTGCACGATCGCCCGGGCGGGCCACCCGCCGCCGGCCGTGGTCACGCCCACCGGCGCGGTCACCTTCCTCGACGGGCCCCCCGGCACCCCGCTCGGCACCGGTGGGCAGGACTTCCGCACCGAGGAGGTGGCCCTGCCCCCGGGCAGCATGCTCGTCCTCTACACCGACGGCCTCATCGAGGCCCGCAACAGCGATCTCGACCAGGGCATGGACCGGCTCGCCGCAGCGCTGCGCGCCGCCGGCCGGCCGCTGGACGCCGTGTGCGACGCCGTCCTCGGCCTGCTGCTGCCCGAGGCGCCCCAGGACGACGTGGCGGTCCTGCTGGCGCGTACGACCGCCCGGTGAAGCCGGGAGGGACGCCGGGCGCGGCCGTCACCACGCCAGGTCCTCCAGCGCGTCCAGGTCGGGCATGGACACCGCCGCGCCCGCGGTGTCCCCTGCGGTCAGGGGCAGCTCGGCCCAGATGACCTTGCCGCGGTCCGTGTAGCGGGTGCCCCAGCGCTCCGCGAACTGCGCGACGAGGAACAGCCCGCGGCCGCCCTCGTCCGTGGTGGCCGCGTACCGCAGGTGCGGGGACGTACTGCTGCCGTCGGAGACCTCGCAGACCAGGGTGCGGTCGTGCAGCAGCCGGACCCGGATGGGCTCGGCGCCGTACCGGATGGCGTTCGTCACCAGCTCGCTGAGGACCAGCTCGGTCGTGAACGCGATCTCCTCCAGGCCCCAGGCGGCGAGCTGCGCCGAGCCGGTGTTGCGGATGCGGGAGACGGCCGCGGCGTCGGCCGGCACGTCCCACTGGGCGATCCGGCCGGAGTCCATCAGGCGGGTGTCGGCGACCAGCAGCGCGATGTCGTCGCTCGGCGCCGGGAACAGCAGCGCCGCCAGCACGTCCGCGCAGGTCTGCTCCGCGCTGCGGCCCGGCCGGGACAGCACCTCCCGCAGCATCGCCAGGCCGGTGTCGAAGTCCCGGTCTCGGTCCTCGAGCAGGCCGTCCGTGAACAGCACCAGGCGGCTTCCCGCGGGCAGCCGGAGCTCCGTCGACTCGAAGGGCACCCCGCCCAGGCCCACGCCCAGCGGCAGGCAGGCAGGCACCTCCGGGAAGTCCACCCGTCCGTCGGGGTGGACCAGCGCCGGACCCGGGTGGCCCGCGCTCGCCATGGTGCAGCTCCCGGACGTCGGGTCGTAGATCGCGTAGAGGCACGTGGCCCCCGTGATGCCCGCCCGCTCACCGGCCTCTCCCGCAGTCTCGTTCTGGTCGATCCGGTCGATCAGGTCGTCCAGGTGGCCGAGCAGCTCCTCGGGCGGCAGGTCCAGGGTGGAGAAGTTGTGCACCGCGGTGCGCAGCCGGCCCATCGTGGCCGCCGCGTGCAGGCCGTGGCCGACGACGTCGCCGACGACCAGCGCCACCCGGGCGCCCGGCAGGGGGATCACGTCGAACCAGTCGCCGCCGACGCCCGGCTTCGCCGGCAGGTACCGGAACGCCACGTCCACGGCGGACTGGTCGGGCAGCACCCGCGGCAGCAGGCTGCGCTGGAGCGTGACCGCCATCGCGTGCTCCCGCGTGAAGCGGCGGGCGTTGTCGATGGACACCGCGGCCCGCGCCGCGAGCTCCTCCGCGAACGACAGGTCCTCCTCCCCGAACTCGTCCGGCGTGTCCGCCCGCCAGAAGTTGGCCATCCCCAGGACGACTCCCCGGGCCTGGAGCGGCGCGGCGATCAGCGAATGCAGTCCGTACTCCAGGGCCTCGCGGGTCCCCGCCGGATCCTGTGTCCGCCAGCCCGCGGCCGAGGACAGGTCGGCCTCCAGCACCGCGTGGCCCGCATCGAGCGCGGCGGCCATCGGGGTGGTGGGCACGACGAACCGCACCAGGTCGCCGACCGGCTGGAGCGGGTGCTCCTCCCGGATGCCGCTGAGCGCCGTGCGCCGCATCTCCGTGTACGCGCCGCCCGCCGGCTCCTCGCCCCGCAGGACCGGCTCCAGCAGCTCCACGGTCACGAAGTCGGCGAAGCGGGGGACCGCGACCTCCGACAGCTCCTCGGCGGTGCGCACGACGTCCAGCGTGGTCCCGATCCGCACCCCCGCGTCGTACAGCAGCTGGAGCCGGCTGCGCGCGATCTCCGCCCGCCCCGACAGGGCGGCCAGCTCGGTGGAGTCCCGCAGCGTCATCACGCTGCCGGAGGCCTGGCCGCCGTACAGCTTGGCCGGGCGTACGTTCACGGCCAGCAGCCGGTCGCCCGCGAGGTGCACCTCGTCCGTCGCCGTGCGCCCCGAGCCGAGCAGCTCGGCGGTGCTCGGGTCGAGCCCCAGCTCGGTCACGTGCCGGCGCTCCGCGTCGGCCGGCAGGTCCAGCAGCCGGCGCGCCTCGTCGTTGGCCAGCACGAGGCGGCGGTCGGGCCCGATGATCAGCACGCCCTCGCGCACGGCGTGCAGGACCGCCTCGTGGTGCGCGTTCATCCGGGCCATCTCGGCTTCGCCCAGGCCCAGGGTCTGGCGGCGCAGCCGCCGGCTCACCAGCGCGGCGCCGCCCACGGCGACCACCAGGGCGCCGGCCGCGGCGCCGAACAGCACCGGCAGCTGGCCCTCCACCACGTCGCCGACGTTCTGCACCTCGATGCCGGTGCCGACCAGGCCGACGACGGCGCCCGAGGCGTCGCGTACGGGGACCACGGCGCGCACCGCGTCGCTCGGCTCCCCGCGGAAGACCTCCGTGAAGGACTCACCGGCCGCGGCGCGGGCGATGTCGCCGGTGGCGCGCGTGCCGATCAGTTCCGGCCGGGCGTCGGTGTAGCGGATCCCGTCGCGGCTCATGACGGCGACGAAGTCCAGTCCCGAGGCCCGGCGGGCAGCCTCGGCCCGCGCCTGGAGCACCGCCGTCGGATCGGGGGCGCGCAGCGCCGCCTCGATGCCCGGGGCGTGTGCGAAGGCCTCGGCGGCGGCGAGCGAGCGGTTGCGCGCGTCGCGCTGGCTGTCGTGCCGGGCCTGGAGTACGAGCGCCAGGGCGGCCGTCGCGACGAGCAGGAGCACGATCACCGCCTGGAGGGCGAAGACCTGGCCCGCCACGCTGCGGGTGCGGGGCGTCACGGCAGGCTCCGGGCGATGAGGAGCGCGACGTCGTCGGGGTCGTCCGGGTGCCGCAGGCGCTGCAGCAGCAGGTCGCAGGTCTCTTCCAGTGGCCGCGCCGGGTCGTCCAGCAGGCCGACGAGTGCTTCGAGGCGCTCGTCGATCGGGTCGAGGCGGGTCTCCACCAGCCCGTCCGTGTACAGGACCAGCTGGTCGCCGGGGCCGAAGGGCACGCTCACGGTCTCGAAGGGCACCCCGCCCACGCCCAGCGGCACCCCGGTGGGCAGCTGGACCAGCCGGTGTTCCCCGTCGGCCCGCAGCAGCGCGGGCGGCAGATGTCCCGCATTCGCGATCCGGCACCGGCCCCTGCGGGGGTCGTGGACCGCGTAGATGCAGGTCGCGATGTAGTGCTCCAGCCCCGCGGTGATCTTGTCGAGGTGGTGGAGCACCTGCTCGGGCTCGAGGTCGAGGTCGGCGAAGGCGCAGGTGGCGGTGCGCAGCCGGCCCATCGTCGCGGCCGCGTCGATGCCGCTGCCCATCACGTCGCCCACGACCAGCGCCGTCTTGTCCCCGGCGAGCGGGATCACGTCGTACCAGTCCCCGCCGACCTCGCTGGAGCCCAGCGCGGGCTGGTAGCGGTGGGCGATCTCGAGGCCCTCCGGGTGCGGCGGGTGCCCGGGCAGCAGACTGCGCTGGAGGGTCACGGCCGAATTCCGCACGCTCTGGTACCAGCGGGCGTTGTCGATGGCCACCGCGGCGCGCGCGGCCAGCTCGCTGGCCAGGACGGTGTCGTCGTCGTCGAAGGGGAGGGGGTTGACGGACCGCTTGAGGTCGAGCGCGCCGAGCACCTCGCCGCGGGCGATCAGCGGCACCGCCAGGTACGAGTGCACGCCCGCCCGGGCGAGCATCTCGGCAGCGTCGGAGTTGCGCGCGATCCGGGCGAGCTCGCCGTCGCCCACGTGCCCCACCCGGATCGGCCGCCCGGTGTGCACGCACTGCGTGATCAGCCGGTCCGCCCCGTACATGGCGAGGTCGCCGACCGGGTCGGCGGCCGCGAACGCCTCGGTGGGGGTGGCGACCTTCAGCGCCAGCGCCCGGAACAGCTCGGGCCCGGTGTCGGGCGCCCCCGGGCGACGGCAGGACAGCACGGAGTCCAGTACGTCGACGGCCGCGATGTCGGCGAGCTCGGGCACGGCGACCTCCGCGAGCTCCCGGGCCGTCTGGTCCACCTCCAAGGTGGTTCCCACCCGTGCGGAGGCGTCCGCGATCAGGGCCAGCCGGCGGCGGCCCCGCTCGGCCTCGGTGGCCGCCCGGTGACGTTCGGTGACGTCGACCACGGAGGTGGCGACGCCCAGCACCCGGCCCTGCGCCCCCTCCAGCCGGTAGAAGGACACGGACCAGGCGTGCTCCTCACCCGGATCGGAGGGGATGTGGCCGACCGTGTACTGGTCGAGCAGCGGGATGCCGGTCTCCAGCACCCGGCGCAGCGCGGCCTCGGTGGCCTCGGCGTCGGCGTCGAGGAAGTGCAGGGTGTCGCGGACGCGGTGACCGAGGTGCGCCTCGGCCGGTATGCCGTTGATGCGCTCCAGGGCCGGGTTGACCAGCACGTAGCGCAGGTCGGCGTCCATGACGGCCAGCCCGATGGGGGACTGCGAGACCAGCCGTTCGGACAGCGCGAGGTCGGTCTCGACCCGGTGCACGGTGGCGTGGTCGGCGGCGATGCCCAGGGCGTAGAAGTCCCCGTAGGAATCCGTCAGCCGCATGTTGCGGAACTCCACCAGCCGTGTGCCGCCGTCCGCGTGCCGGATCGGGAAGGCCCCCGCCCAGCTGTCCCCGCTGCGCAGCACCTCCTGGAACAGCTGTACGACCATGTCCAGTTGTTCATGGTGGACGAGCAGCCGGGCGGCGTGCCGGCCGAGGGCCTGCGCGGCGGTGTAGCCGAAGAGTTCGACCGCCTGGGGGCTCCAGAAGACGATCCGGCCTTCGGCGTCGAGGACCACCGCCGCGACGCCGAGCACGTCGAGCAGGCCCCGCGGTCCCGGCGGGGGACCCGGCCCGCCTTCCCCGGCCCGGAAGGATTCGGCTGTCACGCGTGACTCCCTGCCTCTGGTCCTTCCATGCTGCGCCCCCTCCGGCATGCACCGCAGCCCGTGGCGCGGCCGGATCCTCCGAGGGCCCCGGGGAGGCGGCGGCCTCAGGGCCGGCCGGGCGCCTCCGCGGGCGGTCCCTCCGGGGGCAGGCTGTCCATGAAGGAGCTCACCGAGAACACCGCCTGCCCCGGCCCGGGCGGGCCGTACCCGGGCGGCGAGCTCAGGCCGTACTCCTCCATCGTCGCCCGGTAGGCCTCCAGCAGCCGGATGTGGTACTCCAGTGGGGCGCCCTCGGGGTTGGCCCGGCCCAGCGGGGTGGTGGGCTCGGGGCACCACGTGGTGAACCGCGGGGTTATGCCCTGCGACATGAAGAACCGCAACCCCTCGACCGTGGAGTCGATCGCCCGGCCGACCTCCGTGAAGCCGAACGGCTCCGCCATCTCCACCCCCGCCACGAAGTTGGGGATGACGTTGCGCGGCCCGAAGACCTGCGCGGAGTCCAGGATCCGGCGGTGCCATTCGTCCCGGCCCACGTGCTGCTCCTTGCCGGGGCAGTAGAGCTCGAACAGCCGCCGGTCCCACACCTCGTAGTTGGGGTGGTAGATCCGGATCCCGTGGTCGTGGAAGCGGCGCACGGCGTCCTTGGGCAGTGCCTGGGCGACGACCTTGCCGATCCAGCGGCCGGGGAACCGCTCCTCGATCGCCTGCGCGTACTGCCCGTAGAAGTCGGCCTCGTCGAGCCCGCCGACGCGGGAGGTGACGGCCCCGCCGGTCAGGGTGTACGCCGTCGAGGTCCGGGCGGTGTCGTAGCGGTCGATGATCTCCAGTGCCTCCAGCACCTCCGCCACGGGCTTCACCCCGGTGTACGGGCGGCCCGCGGCCTTGTGCTGGCGCCAGTTGTGGTTGATGTCGCAGTACTGGCACTCCTGCTTCGCACCGAAGTACTGGCACACCCGGAACACCGTCAGGTAGACCAGGTAGCCCCACTGGATGGTCGGCGCCACCTCCATCACGGACTTCCCGCCCGCGAGGGTGTGCCGGTAGTACTCCGGCATCGGCGGCAGGCCGACGTCGGCGATCCGGGCGCCGTCCAGGTACAGGCCCAGCACACCGTCCCCGCCCGGCTTGACCCGGTACGGCGACGACGGGTTCACCCGCACCGACACCACCGTGCGGCGCATCCCGTACGGCCCGCCGGTCAGCACGATCTCCTCCGGCGGCCGGCGCAGCGCCGCCGCCCCCAGCTCGGGCAGCGTGCGGTGGTCGAAGGAGAAGATGAAGTACGACTTGGGCTTGATGTCGCCGGCGGCGTCGTCGGCGCTGTCGCTGAGCGCGGACTCGTCGAAGGCGATCCCGCCCCGCAGCAGGTCCTCCTTGATCACGGCCTCCGGCGGTACCTGCGGGAAACGCCCCATCAGGTCTTCGACCACATCGGTACGCCTGGGCATCTGCGGTTCCTCCGGCCGGTCGGTGCTCGGGTTTTCCCCGCCCGCCACGCTAGTGCCGCCCGGCCCCGCAGTGATCAACCCACAGGAGTAGCCGCTGCTCCGCCCAGCGCAGTAGGACGGAGGACGGAGGGCGGGGGCTCGCGGGCGGGACGGCCCGGCTACGCTGCCCGCATGAGCGTCGATCCCGTTCCCACCGCCGACCTGTACGACACGCACGGCGAGGACCTGGCCATCTGCACGGTGCCGTTCCGCCGTCTGGGTGGCCGCGCCCTGTTCGCGGGGCCGGTCCGCACGCTGTCGTGCCACGAGGACAACGCACTCCTGCGCGAGCTCGTGAACACCCCGGGCGAGGGCGCCGTCCTCGTCGTCGACGGGGGCGGCTCGCTGCGCACCGCACTGGTCGGGGACCTGATCGCCGGAGCCGCCGTGCGCAACGGCTGGGCCGGTCTCATCATCCGCGGCGCCGTCCGCGACAGCGTCGCCCTCGGCGGCCTCGACCTCGGCGTCCTGGCGCTCGGCACGGTCCCGCGCAAGAGCGGCAAGACCGGCGCCGGCACCGTGGACGAGCCGGTCACCTTCGGGGACGTCACCTTCCGGCCCGGCGACACCGTGTACGCCGACGACGACGGCATCGTGGTCCTGCCGACCGCCTGAGCCAGCGGGAACACAAACGCGCCACGGCCGCACGGCCCGCCCTGGTGCCGGCCCGCGCACCGCGCTTCACTGCGGGCCCATGAGACGACTGAGGATCATGAGCATGCTCGGCGCGCTGGTGCTCGCCGCGGGCGCGCTTGCCGGGGCGGGCCCCGCGGCCTCCGCGAGCACCGGCCGGGCCGCCGCGGACACCCCGCCCGCGGAGTTCGGCACCGACTGGCACGACCCGCTCACCGCCGCCCCGCCGGTCACCCGGCCCGCGACCCGGTCCTGCGAACTCACACTGGCCGCCGCGCAGTTCCGGGACTTCACGCCGTACCGCGGGACCTACACACCGCCCCGGGGCTGCGGCCGCGACTGGAGCAAGGTGGTGCTCCGGCTCGACGGCAAGGTCAAGGGCCGCCAGTACGACCGCCTGGGACACCTCTCCCTCGGCGGCACCGAGATCCTGCGCACCTCCACCCCCCAGCCCTCGCCCGACGGCATCACCTGGTCGGTGGAGAAGGACGTCACCCGCTACCGCGACACCCTGCGCCGCCCGCAGCCGGTCGAGATGCTCATCGGCAACGTCGTCAACGAGACGTACACCGGCGTCATCGACGTCACCGTGACCCTCACCTTCTACACCCCCGAAAACCGCGCCACGGGCGCCACCGGCGGCACCGGCGGCACGGACGCCTCGGGCGGAAACAGCACGCCCGGCGCCGTACCCGACCGGGTCCTCCCGGTCACCGGCGACCCCGTCACCACCCCGCGCAACACCGAGCGGATCCTCGCCGAGGTGTACGCCACCGGCTCCGGCGGCGGCTGCGAAGAGTACTGGTACCTCAGCACCCCGGCCACGGCCCCCTACTCCTGCACCACCCCCGACGGCCCCTACCGCGAGGTCCGGATCGCCGTGGACGGCCGCCTCGCCGGCATCGCCGCGCCCTTCCCCACCGTCTGGACGGGCGGCTGGTCCAACCCCTTCCTCTGGTACGTCACACCCGGCCCCCGCGCCTTCGACGTCCAGCCCGTGGTCTATGACCTGACGCCGTTCGCCGCACTGCTCAACGACGGCCGCCCGCACCGGATCGAGGTCTCCGTCGCCGGCGTCCCCGCCGGGCAGACCGGCTGGAGCACGCCCGCCAACCTGCTCCTGTGGCAGGACGAGGGCCGCCGCGTCGTCACCGGCTCCCTGACCCGCCACGAACAGAGCGATCCGGCCAACTCCTCCGTGTACACCGCGGGCACCGAACACCGCGTGGACACCCGCGGCGGCCACCGGCTCACCGTCGCCGGATACCTCGACACCTCCCACGGCCGCGTCACGACCACCGTCAGCCGCACCCTGGCCAACACCTCGGCCCACCGCTGGACCGAGGGCGAGAACCGGGACGCCCTCACCGCCGCCTGGACCGACGAGGAGACCGTCACCCGCGGCAGCACCAGCACCCGCACCCACCGGACCTACACCATGGACGGCGAGACCACCGTCGGCGCCGACGCCCGGCTGCGGACCGTGCTGACCCTGGGCGACCGCGCCGACAGCGTGACCCTGCGCGGCGGCCACCGCAGGTCCTGGTCGCGGCTCGACCACCGCTACACCGGCGACGCGACGTACACGACGGGCGTGCCGCGCGACCAGCGCCACGCGGTCGGCACCACCACCGAACGCCACCGGCTCTACGGCTCCCCGGGCTGTTACGACCGGACCGTCAGCACCGCCCAGGGGACGGTCACCGAGGACCGCCGCCGCTGCTGACCCGCCGGCCCGGACGACAACGGGTGCGCGGGGCCCGGACCGGACCCCGCGCACCCGCAGCCGCTCCCGGCGGCGCCTCAGTCCGGCTTCACCGAGTTCACGCCGGAACGCTTCTTCTCCCATTCGCCGCGCGTGAAGTCGGGGATCTGCTGCGGCGCCCCCTGCGCCTTGATCGAGGCGTGGCTCAGCGGTACGGGCGCCGACCAGGTCGCCGCGTCGTAGACGTCGATGTCGGGCACCAGGCCCAGCCGCATGCACTGCACCAGCCGGAACAGCATGATGTAGTCCATGCCCCCGTGCCCGCCGGGCGGGTTCGCGTGCTCCTTCCACAGCCAGTGGTCGAACTCCTCGGCGTAGGCCGAGAAGTCGGCCCACTGGTCGTGCCCGTGGTCCGGCTCCAGGTAGATCCGCGCCGGGTAGTCCTCGAACACGCCCCGCGTCCCGCCGAGGCTGTTGATCCTGCTGTACGGGTGCGGGGTGGACACGTCGTGCTCCAGCCGGATCAGCCGCCCCTTCGCCGTCTGCATCACCGTGACCGTACGGTCGCTGCCGACGTACGTCTCCTGCCGGCTGGGGTCGTCGGCGGGCGTGTGCCCGGCCCGGTACTCCGCGAGCCCGAGCGCGGGCGTGCCGAAACTGCTCAGCGACACCACACGGTCACCCCGGTTGACGTCCAGGTAGCCCGCCACCGGTCCGAACCCGTGGTTGGGGTACAGGTCCCCGCGCAGCCGGGTGTGCCAGTGCCGCCGCCACGGGCCCTCGTAGTACGTCGGCGAGAACATCAGCGCCCGCAGGTCGTGGTTGTACGCCCCCGCCGCGTGCAGCAGCTCGCCGAACTTCCCCGCCTGGGCCATCCGCAGCACCCGCATCTCGTTGCGGCCGTAGCAGCAGTTCTCCAGCTGCATGCAGTGCCGCCGGGTGCTCTCGGAGAGGTCCACCAGCTCCCACAGGTCCTCCAGCAGCATCGCCGCCGGACACTCCACCCCGACGTGCTTGCCGGCCAGCATGGCCGCCTTCGCCATCGGGAAGTGGAGCTCCCACGGCGTCGCGACGTAGACGAAGTCGAGGTCCCCGCGGGCGCACAACTGCTCGTAGTCCTGCTCGCCGTTCGTGTAGAGGGCGGGCGACGCCTGCCCCGCCGCGACCACCTTGCGGGCGGCGCGTTCCGCCTTCGCCCCGACCGGATCGCACAGCGCCGTCACCTGCACGCCCGGCAGCACGAGGAAGAGGTCGGTCATCGCGGTGCCGCGGTTGCCGAGGCCGATGATCCCCACCCGCAGGGTGCTGCGCCCCTCGAAGGGCACCCCGGCCATCGTGGCCCCCGCCCGGCGGCTCCCCGGCGCCGCTGCCGCCGCCGTGCCGGCACCCGCCGCCCGCGCGGCCGGCTGCGCCGCCGCGGTGGCGGGCGCCGCCCCGAGGCCGCCGAGCAGCCCTGCGGTGCTCGCCGCACCCGCCGTGGTCCTGAGCACCGAGCGCCGGCTCGGCCCGCCGTCCCTGGCGCTGTCCGTGGCTCCGTCGTTCAACGAACCTCCAGTTGCCGTCCGCTTGCCGTCCGCACGGCCGGTGGATGAAATCGTGAATTCCGATGACGACCCTGGCCGCTTGCCCTGCTGCTATACAAGGGCGCCCACCGGCCACATCACGGGTTCCGGCACGCTCGGCACCGGGTGTGGTCCACCCGCCTGGAGCAGCCGGTCGGCGCCTCGTACGATGGCGGGCCATGAACACCAGCGAGGCCGGCAGACAGCTGATCGACGGCCGATTCGAACTGATCTCCCCCCTGGGGAGCGGCGGCATGGGCACGGTGTGGCGCGCCCGCGACATCGCCCTGCACCGCGAAGTGGCCCTCAAGGAGGTCCGGCCGCCGGACCCGTCCCTCGAACAGTCCCGCCCCGGCCTCGGCGCCCAGCTCCGGGAGCGCGCGCTCCGCGAGGCGCGGGCACTGGCGCGGCTCGCCCACCCGCACGTCGTCACCATCCACCACGTCGTCGACCCCGCGGACGGCACGGCGCCGTGGATCGTCATGGAACTGGTCACGGGCGGTTCCCTGCACGACCGGCTCGCCCAGGGCCCGCTGCCGGTGGCCGAGGTACTGCGGCTCGGCCTGGACGTGCTCTCCGCCCTGCGCGCCGCCCACGCCGAAGGCGTGCAGCACCGCGACGTCAAGCCCGCCAACGTCCTGCTGCGGCCCGACGGCAGCGCCGTCCTGACCGACTTCGGCATCGCCGTCCTGCGCGAGTCGACCAGCCTGACCGCGACCGGCGACCTCATCGGATCGCCCGAGTACATCGCACCCGAACGCATCCGCGGCGTCGAGGGCGACCCGGCCTCCGACCTGTGGTCGCTCGGCATGATGCTGTACGTGGCCGCGGAGGGGCTGCACCCGCTGCGCCGCGCCACCGGCCTGGCCACCGTGGTCGCAATCCTCGACGAGCCGATCCCGCCGCCGGTCCGCTCCGGCCCGCTGGGCCCCGTACTGGCGCAGCTGCTCGTACGGGACCCCGCCGCACGCCCCGACGGCGAGCGGCTCGAACGGCTGCTGAAGGATGCGGCCGCGGCGGCCACGGCGGTCCCGTCCGCCCCGACCGCGTACGGCCCCGCCGCGTCCCTCCCGCCGGTCCCCGGCTACGCCCCGGCGCACCAGCCACCGCCCGCCGGGTCCGGCTTCTTCGGCCCGCCGACCACGGTCCCCGTGCCCTACCCGGCTCCGGCCCGCAGGAAGGGTGCGGCCGTCACCGCGGCCGTCCTCGTCGCCGCCCTGGCCGCCGGGGCCTACGGCCTCGTGGAATGGCTGCCCGACGGCTCCGGCGGCGGTACGGACAACCAGGCGAAGCAGGTGTCCTCCGGCGCGCCGGGCGCGCCCCGGACGCCCTCGTCCCCCGCTACCCGCGAGGCCACGGCAGACCCGGCCGGCGGCACCCGCGGCGCCACCCAGGCCGTCAGCGGGGGCACCGCGCAGCAGCCCGCCGGGGGCACGCTGCTGACGCCCGCCCGGATCCGGGCGGCCGTCGAGGCGCTCCGCAAGGAGACCGGCACCACGAAGTTCGTGGACATGAACATCTACGAGGAGTACATCCTCGCCTCGATCCCGACCCGGCCCGGGGCGAAGACGTACGACAAGTACCGCTACAGCGACGGCACGGCCCAGCACACCGGCCCCGGCGGGCGGATCGACGCCGACGAGCCGCTGATCGACATGACGGCGGTCAACTGGGACGCGCTCCCCGGGCTGCTCAGCCAGGCCGAACGCGACCTCGGCGTCGCCGACCCGACCATGCGCTACGTCCTCGTCGAGCCCTGGCTGTTCGACGGCACCGCCTCGATGCGGCCGTACCTCACCAACGCGTACGGGGAGGGCGGGTACGTGTACGCCGGGATCGACGGCAAGGTCAGGAAGGTGTACCGCAACTGACGGAGCGTCCGGGCTGCTACGTTCGAAGGCTCCTGACCGGAGCTGACGAAGGTGGTTTGACTGTGACGCATCACGTGCGCGGTGTCATCGCGCGGGCCAAGGGCGCGCCCGTGGAGACGGCGACGATCCTGGTGCCGGACCCGGGACCCGGCGAGGCGCTCGTCCGGGTGCAGGCCTGCGGCGTCTGCCACACCGACCTCCACTACCGCGAGGGCGGGATCAACGACGACTTCCCGTTCCTCCTCGGGCACGAGGCCGCGGGCGTGGTCGAGTCGGTGGGCCCGGACGTCACCTCGGTCGCGCCCGGCGACTTCGTCGTCCTGAACTGGCGTGCCGTGTGCGGCGACTGCCGGGCCTGCCGGCGGGGCCGTCCGTGGTACTGCTTCGCCACGCACAACGCCTCCCAGAAGATGACGCTGGAGGACGGCACCCCGCTCGCCCCGGCCCTCGGCATCGGCGCCTTCGCCGAGAAGACCCTGGTCGCGGCCGGGCAGTGCACGAAGGTGGACCCGGCGGCCTCCCCGGCCGCCGCGGGCCTGCTCGGCTGCGGGGTGATGGCCGGGCTCGGTGCGGCCCTGAACACCGGCAGCGTGGGCCGCGGCGACTCGGTCGCGGTCATCGGCTGCGGGGGAGTGGGCGGCGCGGCCGTGGCCGGCGCCCGGCTGGCCGGAGCCGGGAAGATCATCGCGGTGGACCTCGACGACCGCAAACTGGACCTCGCCCTCGGCCTCGGGGCCACCCACACCGTCAACGGGCGCCGCGAGGACGTCGTCAAGGCCGTCCAGGCGCTCACCGGCGGCCACGGCGCCGACGTCGTCATCGACGCCGTGGGCCGCCCCGAGACCTACCGGCAGGCCTTCTACGCCCGCGACCTGGCCGGCACGGTCGTCCTCGTCGGCGTGCCCACCCCCGAGATGACCCTGGAACTCCCGCTCCTCGACGTGTTCGGACGGGGCGGCTCCCTCAAGTCCTCCTGGTACGGCGACTGCCTGCCGGAGCGCGACTTCCCGGTGCTCATCGACCTGTACCTCCAGGGCCGGCTGGACCTGGACGCGTTCGTCTCCGAGACCATCCCGCTGGACGGGGTGGAGGAGGCCTTCGCCCGGATGGAACGCGGCGAGGTGCTCCGCTCGGTGGTCGAGCTCTGATCCGTCCGGGTTAGGATCAAAACAGACCATCTCGCCCGTGGACGGGGAATCCTCGGGCATTTCTTTCGCACGGGGGTTCCTTTTCCATGCAGTTGTTCCAGCGCGTCACGGCTGCCGTAGCGGCCGCCGTGGCCGTCCCGGCCGCGCTGATGGCCGCTCCGGCCGTCGCCCAGCAGGGCCCGCAGTACCTCCAGAACCAGCCGGGCGCGCATGCAGCCCCCAGCGCCCCGGACACGCAGCGCACGATCGCCCTGCGCATCAAGGGCCTGCCCGCCGAGATCGTCGCGGACGGCACCTGGAAGCGCTTCAAACTGACCCTCGACAACCGCACCGGGACCGCGGACATCGAGAAGGTCAAGCGCTCCGCCCTGATCACCTTCAGCGAGATGCGCACGGTGACCGGCGTCCGCATGGACTACCGCGAGGACGGCGTCTGGAAGCCGTGGGGCGCCCGGGCGCTGCGCGGCTGGGCCACCGGCCCCCTCGGCTACCAGAAGGCGGCCGCGGGCCGCGTCACCACCCTGGACATGCGCATCCGCTTCAAGCCGACCGCCCCCCTGGGCGATGCCTCGCTGATCGCCCACGCCGGCAGCGACACCCAGCAGAGCGCCTACTCCGTCGGCGTGCGGCACGCGTTCACCGTCGTCCGGGCGCCGGCCGCCGGGTCCTGACGGCCGCCTCGAGGGACGGACGCGGGCCGGTGCCCCCTGGGTCGACACTCCCTGGGGCGCCGGCCCGCCGCGCGCGTGCATAGACTTCGGGGCACCGCTGCACCACCACACCCTCAGGGAACCCCCGTGACCAGCAGTTACCGCCAGCCCGGCGTCGTCCTGACCGACCACCGGTTCACCGTCCCCCTGGACCACGGGAACCCGGCCGGGGAACAGATCGAGCTCTACGCCCGCGAGGCCGTGGCGAGCGGCAAGGACCCCGCCGGACTGCCCTGGCTGGTCTACCTCGAAGGCGGACCGGGCTGCGGCGCCCGCCGCTTCACCGGCCGCCAGGCCTGGCTCGGCCGGGCCGTGGAGGAGTACCGGGTCCTGCTCCTCGACCAGCGCGGCACCGGGCGCTCCACGCCCGCCGGCCGCCAGAGCCTGCCGCTGCGCGGCACCCCCGCCGAACAGGCCGCCTACCTGACGCACTTCCGCGCCGACTCCATCGTCCGCGACTGCGAGGCCGTCCGGCTCACGCTGACCGGCGGCGCCCCCTGGACCGTGCTCGGCCAGAGCTTCGGCGGATTCTGCACCACGCACTACCTCTCCACCGCGCCCGAGGGCCTGCAGGCCGCCCTGATCACCGGTGGTCTCCCTTCCCTCGACGCCACCGCCGATGACGTGTACCGCGCCGCGTACCCGCGCATCGAGCGCAAGAACCTCGCGCACTACGCCCGCTACCCGATGGACGCCGAGCGGGCCCGCCGCATCGCCGGCCACCTCGCCGAGCGTGCCGTCGTCCTGGCCAACGGCCACCGGCTCACCCCCGAGGCCTTCCAGTCCCTCGGCATCCTCCTCGGCGCCGGCGACGGCAGCCACCAGCTGCACTACCTGCTGGAGAACGCCTTCGTCCGCACCCCCGCCGGCCACGAACTCGCCGACGGCTTCCTGGAGGGCGTGCAGTCTGTCCTGTCGCACGCCGGGCACCCCCTGTACGCCGTCCTGCACGAGTCCATCTACGCCCAGGACCCGCAGCAGCCCACCGGCTGGGCCGCCGAGCGCGTCCGCGCGGAGTTCCCGCGCTTCGACGCCGCGAAGGCCCTGGCCGGGGACGAGCCGCTGCTGTTCACCGGCGAGACCGTGCACCCCTGGCACTTCGAGACGGACCCCGCGCTGATCCCGCTGCGCGAGACCGCCCACCTGCTCGCCGAACGCACCGGCTGGCAGCCCCTGTACGACCGCAGCCGCCTCGCCGCCAACGACGTGCCCGTCGCGGCCGCCGTCTACCACGACGACATGTACGTCGACACCGCACACTCCCTGGACACCGCCCGCGCCGTCCGCGGCCTGCGCACCTGGGTCACCGACGAGTTCGAGCACGACGGGGTCCGCGCGGGCGGCACCCGCGTCCTGGACCGGCTGCTGGCCCTCGTACGCGACGAGGTCTGAGGGCCCGGCCGCCGGGGCGCACGGGCACCGGTCCTCAGGCCGTCGGGGGCGTGCTGCACGGCATCGCTATTGTGCTGATCATGACCGAGCAGCTCGCACCCATGCCCACCGACTGGCAGCGCGCCCTGGCCGTCGTGGCCCACCCCGACGACCTCGAGTACGGATGCGCCGCAGCCATCGCCGACTGGACGGACGGCGGCCGGGAGGTCGTCTACCTCCTCGCCACCCGAGGCGAAGCCGGGATCGACGGCATCGACCCGGAGACCTGCGCCCCGCTGCGCGAAGCCGAACAGCGCGCGAGCGCCGCCGTGGTGGGCGTCGGCGCCGTGGAGTTCCTCGACCACCGCGACGGCGTCGTGGAGTACGGGCTCGGCCTGCGCCGGGACATCGCGGCAGCGATCCGGCGCCACCGGCCCGAGCTGGTGCTCACCCTCAACCACCGGGACACCTGGACCCCCGGCCCCGGCGGCTTCTGGAACACCCCCGACCACCGGGCCGTCGGCCTGGCCACCCTCGACGCGGCCGCCGACGCGGGCAACCGCTGGATTTTCCCCGAACTGCTGGAACAGGGCCTCGAACCGTGGAACGGCGTGCGCTGGGTCGCCGTCGCGAACTCCCCCTCGCCCACCCACGCCTCCGACGCCGGGCCGGGCATGGAGCGCGCGGTCGCCTCGCTGCTGGAACACCGCGCCTACATCGAGGCGCTCACCGACCAGGAGCCCGGCGAGTACTGCCGGACCTTCCTCACCGGGAACGCGCAGCGGACGGCGGAGCGCTTCGGGGGCAAGCCGGCCGTGCCGTTCGAACTCTTCCCCCGCTGATGCCCGACCCCTATTCTGACGATCCATCAGAATAGGGGGCTGCGCCAGGTGATTGACACGACCAGCACGGAGATCGCCGAGGGTGAGGAGCGCATCCGCCTCGACGCCGGAGACGACGGCATCGCGGTCCTCACCCTCTGCCGCCCGGACCGGCTCAACGGCTGGAGCTGGGAGTCCACCCGCCAGCTGGGCCTGCTGGCCGACCGGATCCGCTTCGACGCATCGGTACGGGCGGTCCTGCTGCGGGCCGAGGGCCGGGCCTTCTGCGCGGGCATCGACGTCACCGCCCCCGGCGGCGGCATCACCGGCGCCTCGCCCGCCGCCCGGACCCGCAACTACTACGAGGGCATCCGCTGGGTCCACGAACGCTTCGCGGTCCTCTCCCGGCTCCCGCAGCCCGTGATCGCCGCCGTCCAGGGCTACTGCCTCGGCTTCGGCTTCGAGCTCGCCCTCATGGCGGACATCCGGGTCGCCGCCGAGGACGCCGTCTTCGCCCTGCCCGAGGCGCAGTTGGGCGTGGCGGTGGACGCGGGCGGCGACCTGCGCATCGCCCGCGAGGCGGGAGCGGGCTGGGCGAAGTACCTGGCGCTGACCGGCCGGCGCATCGACGCGGGCACCGCGGAGCGCCTGGGCCTGGTCCAGCAGGTCGTCCCGGCCGGGGAGCTGGACGCGACGGGCCGCGCGCTGGCCGCGGAGATCGCGGCCAACGCCCCGCTCGCGGTGCAGGGCATCAAGAGGTCCGTGGACTCCTTCGCCGACGACCGGCTCCAGGCCGCGCTGGAGCGCACGGCGATGACCGCGGCCCTGACCCTGACCTCCGAGGACTGCCGCGAGGGCTACGCGGCCAAGGCGGCCCGGCGCACCCCGGGCTTCCAGGGGCGCTGAGCCGTCCGGAGCTTCACCCGGAGAACGGATCGCGCCCCAACTGCCGCCGCACCGGCACCACATCGGGGTTGACCAGGTCGCGCCGCTGCCAGTTCGCGCCGTCCACGACCAGGGTGTGGCCGGTGATGAAGCGGGCGTAGGGGGAGGCGAGGAAGGTGGCCGCCCAGCCCAGCTCGCGCGGCAGTCCGACGCGCAGGGCGGGCTGGCGGCCGTCCTTGTCGTCCCTTCCCGCCCGGTCCTCTCCCGCCCGGTCCTCTCCCGCCCGGTCCGGGCCCGCCCGGTCCAGGCCCTCGCGGATGTCCGCGGTCATGTCACCGTGCGGCATCAGCCCCGGCACCAGGCCGTTGACCTGGATGCCGTACGGGCCCCACTCGACGGCGAGGGTCTCGACGAGGCTCTTGACGCCGGCCTTCGCGGCCGCGCTGTGCACGAAGCCCGGACCGCCGGTCCAGGCGTACGACGCGCCGATGTTCACGATCGAGCCGGGGGTCCCGGCGGCCAGGTGGCGGCGCCCGAACTCCCGGGCCATGAACCAGGTCCCGGTCAGCGTGATGTCGACGACCGCGCGCCAGCCGTTGGGGGAGAGGTCCTCCGCGGGCACGGGGAAGTTGGCGGCGGCGTTGTTGACCAGCACGTCCGGCAGTCCGAAGGCCGCCTCCGCCGCGTCGAAGGCGGCGGAGACCAGCTCGGGGTCGCGGATGTCGCAGACGGCCGCCGCCACCCGGCCGCCCTCGCCCAGCTGCTCCAGCTCCCCGCGGGCGCGCTCCAGCTGTCCGGCCCGGCGCCCGGCCAGGACGAGATGGGCGCCGAGCCGGGCGAACTCGGCGGCGACCGCCTTGCCCAGCCCGGTGCCGCCCCCGGTGACCAGCACCACCGCCCCCTCGAACGTACGGGAAGGCAGGGCGCTGGCCCCGAGGGGCGGCGGCGCGGGGAGTCCGGGCAGCCCGTGTCCGCTGTGTCCGCTGTGTCCGGCAGGTTCCATGGGGCATCGATAGCGTGCCCGGCCCGAGATCACCAGACCCCGGGCGCTGCGGGCTGCCCGGCACCGGCTACTGCGGCAGGTAGGCCTGCTTGCCCGCACAGGTCCACACCACGGGCTTGCGCGTGCCGTTGGCGTTGACCGCCGAACCGCCCACGCGGTCGCGGTCGTCGACCGCCTCGGCCGCCGAGGCGCCGTTCGGGGACAGCCGCGGCAGCGCGCGCACCGGTCCGGAACCGGCCCAGTACTGCGCCTGGTCGGGCAGCACGGCCTCGTCCGGGTGGTACTTGGCCGTCCCGACGCTCACGCCGGTCGTCCGGCTGACGGCCTCGAAGGTGCCGGAGGGGAACGCGCCCAGCCGCCCCGGGTCCGTACCAGGCTGGTCGTACGGTGCGTTCATGACGGTCGGGTTGTACCCGTGCCACGGGCCCAGCCAGTCGTAGCCCACGATGCGGCCGTTGTCGTCGATGTCCTGGATCTCGATGGTCTGGAAGCCGCCGCCGCTGCTGGACGGCAGCTCGCGGGACGGCGAGCCGTCGGCGGGCCACAGCACCGGGTACGACCGCTGGACGTGCTGCCCGGTTTCCGGGACCTCGTAGTCCTGCTCGGCGGCGCCGACGATGTCACCGCGGTTGTTGATGCCGGCGACCGAGACGAGCCGGGTGCCGGGGCCGCTGCCCGCCGGCAGGTCCAGGACCCGCTCCTGTCCGTCGCGCAGGGCGACGGCCGTGCCGTCGCCCTTCCTCATGACGACGGTGCCGGAGTCGTTGACGTCCATCGTGGCGCGCTCCCAGTGTGCCTGCGGCAGGAGCGTCAGCGCCGCGTCCCCGGCCCGGTAGCTGAAGGCCTGGATCGTCCGGCCGCCGGCCGGGCGGTACTGGCCCACCATCAGGCCGGTCGCGTTCACGGCCAGGACCGAGCCGGTGTCGTCCTTGCCGGGCAGCGGCAGCTTGTGGAGCCTGGTGCCGGTCCAGTAGACGGGCTTGCCGGCCGAGCGGCCCACGGCCAGGTTGCCCCGGCCCAGGTCCGTGACCGTGTCGGTGTCGTGGGCGGACGGCTCCGCGGACGCGATCACGCCCAGTACCTTGATCTTCGGAGTGCAGGCCGCCGCCGCGGTGGCGGGCGTTGCCGCCGAGACCAGACCGGCCAGGACCGCCGCGGCCGCGCATGCGGCCGTGCTCTTCTTCACGTGTGGATCCCCCGTGACGTGTGAGACAGATGCATCGAACATGTTGCCTGCTGTTCGAGCGGGCCGGGGCGGAATATCGCCAACCGTTTTGCGCCGATCCGGACGACCCTGTTCCCTCCGCTCCAAGCGACCGCTTAGTATGCGCGCGAGCACGGTCCCTCGACGGCGGCTGGAGGCCCCGGATGCAGGCATGGCGAGTACACACCCACGGCGAGCCCCGCGAGGTGATGCGGCTCGAGGAGGCGGCGGAACCGGTACCCGGCGAAGGCCGGGTGCGCCTGAGGGTGCTCGCCGCGAACGTCAACTTCCCCGATGTGCTGCTGTGCCGCGGCCAGTACCAGATCCGGCCGCCGCTCCCCTTCACCCCCGGCGTCGAGATCTGCGGCGAGACCGAGGACGGCCGTCGCGTCATCGCCAACCCCCGCCTCCCGTACGGCGGTTTCGCCGAGCACACCCTCGCCGACGAGGCCGCGCTGCTGCCCGCCCCGGAATCCCTCGACGACGCCGAGGCCGCGGCCCTGCACATCGGCTACCAGACCGGCTGGTTCGGCCTGCACCGCCGGGCCCGCCTCCAGCCCGGCGAGACCCTCCTCGTGCACGCCGCCGCGGGCGGCGTCGGCAGCGCCGCCGTCCAGCTCGGCAAGGCCGCCGGCGCCACCGTCATCGGAGTCGTCGGCGGCAAGGACAAGGTGCGCGTCGCCGAGGAACTCGGCTGCGACCTGGTCATCGACCGCACCGGCACGGAACCCGCCGACCTCGCCGCCCGCGTCAAGGAGTTCACCGCCGGCCGGGGCGCCGACGTCGTCTACGACCCCGTCGGCGGCGCCGCCTACCAGGCGTCCGCGAAGTGCATCGCCTTCGAGGGCCGCATCCTCGTCGTCGGCTTCGCGAGCGGGACCGTACCGGCCCCGGCCCTCAACCACGCCCTCGTCAAGAACTACTCCGTCGTCGGCCTGCACTGGGGCCTGTACGCCACCCACGACCCGGCCGCGATCCGCGCCTGCCACGAAGAACTGACCCGCCTCTGCGCCGCGGGCACCATCCGCCCGCTCGTCAGCGAACGCGTCCCGCTCGGCGACGCCGCCGACGCCGTCCAGCGCCTCGCCGACGGAGCCACCACCGGCCGCCTGGCCGTCGTACCCGCCGCCGGAGGTGCCGGCCGATGACCACCGCCGCCGAACTGCTGCGCCGTACCGAAGAACTGCTGGCGGCCCACCCGCCCGCCGGCACGGACCGCGCCGGCTTCCTGCGCGCCCGCTTCGACGCGGGCCTCGCCTGGGTCCACTACCCCGAAGGCCTCGGCGGCCTCGGCGCCCCGCGCCGCCTCCAGGCCGTCGTCGACGCCGCACTGGAGGCCGCCGGGGCCCCCGACAACGACCCGCGCCGCATCGGGATCGGCCTCGGCATGGCCGCGCCGACCATCCTCGCCTACGGCACCGAGGAGCAGAAGCGCCGCTTCCTTCGCCCGCTGTGGATCGGCGAGGAGGTCTGGTGCCAGCTCTTCAGCGAGCCCGGCGCCGGCTCCGACCTCGCCGCGCTCGCCACCCGCGCCGTCCGCGAGGGCGACACCTGGGTGGTCGACGGCCAGAAGGTGTGGACCTCCAGCGCCCACGTGGCCCGCTGGGCCATCCTCGTAGCCCGCACCGACCCCGGCCTGCCCAAGCACCGGGGCATCACGTACTTCCTCTGCGATATGACCGACCCCGGCGTCGAAGTCCGGCCGCTGCGCCAGATCACCGGCGAAGCCGAGTTCAACGAGGTCTTCCTCACCGGTGTGCGCATCCCCGACGCACACCGGCTCGGCGCCGTCGGCCAGGGCTGGGAGGTCGCCCGCACCACCCTCATGAACGAGCGCGTGTCCATCGGCGGCATGCGCCTGCCCCGCGAGGGCGGCATGATCGGCCCGGTCGCCGCGGCCTGGCGGGAGCGCCCCGGCCTGCGCACCCACGACCTCCACCAGCGGCTGCTGGGACTGTGGGTCGAGGCCGAGGTGGCCAGGCTCACCGGAGAACGCCTGCGCCAGCAGCTGTCCGCCGGGCAGCCGGGCCCCGAGGGATCCGGCATGAAGCTCACCTTCGCCCGCCTCAACCAGGAGATCAGCGGCCTGGAGGTCGAACTCCTCGGCGAGGACGGGCTCCTGTACGACGACTGGACGATGCGCCGCCCCGAACTGGTCGACTTCACGGGACGCGACGCCGGACACCGCTACCTCCGCTCGAAGGGCAACTCCATCGAGGGCGGCACCAGCGAGATCCTCCTGAACATCGTCGCCGAGCGGGTGCTCGGGCTGCCGCCCGAGCCGCGCGACGACAAGGACCTGCCCTGGAAGGACCTCGCGCGATGACCCCGACGAACGACACGGCCTACGACACGGCCGACGGCACGGCGACCGCAACCGCGACCACGGCCGGCACCTCCGGGGAGCCCGCCGCACCGGACCTCCTCTACTCCGCCGCCGAGGACGAACTCCGCGCCGCCGTACGGTCCCTGCTCGACGACCGGGCCGCCGCCCACACGGCCACCCTCGCCCGCGCCGAGTCCGGACGCCCGCACGACCCGGCGACCTGGCGCACCCTCGCCCAGGGCATCGGCGCCGCCGGGCTGCTCGTCCCGGAGAAGGCCGGCGGCCAGGGCGCCGGCCACCGCGAGGCCGCCGTCGTCCTGGAGGAGCTCGGCCGCTCCGCCGCCCACCTGCCGTACCTCACCAGCTCCGTGATCGCCACCGAGGCCCTGCTCGCCTGCGACACCGAACACCCCGCCGCGGCCGCCCTGCTCGGCTCCCTCGCCGCCGGCACCTCCGTCTGCGTGCTCGCGCTGCCCCTCGCCCTCGGCCCGTGGGCGCCGCTGCCCGAAACCGTCCACGACACCGGCGGCGGCGTGCTGTCGGGAACCGTCCGGGGCGTCGCCGACGCCGCCGGCGCCGACGTGCTGCTCGTCCTCGCCGACACCGGCCTCCACGCCGTACGCACCGACGAGGCCGAGACCACCCCGCTGGTGCCGCTCGACCTGACCCGCCCGCTCGCCCGGATCACCCTCGACGGGGCGTACGGCGAACGGCTCGCGGGGCCCGAAGACGCCCGCGCGGCCGTCCGCACCGCGCTGCGCACCGGAGCCGGGCTGCTCGCCTCCGAGCAGCTCGGGATCGCCGAGTGGTGCCTGACCGAGACCGTCCGCCACGTCCGCGGCCGCAACCAGTTCAACCGTCCCGTGGGATCGTTCCAGGCACTCAAACACCGGCTCGCCCAGCTGTGGCTGGAGACCGCCTCGGCCCGCGCCGCCGCCCGCAACGCCGCCGACGCCCTGGCCGCGGGCAGTCCCGAAGCGGACCTCGCCGTCGCCGTGGCCCAGGCGTACTGCTCGCGCACGGCGGTGCACGCCGCGGAGGAGTGCGTACAGCTGCACGGTGGCATCGGCATGACCTGGGAGCACCCCGCGCACCGCTACCTGAAGCGGGCCAAGGCCGACTCGCTCGCCCTCGGCACGGCGGGCCACCACCGGGACCGCATCGCGGCACTCGCGGACCTGCCGGCGCCGCCGGGCTGACCGGCCTGCCGGACCCGCCCGGCCCGCCTCACCGGCCTCACCGGCCGGAAGGAGGAGGCGGGCCGGGACGGACGGCCGATGCGCGGGGCGGGGCCCTCGCCGGCGCCGCCTGCCACCTCCTGCTGCACGGCGCCGGGGTCGGCGGCACCCCGGCCACCGCGGTCTCCGCCGCGCCCGCCTTCGCCCTGCGGATGGCCGCCGTCTTCGGCTACCTGCACCTGCCCCGCTGCGCAGCTCCGCGGCCCGGTGACTTCGGCTCCACCGCAGCGTTAGACCGCCTGAAGCGGTTGACGGACGCGGACCGAAGGAGAGCAGATGATCCCGCAGAGCATCCGGAGGGGCGCCCGGGGCGCCGGGGACGTGATCTCCCGGCGCGCCGCCCTGCGGACGGCGTTCACGGTGGCCGTCGTCTCCGTCACCGCGGCCGCCCTCGCGCCGGTGGTCCGGTCCCGCCGGGCCCCCGAGCCCGCCGTCGCCCCCGGACCCACACCGGGCGGCGCCCCGGTGCCGCTGTTCGAGGAGACGTACCGGGGCCGCCACATCGCCGCCTTCCGCTCCGCGCGCGGTACGGGCCGCGCCCGGCTCGACGTACGGATCGACGGCCGCCCGCTGCACGTGATGCGCCGCGCCGACGGCAGCTACCTGAGCGGGGTCAACCACTTCGAGTCCTTCGACACCCCGCTGGCCCTCGCCCGCGCCGCGGTCGACGAGATCGGCACCGCGCAGCTGGCCGCGGCACCCGTGCACCACGGCCGACCGTAACCAGAACCAGAACCAGAACCAGAACCAGAACCAGAGCCAGAGCCAGAACCAGTACCGGAAGCGCCACAGGGCGCCACGGCTGCAAAGGGGATCCGCCCGCGTGTACACCCGCCAGAACCAGAAGGACCTCACCGCCGCGCAGCGCAAGCGCTTCGTCGCAGCCGTGCTGGAGCTCAAGCGGAACGGCACGTACGACCAGTTCGTCCGCACCCACGACCGGTACTTCGTGCCGGACGACGACGACGGTCTGCGCGTCGGGCACATGTCGCCCTCGTTCTTCCCCTGGCACCGCCGCTACCTGCTCGACTTCGAACGGGCCCTGCGCGCCCTGGACCCGGGCGTCTCCGTCCCGTACTGGGACTGGACCACCGACCGCAGCGCCGCGTCCTCGCTGTGGGGGGAGGACTTCATGGGGGGCACCGGCCGGACCGGCGACCGGAAGGTCATGACCGGCCCCTTCGCGCACGACAAGGGCAACTGGGCCATCACGGTCGGCGTGATCGACGGGGCGTACCTCACCCGCAACCTCGGCCGCCCCCAGAACCCCATCACCCTGCCCACCGCCTCCGAACTGCAGTGGGCGATCGACGACGCGGTGTACGACACCTCGCCCTGGGACTCGACGGCCTCCGGCGGCGGCTTCCGCAACAAGCTGGAGGGCTGGGCCGCCCCGCGCAGCGAGCGCTGGCGCAACCACAACAAGGTCCACCAGTGGATCGGCGGCCACATGACCGGCGGCACGGCGCCCAACGACCCGGTCTTCTGGCTGCACCACGCCTTCGTGGACCTCGTCTGGGACCGCTGGCAGGACCGCCACCCGCGCTCCGGTTACCTGCCCGCCAAGCCGCTGGACCGCGCCGACCGCCAGCGCGGCCGGGTCCTGACCCTCAACGACCCGATGCCGCCGTGGGACGTCACCCCGGCCGACCTCCTCAGCCACAAGGGCGTCTACCGCTACGAGTGACCGTTTGCGTCACGTCCGCACGGAACCGGCCCCCCACCGCGGCTGCGATGGGGGGCCGGAACGCGTCACACGGGCGCAGCAGCGCCGGAGCGCCGGAGATCAGTGACCGTAGGCGTTCTTCTTCTCGTGGTCACCGGACTCGTTGATGCAGGTGTTGCCGAACGCCGGGTTCAGGAGCCCGATGATGTTGATCGTGTTGCCGCACACGTTGACCGGGATGTGGACCGGAACCTGGACGACGTTGCCCGACGCGACGCCGGGGGAACCGACCGCAGCGCCGTGCGCTCCGGCGTCGGCCACGGCCAGACCAGCGCCGGCGGCCAGAACACTGCCGGCGGCAGCGGTGACAGCAGCCGCCTTCGCGATACGCGACATCGAGATCTCCTTGAGAAGTGAAGAGCCGCAGGAGTTCCTGCGGCGTTGACATGGCGTACAACGCAGCGGCCGCCTCATGGTCACGGCCGCTGGTCCTACCCGGTGACCGGAAAGTGCACCGAACCGAAATACGGGCCGACCGGGCCGACGCCGCCGGCCGCGATCCGGGCCACCGGGCTGCCGGTGCAGTCCGTGCTCGCGTAGAACACCGCGTCCCGGGCGGACCGGTTCACCACGCCGTGCGAGCCGCCTCCCGAGGCCGCGTGGCAGCCGTGCGGCTCGAGGATCGAGTGGACCTTGTCGTCGCTCCCCACGTACTGGAAGTCGCTGCCGGCCGCGTGGGCCGTGCCCCCGGTGGCCGCGGCCGCCGCAGCAGCGGCCAGGAGGAGGGTGCCGTGGATACGCATGGATGCCTCGCGGTGTCGATCGCTGGATCGGTCGGTGCGGCGCCGTTCTCACGCATGCCGAGGACGCACGCCTGCGGTCGGCTCAACCACCCGTCCGGCCCCGGGTCACGCCAAGTCACCCGTAGGAGGGCGAGGCCCCTGTGCGCGGGGCACAACCGGACGCGCCGCATCATGGGACGGCGCAGCGCATCCCCCGCCGCCGGTGGTGGTCCGCGCCCGGGGATGCTGGGATGACGGCAGGCACCACCGCGCACGGCGCGGCGGCGCACCGGCAGCGGAACGGAGTGGCAGCGGCATGGAGCGAGCGGACGCGGAGCCGGTCGGGGCGATAGGAGCCGTCGAGGCACAGACCCGGTACGGAAGGGTCCGCGGGAGGACCGAGGACGGCATCGCGGTCTTCCGCGGCATCCCCTACGCGGCCGCGCCCTTCGGCGCGCTGCGCTTCGCCGCCCCCGCGCCCCCGCAGCCCTGGGACGGCGTCCGCGACACCGTCGCGTACGGGCCGACCGCACCCAAAGTGCCCTATCCGGAGCCGTTCGCCTCGCTGCTCCCGGACCCCGTGGTGCCGGGGGACGACTGCCTGAACCTGAACGTGTGGACACCCGACCCGGGGCGCGGGGCCCGCCTCCCCGTCCTCGTGTGGATCCACGGCGGGGCGCTGACCCGCGGCTCCTCCGCCGTACCCGTCTACGACGGCCGGGCCTTCGCCCGCGACGGGGTCGTCCTGGTCTCGCTGAACTACCGGCTCGGCGTGGAGGGTTTCGGGGTGTTCCCCGACGCGCCGCACAACCGCGGCCTGCGGGACCAGATCGCCGCCCTGGAATGGGTGCATGAGAACATCGGGGCCTTCGGCGGGGACCCCGGCCGCGTCACGGTGTTCGGCGAGTCCGCCGGAGCGATCAGCATCGGCGCCCTGCTCGCCTCGCCGCGGGCCGAGGGCCTCTTCCGCCGGGCGGTCCTGCAGAGCGGCGCCCCGGAGGCGCTGCCCCGCGACAAGGTACGGGCCATGGTGCGCAGGATGGCCGCCGCACTCAAGGTCCCCGCGACGGCCGCCGCCTTCGCCGCCGTCGACCGGGACGCGCTGCTGGCCGCACAGGGCGCCGTCCTGCGCCGCTCCAGCCCGCTGCTCGGCGGGCCCGCCTTCGGGATCGTCACGGACGGCGACGTCGTCCCCGAAGACCCGCTCACCGCGCTCGTCGAAGGCCGGGCCGGGCGCGGGGTGCCGCTGCTGCTGGGCTGGACCACCGAGGAGTACCGGCTGTGGCTGGCGCCGACCGGGCTGCTGCCCCGGCTGGACCGGCTGGGGCTGCTGGCCCTGGCCGGAGGCATGCTGCGCAGCGGACGCGGGCCGTCCGAGGTGCGCGCCCGCCGGACGGCGGCGCCGCGTGCGGGCGCGGGCGAGGTGCTCGGGCAGCTGCTCACCGACCACCTGCTGCGGGACCCGCTGCGCGCCCTGGCCCGCTCGCGCGGCGAGGCGCCGTGCCACGTGTACGAGTTCTCCTGGCGCTCCGGGATCCCCGGGCTCGGCTCGTGCCACGCGCTGGAGCTGGGGTTCGTCTTCGACACGCTCGCGGTGGCGGAGTCGGCGTGGCTGGCGGGGCCGGGCGCACCGCAGGCCCTCGCGGACGAGATGCACCGGGCCTGGGTGCGCTTCGCGGTGTCGGGCGAGCCCGGCTGGGAGGCGTGGGATGCGGCGGAGCAGCCGCATCCGTTCCGCGGCCCCCGGCAGGAGGCGCCGGAGGCCGAGCGCGCCCGCATCTGACGACGCCCGCCGCCGGTCAGGGTGCGGGGACCGGGCCCGCCATGTGCTCGCTGATCCACTGGATGGGGCCTTCGCCCATGGCGGGCACGTACGTCTTGGCGTTGTGCCGTCCGCCCTCGATCACGTTCAGCTGGGTGTGGACCGGGCCCTTGTTGCCGAAGGCCGCGATGAACTTGCGCACGTTCGGCAGGGTGTTCTTGTTGCTCTCGTTGGTGCCGGCCTGGAAGGCGAGGTAGACGTCCGGGCCCTTACCGGCGATGAGGTCCTTCGCCAGCAGCTCGGGGTTGTTCTCCGCCTTCTCCTTGTCGTGGCCCTTCCACAGCGGGGAGTCCGGGAGGATGTCCGGGCCGGACGCGATGACGGCCTTGAACTTGTCGGGGTGCTTCAGCACGGCCTTGAGCCCCGCGAAGCCGCCCGTCGAGGAGCCCATGAAGGCCCAGCCGTCGCGCGAGTCGACCGTGCGGAAGTTCTCCCGCATCAGGTCCGGCACGTCCTCCGTGAGCCAGGTGCCCATCCTGGGCTGGCCGGGGATGTCGGAGCCGTCCCAGTAGACGCCCTGGTCGTCGGGGCCGGGGTTGAGTACGGGCATGGCCAGCAGGAACGGCTTGCTCTTGCCCTCCTCGTACCACTTGCTGATGCTCTTCTGGAGGCCGAGGTCGGTGCCCATCCAGTAGTTGTTCGGGTATCCGGCGCCGCCCGGCAGCGCGATCATGACGGGGAAGCCGCTCGCGGCGAACTTCTCCTCGCTGTACTCCTTGGGGGCCCAGACCCAGACCTTGCCCGTGAAGCCGGACTTCTTGCCGTGGAAGGTCGTCACGGCGACGTGCGTGCCGTCGTCGAGCGTCATGGAGTTCTTGAAGTCCGCGGCCGGACCGGTCGGCATCAGCGCCGAGGGCCCCTGGGCCTGCTTCTTCGGCCCGCCGCCCGGCTGCTTGGCGGCGCCCGGATCGCGCGTCGCGGGAGCGCCGAAGGAGACCGGGTCCCCCTTGTCCGTGAACGGGGGTATCTCGAAGTGCGACATGACGGGCCAGGCGATCAGCCCGAGCGCGGCCACGCCGGCGCCCGCGATCACCCAGCGGCGGGCGCGCGGGCGCTGGGGGTGGTGGCCCTCGGGCCGCGGCTCGTGGGGTGCGTACGACATCGTGTGCGTGCTCCGGACTGTGCAGCATGCCCCGGGGGGGCGGTTTCCGTTTCCGACCTGTAGATGCCGATCGGGCCGTGCGGGTTGCGTGTTTTTACTTCTCTTGGCATTCCGTAAAGCAGACCCTTGCCGTCCGGGAGCGCGGAGCGGCCGCCCGGCACGGGGTCGCGGGGTCCGGGGACTTCGGTCCGGGGGTCGTCCGCGACGACGCCGCTCGTAGGGTGAACGCATGAACTCCCTTACGGTGAACGGCGCGACCCTCCGCTACGAAGACCTCACCCCGCCGCAGGACGCACCCGCCGGACGAGCGCCCGTACTGCTCGTCCACGGGCACCCCTTCGACCACACTCTCTGGCACCCGCAGGCCGCCGCGCTGACGGCCGCCGGCCACCGCGTGATCCTGCCCGACCTGCGCGGCTACGGCCAGAGCGACGTGGTCTCCGGCAAGACCCTGCTCGCGGACTTCGCCGCCGACCTCGCCGCCCTCCTCGACCACCTCGATGTGGACCGCGCCGTGGTCGGCGGCGTCTCCATGGGAGGCCAGATCGCCATGGAGTTCCACCTCGCCCACCCCGACCGGGTGCTCGCCCTCGTCCTGTCCGACACCTCGCCGATCGCGGAGACCGAGGAGGGCAAGGCCTCCCGGAAAGCGCTCGCCGAACGGCTGCTCACCGAGGGCATGAACGGGTACGCGCAGGAGGTCATCGGCAAGATGATCGCTCCGTACCACGTCACCGGGAAGCCCGACGTCGCCGCGCACGTGCTCGGCATGATGCGGGCCACCGCACCCGAGGGGGCAGCGGCGGCCCTGCGCGGCCGCGCCGAACGCCCGGACTACCGGCCCTCCCTGGCCGCGCTCGCCGCCCCGGCGCTGGTCCTGGTCGGCGCCGACGACGAGTACACCCCGGTGTCCGAAGCCCGTACCCTCCACGAGCTGCTCCCGCACGCCACCCTCGCCGTCATCGACGAGGCCGGCCACCTCCCCGGCGCCGAGCAGCCGGCCCGGTTCAACGCCGCCCTGCTCGCCTTCATGGAGACCGTGCCCGTGTCGTGAGCGGCCACGGAGGCAGCGGGGAGCGGTGTTGCGCCCTCGCCGCAGGAGGCGGCTTCTCGGCCCTCTACCACGTGATCTTCAGGTAGGCCATCGTCGGCGTTCGGCTGCCGACACCAGGCCGGGAACGCGAACCTGAGCACGCGTCGAGTAGCACGCCGTGGAGTGGCATGTCGTGGAGTGGCACGTGGTCGAGTGGCACGCCGCGGAGTGGTACGCCGTCGAGTCGCCCAGAAGTCCTGACCGAAAGGAATCCCCGTCATGACCGGATCCCGCACCACCTTCCTCCAGGGCCAGGCCGACCAGGGTGCCGCCCTCGAACGCATCGCCGGCCGGGTCCGGCACGCTCTCGCCGAACCCGGGACGGCCGGGCTGCGGTCCGCCCGGCGCCCGCTGTTCACCGGCATGGGCGCCTCGTACGCCGCCCTCGCCCTCCCCGTCCACCAGCTGCGCGCCCACGGGTTGGTCACCCAGCGCGTCCTGTCCAGCGAGATCGAGGACGGCACCCGGGGATTCGATACGGACGCGCTGATCGCCGTGTCGCAGGGCGGGCGCAGCTCCGACACGCTCGCGGCGTTCCGCAACGCCCCGGAGGCGATGAAGACCGCCGTGCTCAACGTCGTGCCGTCGCCCCTCGGGAGGCTGGCCGACCTCGCCGTCGACCTCGGCAACGAGCCCGACTCGCACGCCTCCACCGTCGGCTACACCGGCACCCTCGTCGCCCTGGACCTGATCGCGGGCGCCCTCACCGGCCGGAAGGCGGACGAAGACCCCTGGCACGACATCGCCGCGCGGACCGTCGCGGTCCGGCACCGGGCCGCCGAGGTCATCGCCGCCCTGCGGGCCCGCGCCGCCCGCTGTATCGCCGCCGACGTCGTCGCCTCGGGAGCCTCCCGCGCTTCCGCCGAGGAGGGGGCGCTGCTCCTGCGCGAGGTGGTCCGGATGACGGCGGCGGCCTCTGCGACCCGGAACTACCTCCACGGGGCGATGGAGTCGGCGGGGAACACCCTGCACGTGGTCCTCGGTGCGGGCCGGGAGATCGGGCTCGCCCGCTCCCTGTCCGGCGCGGGGCACTGCACCCTGCTGGTCACCACCGCGGAGGTGGAGCCCGCCGAACACCTCTTCACGGTCCGGCTGCCGGAGGGCGGCGGGGCCGCCGGGCTCGGTGGGGCTGCCGGGATCGCCGAGGGGCCTCGTACGGTGCTCGAGGCGGTGGTGCTGCAGGAGCTGGTGGCGCAGCTCAGTGCCGAGCGGGGGGTGCCGATCGAGTCGGTCGTGTTCGTCAACGACGACACGAAGGAGGGCGGCGCCGACCCCTCCGACTTCGTGATCGCCTCGCCCGCAGCGGTGATCTGAGCGGCCGCCGGTCACCTTCGCGTCGGGTTCATGGGAGCCCCGGCAGCCACGGCTGCCGGGGCCGGTTCGGTTCGGTTGGTGCGGTGTGGTTCGGTCGTGCGAGGTCAGGACTCGCGGGCGATCCCGGCCAGCAGACCGGGCAGCGCCGTGCCGATCGGCTCGCGGATCACCTCGGCGGCCCGGTCGTCGTACGGAGTCGGGTCGGCGTTCACGATGATCAGCCGGGCGCCGTGGTCCACGGCCATCCCCGCCAGCGACGCGGCCGGCTGCACCTGGAGCGTCGTACCCACCGCGATGAAGAGCTCGCAGCCCTTGGCGACGGCCATCGCCTGCCCGAGCACCTGCGGGTCGAGCCGTTCGCCGAACATGACGGTCGCGGCCTTCAGCACCCCGCCGCACGCCAGGCAGGGCGGATCCGGCTCACCGGCGGCCACCCGGTCCAGCGCGTCGTCCATCGAGGAGCGGACGTGGCACCGGGTACAGGTCACCGCCCGCGCCGTGCCGTGCAGCTCGAACACCTTGCGGTCCGGCATGCCGCCGAGCTGGTGCAGTCCGTCCACGTTCTGGGTCAGCACCCGGACGGGCACCCCGCTGCGCTCGAGCTCGGCGACGGCCCGGTGCGCGGCATTGGGCTCGGCACCGAGCGTCCCCACGTCGCGGCGCAGCTGCCAGGAGGCGCGTCGTACCTCCGGGTCCGCCATGTACGAGTCGTAGGTCACCAGCTTCTCGGCGCCGGGGCGCTGCCGCCACAGGCCGTTCGGCCCGCGGTAGTCGGGGATGCCCGAGTCGGTGGAGATGCCGGCACCGCTGAGGATCGCGACAAGAGGTCTTCCCATGGCGCGAGCGTACGCATCGGGTGAGCGGCCCGGCCAACGGGTTTTCCGGGGCTGGGCTGGTCAGAGCTCCGGCCGGCCGGTCAGAGGCTCGCGGGCCAGTCGTCCGTACGCCACTCACGGGCCTCCCCGGCCGGGTCGCCGTGCCGGGCGAGGGCCGACTCCAGGTCGCAGTGGATCGGGATCGGCGGGTGCGCGCCGTCCGGGACCAGCGAGCCGTCGGCCGGGATGGCCGCCAGCTCCAGGGCCCGGCCGCCCTCGGCCAGCCGCCTGGCCGCATCGGCGACGGCCAGCCGGCCGCCGGTGGACCAGCCCCGCAGCTCGGTCAGGTCGAGGACGACCGGGCCGGTGCCCCGGGCCAGGGCCCAGCCGACCGCTCCGGTGAACCGGGCGGTGGCATCGGCGCCGAGGTAGCCGGCCAGCGAGAGGACTCCCAGCCCTTTCTGGGTCGTGTAACGCCACTCGATGGTCATGGTCGCTTCCTCGTTCCTGCGGGGGCTTGCGGGTGGTTCGGTTCGCTGTGGTTCAGTCTGGTGTGATTCGGATGGGCCGACTGGTTCCGCTTCGGGGTCGGTCGGTCGGCTCGGGTTGGGTCGGCTCGGGTTGGCTCGGCTCGGCTCGGGTTGGGTCGGCTCGGGTCGGTCGGGTCGGCTTGCGCGGCTAGGCCGCGAATTCCGTGAGGTCGATGCCGAAGACCCGCAGCGGGTGACCGTGACGCGGATCCGTCGTCTCGCGCTCCAGGGCCATGCCGAGCTTGGTCATGACGTTCTCGGAGGCGCTGTTCTCGGGGCGGCAGATGCTGATGACGTGGTCCAGCCCGCGGTCCTGGAGGGCGAACTCCAGAGCGGCGTGCGCGGCCTCGGAGGCGTAGCCCTGGCCCCAGAACGGGCGCCCGAGCCGCCAGCCGATCTCCACCTCGTGGCTGAGCTCGGGCAGGAAGTGCGGCACCGACAGGCCGGTGAACCCGGCCAGCTCGCCCGAGCCGAGGAGCTCGACGGCGAAGAGCCCGAAGCCCTCGTCGTCCCACTCCTCCTCCCACCGCTCGATGGCCTCGGCGGTCTCCTCCAGGTCGAGCACGGCGCCGTCGCCGATCCACTGCATGACCTCGTCGTCGGCGTTGATCTCGGCCATGGGGACCAGGTCCTCTTCGCGCCAGCGGCGCAGGAGGAGGCGGGGGGTGTAGATCTCGGTCATGGGCCCCATCCTTGCGGACTCGGCCCCTGGCCGGAAATCGCCCGCTTCTGCGGAGTCCGGCGTCCGCTATCCGGGCGGTCGGCCGCCCGTGCGAGCGATGAGTTTCGGCGGGTCGGGCAGTCGGTACAGATGAGGACCGTCGGAACGGCGAGGTTGTCGAGACCGCAGAAAGCGGCGCGTGGCAAGAAACGGCAAGGAGACTGTCATGTCCAGTGAGAATGCAGCCAAGGGCTTCACCACTTGCCTGTGGTTCGACGGCCAGGCCGAGGAGGCCGCGCAGCACTACATGTCGATCTTCAAGGACGCCGCCCTCGGGCGGATCGGCTACTACACCGAATTGGGTCCCGGCCCGGCCGGATCGGTCCTCGCCGTGGAGTTCACGATCAACGGCCAGAAGTTCGTCGGGATCAACGGCGGCCCGCAGTTCACCTTCAACGAGGCCGTCTCCTTCCAGATCCACTGCAAGGACCAGGAGGAGGTCGACTACTACTGGGACGCGCTGACCGCAGGGGGAGGGCAGGGCGTGGCCTGCGGCTGGCTCAAGGACAAGTTCGGGGTGTCGTGGCAGGTGGTTCCCAGCATCGTGATCGACCTGATCGGCGACGAGGACCCGGAGCGGGCCGCCCGTACCACCGCGGTCATGCTGAAGATGGTCAAGCTAGACATCGCCGCCCTGCAGAAGGCGTATGACGGTGTGTGAGGCGGCTGGGCGGGCGGGGTGAGCGCCGCACGGCGACTCGGGCCGCGGGGGCTGTCGAAGGTTGACAGCCTCCGGTCGGCTGGTTTTTCATGGGGGCGGTGTTGCGTGGCGCCGGCCGAAGAGCAGTGGGCGGGCCGTCGTCGGGCAGTCACCCTTCACAAAGGGGCGATGTCATGAGTTCACACTCCGCATCAAGCGTCTGATCATCTGAGCGAGCGCCGTCGTGCGCGCGCTGCCCCTGACTCCCTAGTTTCGTCTTTCCTGAGGCCTCACACCTGCGTCGTCGTGTGCCCTCATCGCGCCATCTTTCATCGCGTTCTCATCCGCGATCACACCTGTCCGGAGACCGACACACCCATGCCTTCTTCCGCTCCTACCGACGCCGCTCAGGCGTCCTTCCACGACTTCAACCAGGGCGTCATCGACGAGTTCCGGGCCAACGCCGGACGGGTCGGCGGGCCTTTCGAGGGTGGCGACCTGCTGCTTCTCACCACCGTCGGCGCCCGGTCCGGCAACGAGCACACCGTGCCGCTCGGTTACGTCCGCACCGACGGCCTGCTGATGGTCATAGGGTCCGCGGCCGGCGCGCCGCGGCACCCCGCCTGGTACCACAACGTCCTCGCACACCCCATGGTCCGCGTGGAACTGGGCACCGAGGAGTTCGAGGCGATCGCGGTACCGGCCGAGGGCGAGCGCCGCGACCGGCTGTTCGCCGAGGTCGTCCGCGCCGAACCCGGCTACGGGGAGTACCAGGAGCAGACCAGCCGGATCCTGCCGGTCGTGGTCCTGGAGCGTTCGGGCCCCGAGCCGGGCGCGGCGCCCGCAGCGCCGGTGAACATGGCGGAAAAACTGGTGGAGATCCACTCATGGCTGCGGTCCCAGTTGGGTCACGTGCGGGCCGAGGCCGAGGCCCACTTCGCCGCCCGGGCCGCCCACGCGGGTCCGGGCGACGCGCCCGCCCCCGGGCTCGGCCTGCAACTGCGCCAGCACTGCCTGGCGTTCTGCGAATCGCTCGAGTTCCACCACACCAGCGAGGACCGTCACGTCTTCCCCGCACTCGAAGCGCAGTACGCCCATCTGGCCGCGCCCCTCGCGCGGTTGCGCCAGGAGCACGTCACGGTGGCGCGCATCAAGGCCGAACTGCTCGCCCTGCTGCGGGACATCGGCACCGCCGAACCCGGGCCGTTCCTCGCGGACCTGGACCGCATGAGCATGGAACTGCGGACGCACCTCGACTACGAGGAGGAGTCCCTGATCCCGGTCCTGGCCGAGATCCCCTACCCGCCGGTGGGGCCGGGCCCGGGGGCCTGAGGGCCTGGGGGCCTGGGGGCCTGGGGGCCTGGGGGCCTGGGGGGGGGGCGGGGGCCCGGGGGCCCCGGGGCCTGTGGGGCGGGGTCCGGGGGTCCGGGGGTTCGGGGGTTCGGGGGTTCGGGGGTTCGGGGGTCTTGAGGGGCCGGCTGCCTTGCTCTACTGCTCGCGAAGGCCCCACGGTGAGCCGTACTCCGTGAGCAGGTCCAGGAACGGGCGGGGCGGGAGGGCCTCGGGGCCGAGCACCCCGGAGCCCTCCCAGCTGCCGCCGGCCAGCAGCTCCATCGCCACGACCGGGTTCACGGCGGTCTGCCAGACCACCGCCTGGGAGCCGTACTCCCGCATGGACCACTCGTTGTCCACGACGTGGTAGAGGTACACCTCGCGGGGCTGCCCGTCCTTGAGCCCCTTGACCCAGGTGCCCGCGCAGGTCTTCCCCGTCATCCTGTCCCCGAGGGACGCCGGGTCGGGGAGCGCCGCGGCCACGACGTCGCGGGGCGAGACGCGGGCGGTGCCGCCGTCCGACGGGACCGTCAGCGGCTCGGTGCGGTCGAGGCCCAGTGCGTGCAGGGTCTTGAGCTTGTCGATGAAGTCCGTGCCCAGCCCGTACTTGAAGGTGACGCGCCGGGCATCCACCCAGCGGGGGATCAGCAGCACCTCCTCGTGCTCGACGTTCACGCACTCGACCGGGCCGATGCCCTCGGGGAAGTCGAAGACCTCGGGTTCGCTGAACGGCTCGGTCGTGAACCAGCCACGGTCCGCCTCGTAGACCACCGGCGGGTTCAGGCACTCCTCGATCGTGGTCCAGATGTTGAAGGAGGGTGCGAAGTCGTACCCCGCGACGGTCAGGTTCGCCCCGTCGCGGATGCCGATCTCCTCGATCTCGTCGAACAGCTCGTCCGCGGCGTAGCGGGCGAAGACGTCGGACAGGCCCGGCTCCACGCCCATGCCGACGAGCGCGAGGCGGCCGGCCTTCTCCCACTCGGCCGCGAGCTCGAACTGAGCGTCTCCGAGCTTCACCCCGCACTGCTCGTGGGGTTTCTGCGGATGGGGGTACGACAGGGACATCGCCATGTCGAGGTAGTGGCTGCCCGCGCTGAGCGCCGCCCGGAACAGCGGGAGGACGAAGCGCGGGTCGGTGGCGTTGAGGAGGACGTCGTAGCGGCCCTCGGCGAGGTGCGCGGTGACCGCCGCCTCGTCGGAGGCGTCGAGGCGGCACGCCTCGAACCGGCTCTCCGCGGCGCCGAGCGCACTCACCGCGGCCTCGGCGCGGGACAGGTCGTAGTCGGCGACGGTCATGTGGGTAAAGAACGAGCGGCGGGCGGCGATCCGGGTGATCGCGGTACCCACACCGCCGGCACCCACGAGCAGGACACGCATGGCGGACTCTCTTCCATGTTCCATGAGGGTTGGATTTCCGGGTTCCGGGTTCCGGGTTCCGGGTTCCGGTTCCGTGTTTCGGTTCCGGGTTCCGGGTTCCGGGTTCCGGGTTCCCGGTTCCCGGTTTAGGTTCCGGTTTCCGGGACGTTCCGTCGGCGAAGCGGCTGCCTTGCCGGGCCCGGAGGTCTGTGCGGGTGATGAAACCCGCGGGGTCGCGATAACGTCAATGGTGTTGGCATAAGGCGCCCGGCAGAGGGCGCACGGCTGCGGCTCGGCCGTGGAAGGGTGAGGTTCCCATGGCCAAGCAGGTGGTGCCCGAGACGGCGCGCAAACGGCGCAGGCCGACCCGGAGCGGGACGGTCCTGTCGGAGCGGCTGATCGTCGAGACCGCGCTGCGCATGCTGCGCGAGCACGGCAGCGCCGGGCTCAGCGCCCGCCGGCTGGGCGCCGCCCTCGGCGCCGACCCCAGCACGCTGTACCGGTATTTCGCCGGGATGGACGAGCTGACCCGGGCCATCGGGGAGGAGCTCACCGGGCGGGCGCTCGACGGCTGGGAGCCGGGTGGCGGGGGGAATGGCGGCGACTGGCGCGCCGACCTGCGTGCTCTCGGCCTGCGCATCCACCGGGCTTACCTCGCCCATCCCCAGGCCGCCGTGCTCACGGCGAGCCGGGTGACCGGACGGCCCCGGGAGATCGCCGCGGACGAGGCGGTGCTCGGCGTGCTGCGCACGGCCGGATTCCCGGACCCGGCGGCCGTGCGGATATACCACGCCTTCATCGACCAGAGCCTGGCCTTCGCGGCGCTGGACGCGGGCGCCCTCGCCCTCGCCGCGGAGGCGCGCGCCGCCGACGAGGAGATGTGGGAGCGCACGTACGCCCGGCTGCCCGCGGACACCCATCCGCACATCGCGGCGACGGCCGGGCTGCTGGCGGCGCGGATGAAGGACAGCGCGTACCCGGTGGCGCTGGAGATGCTGCTCGACAGCGCGGCGGCGGAGCTCGTCGGCGGGGGAGGGGGAGGGGGAGGAAGAAGAGCAGGGGGAGGAAGAAGGGGAGGGGCAGGAAGAAGGGGAGGGGGAGGCAGGGAGGGTGCCTGATGGGGTGGGGTGATCTGTGGTGATACTGGGGTCGTGGACGAGATCATGGGGCGACTGGCCGCCGTCGGGCCGTTCTTCACCGCGGATACCGGTGGCGGTTCCGGTCGTAGTGGTGTTGGTACGGGGTTCCGGCCGCTGACGGAGCTGTACGGGTCTGAGCTCGGCCCGTACGTCGAAGAGGTCGGCCGGCGTCTGGGCACCGGCCCGGACCGGATCGCCGCTTCCACCGCGCAGCTGGGGATCGCCTCGCGGCTCTGGTCCCTGGCGCTGGGCGCGGCCGCACTCGGCGGCCGGGTGCCGGACCTGGCCCCGGAGCGGGTCTGGTGGCGGCTGCCGCGCGGCGGTTCGCTCCAACTGGCACTGCCCGGTCCCCGTGCCCTGCCCGGGCCGCCTGCCGAGGGCCTGGCTGAGGTGCTCGACGGCAACCTGCGCGTCCTCGACGAGGCCGTCCGCCGGCGGTACGCCCTGTCGCCGAAGGTGCTGCGGGGCAACGCGGCGTCCGCGCTGGTCGGGGCGCTGCGGGTGCTGACGGGAGCGCTTCCGGACACTCCGCATCCGCCGGTGCCGCTCGTCGCCGCCCTGCTGGAGACCGGCCCGCTGGCCGGCAGCGGCACCTTCATCCACGAGGAGGGCCTGGGCTTCGCCTTCGTCCGCAACAGCTGCTGTCTGTACTACCGCGCCCCCGGCGGAGGCACGTGCGGGGACTGTGTCCTACGGGCGAAGCGGGGGTAGGGGGCGCTGCCGGGGTGGGGCGGCGCTCTGCCGGCTCGGCCCTTCTCCCCCCAGCTGGTTCTTGCCAGCCGGTGTTTGCCCACCCGCCCCCTCGGCGCAGCCGAGTCCTGCTGCAGTCAGCGTGATGCGTGGCCGGTGTTGGCGGCCTGTTCCGGTAGGTCGGGGACGTGAGTGGTGGGCGGGGTGATGGGGGCGGGTTTGCGGTGGGTCGGGGTGGCGGGGTTCTCCGTGGTCTGCCCGCATGTCTGAGTGTCCGTCCGTGCCGGCGTCTGGCGTCAAGGGCGCTCCCTTCGGTCGCGTCGCTTCGCGATTGCGCTTCGCTCCACCCTTGACTCCAGGCGTCGTCCCGGAAGTCCACAGACTTGCGAGCATCCCCCGGAGGGGGAGGGATGGCAGGGGGGACGGGCCACCACCCGGTGGGGTCGGCCCGCGGAGCGGGGGCGGGGGCGCGGGCCCGCCCTTCGGGCGGAAAGGGCACGCGGCAGATCGCTGCACAGCCGAGGCCGACCGGCGGCCACCGGGCCGTCTGTGGCCGGGCGTAAGCCGCCCACGATCGCTACGTGGTCCGCTCGTCTCGGCGGCGGCCGGGCTGTCTGTGGCCGGGCATAGGCCGCCAGCGGTCGCCAAACCCGCCGCGGCCGTCCGGCGGCGGACGCTTGTCGGCAGCAGAGCTCGGTGGGGCGGCCGTCCGGGCGCAGGACGGAGGTGCGCACGGCGGGAAGGCCGGCGGCGGTGGGTGGCCGACCACTGGAAGGCCTCAGCCGTGCCCTCCCAGCCGCACGGGTGGTGCTGGTGGGTGTCCCCAGCCCGCGCGGAGCGCGGGCGCAGCCCCCGCCGGCGCCAGCCGGGCCACCGGCCCCGCCCGAGCCAAGCGCAGCGGACCGGCCTCAGGTGGGTCCGGGGACGGTGCGTGCCGTGGAGCCCTTGGCGAGGAAGGCCGCAAGGGGGAGGGTGGCGGCGCCCACGGTGACGGCGTCCGGGCCCAGGCGGCCCACGTCGATGGTGACGCGGGCCGCCGGGTGGTGCAGGGAGTACGCCGCGGCGTAGCGGCGGACCGCGGGGAGGAGGTGGGGGGCCAGCAGGAGGCCCGCCCAGCCGCCGATCAGGACGCGCTCCGGCTGGAAGAGGTTGATGACGTCGGACAGGCCGGCGCCGAGGTACTCGGCGGTCTCGTCGAGGACGGCCAGGGCGACGGGGTCGGCGGCCGTCGCGGCCGCCAGCAGGGCGCCGAGGGCGTCCTCCTCGTCGGCGCCCTCGGGGACCCGGCCGCCCTGCTCCGCCCAGCGGGCGAGCAGGGACTCCGCTCCCGCGTACGCCTCCAGGCAGCCCAGGGCGCCGCAGCGGCAGCGTCGGCCGCGGACCGAGACCGTCAGGTGTCCCCATTCGAGCGCGGTGCCCTCCGTCACGGTGTTCGGCGAGCCGTCCGTGATCACGCTGGCGCCGACGCCCGAGCCGAAGAGGACGACCACCGCATCGCGCGCCCCGCGGCCCCCGCCGAACCACATCTCCGCCTGGCCCAGGGTGCGCGCGCCGTTGTCGATGAGGTACGGGACCCCGTCGGGGAGGGCGGCGGAGGCCCGCAGGAGGGCCTCCAGGGGTACGGCGTCCCAGCCGATGGTCTGGCCGTGGACCACCGCACCGCCCGGTGCGTCGCGCTCCACGATGCCGGGGACGCCGACGCCGACGCCGAGGAGGCGGTCCGTACCGGTGCCGGCCTGGGCCAGTACGGCGGCGACCCCCGTGGTGACGTGGCCGACGATCCGGTCGACGTCGTAGTCTCCGCGCGGCTCCAACGGACGCTCCGCCCGGGCCAGTTCGGTGAGGGTGAGGTCGAACAGCCCGACGCGCACGCGGGTTTCGCCGACGTCGACGCCGATCACGTGCCCGGCGCCCGCGGTCACCCGCAGCAGGGTGCGGGGGCGGCCGCCGTCGGAGTCGACGACGCCGGCCTCCTCGACCAGCCCGTCGGCGACCAGTTCGCCGACCACGTTGCTCACCGACCCGGAGCTCAGCCGGGTGACCGGGCCCAGCTCCTGCCGGCTCATGGGTCCGCCGAAGTACAGCCGCTGCAGCACCGCGCTGCGGTTCCCGCGGCGCAGATCCCGCACCGTACGCCCGTTCCGGCCCGTCATGTGGCTCCTTCCGCCCCGCGTCCGATCGGCAACATACCCCTGTGGGGCCCCTCGACGCGACCTTCCTGCGCGGCTTAACTCACGTAATAAATTAAGCCGAGAGGGGTTGATCCGTCATGCGTTGAAGCGGGGCCGCGGCCGTTGCCGCCTGCCTGTTCGCCGCCACCGCCTGCGGGGGCGGTTCCGGGGCAGGGGGGTCCAACACCGCCCCGAAGGAGCTCACTTACTGGGCCTCCAACCAGGGGCCCGACATTGCGGCGGACCGGGCGGTCCTGGGCCCGTAGCTGGAGAGGTTCGAGAAGCGGACCGGGATCAAGGTGAAGCTGGAGGTGATCCCCTGGTCCGACCTGCTCAACCGGATCCTGGCCGCCACCGCCTCCGGCCAGGGCCCGGACGTCCTCAACATCGGCAACACCTGCGCTCATCCACGTCGTGCCGGTGGCGATGGGCATCCTGATGGGCTTCCGCGAGCTCACCCAGTTCTTCATCCGGGACTGGTCCCGCGCCCCGTGGTCGGGCTTGGACAACTACCGGCTCGCCGTGGACGTCCGCGCGCCCGTGGGCAGGGCGCTGCAGGTCCGCACCCGAGGCGGCCGACCTGATCTCGGTCCACATCTACCAGTCGTCCTTCGTGACCGGGAACTTCGGCGCGGGATCCGCGATGTCCGTACTTCTGCTCCTCTTCCTCCTGTCCGTCACCTCCCCGTACCTCTTCCTCACCACGCGGAGCAGGAGGCGCACCGATGCCGCGTAGCCGCTCACCGCTCGACCCGCCCGCTTCTTTCCGGTGGATCCGGGCGGTGTTCCTCGTCCTGCTGCCCGTGTACGTCATGGTCACGAGCTCGCTCAAACCCCTCAAGGACGTCTCGGGGGCCTTCCGCCGGGTGGCGGGCGCGGCGACGGTCTGCTCCGTGGTCATCGCCGTCTTCGCGGCCTACGCCGTCAGCCGCCACCGGTTCCGCGACCGGCGCCTGTTCACGGTGACCGTGCTGTCCACGCAGATGTTCCCCGGCATCCTCTTCCTGCTGCCGCTCTTCCTGATCTTCGTGAACATCGGCAACGCGACCGGCGTGGCCCTCTACGGCTCCCGCGGCGCCCTGATCCTCACCTATCTGACGTTCTCCCTGCCCTTCTCGATCTGGATGCTCATCGGGTACTTCGACTCCGTCCCGCGGGACCTCGACGCGGCCGCCACCGTGGACGGCTGCGGGCCGCTCGGCGCGCTGTTCCGGGTGGTCGTGCCGGCCGCGGTGCCGGGCATCGTGGCCGTGTACGCGTTCATGACCGCCTGGGGCGAGGTGCCGTTCGCCTCCGTGATGACGAACGACACCACCCGCACCCTGGCCGTCGGGCTGCAGGGCTACTCCACCCGGACCGACGTGCACTGGAACCAGATCATGGCCGCCTCGCTCGTGGTCAGCGTGCCCGTGGTCGCCGGATTCCTGCTGCTGCAGCGCTACCTCGTACGCCGCCCTGGTCGCCGAGCGCCTCGGTGACCGGGTCGTGCAGTGGACCACTCTCAACGAACCCCTGTGCTCGGCCTGGATCGGACACCTCGAGGGCCTGATGGCCCCCGGCCTGACGGACCTCACGGCCGCGGTCCGGGCCTCCTGCCACCTGCTCCTCGGCCACGGCCTCGCCACGCAGGCCGTGCGCGCGGCCGCCCCCGCCGCCCGGATCGGCATCGTCAACAACCTCTCCACGGTCGTGCCCGCCACCGGGGACGAGGCCGACCGCGCCGCCGCCGTACGGATGGACGGCCACGTCAACGGCTGGTGGCTCGACCCCGTCCACGGCCGCGGATTCCCCGCCGACATGCGCCAGGTTTACGGCGTGGAGCTCCCCGGGCGCGCCGGGGACCTCGCCACCATCGCCACGCCGCTGGACTGGCTCGGCCTCAACTACTACTTCCCGCAGGTCGTCACCGACGACCCCGGCGGCCCCGCCCCGCGCGCCCGCCAGATCCGCCGCCCCGGGGTCCCGCGCACCGGCATGGACTGGGAGGTCGACGCCGACGGCATCGAAACCCTGCTGATGCGCCTCACCGGCGAGTACGGCGGCCGCCGCCTCTACGTCAGCGAGAACGGCTCGCCGTACCCCGACACCGCCGGGCCCGGCGGGACGGTGGAGGACCCGGAGCGCACCGCCTATCTGGAGTCCCACCTGACGGCCTGTGCACGCGCCGCCCGCCGCCACGCGGACATCGTCGCCGCCCACCGCGCCCTCTGACCGCAGCCGCCCCGCCCCGGACCCCGTACTCCCACGGACCTTCCATACCGGCCGCCGCGCGCCCGCCACGCCTCTCGGGGACACGGCGGCCGGTGTGGTGGGATGAGCCGCGTGTGACAGCGCGACCCTTTCACGGAAGGCCGGAGACATGTCCGAGGACACCATGCGGGCGATGGCGTACACGTCGTACGGGGGGACGGAGGTGCTCGCCGAGACGCGTCTGCCGCTCCCCAAGCTCGCTCCGGGCGAAGTCCTCGTCCGGGTCCGGCGCGCCGCCGTGAACCCGGTGGACTGGAAGATCATGGGCGGTCACCTCGACGGACTGATGGACGTCATGTTCCCGGTCGTACCGGGCTGGGACGTGGCCGGGACCGTCGAGAGGCTCGGCATCGACGTGCCCGAGTTCAAGGTCGGCGACGAGGTCATCGCCTACGCCCGCAAGGACTACGTCCACGGCGGGACGTTCGCCGAGTACGTCTCCGTGCCGGTGCGCGCCCTCGCGCCCAAGCCCCCCTCCCTCAGCTGGGACGAGGCCGCGGGCCTGCCCCTGGCGGGGCTCACCGCGTACCAGCTGCTCACCCGGCTGGGCGCGGGCGAGGACGACACCGTCCTGGTGCACGGCGCGGCCGGCGGTGTCGGCTCCCTCGGTGTGCAGATCGCCCGTTCCCTCGGCGCCCGGGTGATCGGCACCGCCTCCCCGCGCAACCACGACCGCGTGCGCGAGCTGGGTGCCGAGCCCGTCCAGTACGGCGAGGGCCTGGTGGACCGGGTCCGCGAAATGGCTCCCGTGGGCGTCAGCGTCGTCGCCGACTTCGTCGGCGGGGTCCTCGACGTCACGACGGCCGTCCTCGGCAAGGGCGGCCGGCACGCCTCGATCGCCGACCCCACCGTCCTCGGCGCCGGCGGGCAGTGGATGTGGGTACGGCCGGTCGGCAGCGACCTGGCGCGGCTGGGCCGGCTGGCCGGCAGCGGCCAGCTGAAGGTCCCGGTCGCGGCGACGTTCCCGCTGGCGGAGCTGGCCGAGGCCTTCGACCTCAGCCAGACGGGCCACACCGCGGGCAAGATCGTCATCGAGCTCTGAGGCGGACGGACCCCGCCGCACCCGGGGGACCGGATGCGGCGGGGCAGGGAGCCGGCCCGTCGTGCCGCGGGCCGGGCATCAGGGGAAGCCGACCACCGTCGACGGCGCGGTCGAGGTCCCCGAGGTGGGGGCGCCCGTCGTGTTGATGACGTGCCCGTACTGGCCGTTGCCGCCGAGCGAGACCACGAGCAGGTCGTGGAAGCGCACGCCCGGCTTCACCGGGGCCTGGAACCCGTGGTCCTGGCGGATCGTCGGGTCGACGTTGTAGTAGCAGTGGCTGCCCATGCCCCAGCCCTCGTGGGTGTTCACCGAATCGGCCACCTTGTAGGCGGCGTAGCCCTTGAAGGGCCCGTTCTGGATGGCTGCCTGGTTCGGGGCGTCGTACGCCTTCTCGTTCTGGAAGAAGATCGTCCGGCCGCGCTCGCCGTTCCACTCCACGTCGTACTTGTTGAAGTGCTCGACGAACAGACCGGTGCCCAGCACGTCGTCGCCGTTGACCCGGAAGCCGTAGTCGGAGCGGTTGGTCTCCCAGCCGACGCCGTCGCCGTGGTCGGCCCGCCAGATCCAGGTGTGGTCGACGATCGTGTCGTCGCTGTTGACCACCATGCCGAGGGTGGCCTTCCCGGCGCCCGCGCCGCCGACGCGGACGAACACGTCCTGCACGGTGGTCGGGTTCGCGGAGTGGTCGGCCGACGCGCCCTGGACGCCCGAGAACACCTGGTCCCACACGCCGTTGGAGAACCCGCCGATGGAGCTGTCGCGGGTGTACCACTGCTGCTGGGGGTAGTTGCCGATCTGGCCGTCGATCCGGCTGTCGGCGATGTAGCCGCCCGAGGCCCAGCCGTAGCCCGCCGGGGACAGGTTCAGCCCGCCCTTGACGTGCATCCGGCGGAACGGCGCCGCCTGCGAGACGGCCCAGCGGTTGGTGCCGCTGACCGGGTTGAGGGCCAGGTTCTCGGCCGAACGCCAGAAGTTCTGCGTGGCGTTGCCGCCGAACCAGCCCGCGTCGACCGTCACGTCGCCGTTGAACGTCGTGTCGTCGGGGCTGAGGCCGAGTCCTGCTATCGAGGTGTAGAAGCCGATCTGCGCATTGATGTTGTGTACGTTCCGGGCTTGAAGAAGAGCTGGTAGCGGCCGGAGCCGAACTGCGCCGACTCCTGGCGCCGGAAGATCTCGTCGAGCCTGGCCTGGATCCCCGGCGTGGACGGGTCGAAGACCAGGACGTTGGGGCCGAGGTCACCGCCGCCCGGGATCACGGGACCGCCGTCCGTGGTGCCGTACACCTCGAACTCCCGGAGCGAGTAGCCCCAGCCCGTCGCGCGCTGGGTGCCGTACATCCGGACGTACCGGGCCGGGCCCGTGATTCCCGGCGCTTGACTCGGATCCGCGACAGGCGGCCGGCCGCCGTACAACCTCGGACGCCCCTCGTGTGTCTTGTACGGACAGGGGGAAACACCCCGGGGCGGCCAGGCCGTCCAGCCGGCGAGGGAGACTGCATGAAAGCGAGTTGGCGCCACCGGGGACCGGTGGCCGTGCTGGCGGCGGCCGCACTCCTCGGACTCGGGGCAACCGCCCCCGTCCGAGCGGCCGAGGACAAGCCCGAACTCGTCCAGTACGCCGCGCAGGACTTCTACTTCGCGACTCCCGACGGCGGTGCCGACGGAGGCAACCGCTACGAGACGATCCTCAGCTCCAAGGGCTCCGACAGCCAGGGCAACGAACTCGAGGCGAAGGACGTCGTCGCCGTCTTCGACGCCTCAGCGCTCAAGGGCCGCTTCACGCTCTCCCGGACCGGCTACGGCTGCACCCGCGCCGACCACGTCTTCACCTGCGAGCTCGGCGACTTCTACCAGCGGACCGAACTCGTGCCCTTCGCGCTCACCTCCGTCCGGGGCGTCCCGGTCGGCGAGGCCGGCACCATCGAGGCCAGGATCACCAGCTCCAACGCCGGCACCCTGACCCAGGACACCACCGTGTACGTCGGCAAGCCGCAGCCGGCCCTCGGGGCCCACCCGGCCTACACCATCCCCGCTTCCGAGCGCGGCAAGGCGCCCGCCCTCACCCCGGCCTTCGGCAACAAGGGCCAGGCCGCCGCGCCCCGCGGCGTGCTGCTGCGCATCGGGATCACCGGCGCGGCCTTCGAGAAGGCGGCCCACTCCAACTGCTTCTACCCGCGCGATCTCACCTACGCCTACTGCGAGTTCCCGGTGGAGGGGGGACTGCAGCCCGGCACCGGCTACCGTACGGACGTGCCCCTGACCGCCCGCACCCCGTACTGCTGCCAGATGAAGGGCGCGTACGAATACTCCGTCCACTCCCTGGGCGCCGTACCGGAGTACCTGTCCGACTACCGGCGGCTGACGAAGGGCACCGGGCCCGCGCTCGGCCTCACGCCCGTCGCCCCCGGCACGCTCACCGGCGACGGCCGGCTCGCGTTCGTCTCCGAGGACTACGACGACGGCGCCGACTGGAGCATCGCGGGCATCACCGTGCGCGGCAGGGTCGGCGAGGTCGTCGAAACCGAGGTCCCCCGCCCCGCCTGGACCCCCGAGGGGCCCGGCCCGCAGCAGATCAGGGTCGAACTCCCCGAGGGCACCGAGCTGGAGCTGCCCGGACACGGCAAGGAGCGCCCCGGCGTCGGGTACTGCGCCTTCGGTGACGACGAGAAGATCTACTGCGGGGTCCGCGGCGTGAACGTCCTGCGGCTGCGGATCCTCGAGAAGGTCCCGGGAGCCGAGGGCAGCCTCTCGGTCGGGACCCCGCCCAACGGCGACCCGGACCCGGCCGACAACACCGCGCCCGTCGCGCTGGAGATCACCGGTGGTTCCACCGGCAGTCCGAGCACCGGGCCGACCCCCTCCCCGAGCGCCACGCCGACCGCCTCCCCGAGCACGACCCCGGCCCCGGGTGCGACCCCCACGCCCACCGCGTCCCCGGCGCCCGGCGGTAACCTCCCGAACACCGGTTCCGACGCGGCCCTGCCCGTTGCCGCGGCAGCGGTGTCCGCGGTCGCGCTCGGGCTCCTCGCCGTGTTCGCCGCCCGGCGCCGCCGCGCCTCCGGCACCCGGTAGGCCGGGGTCGGAGCCTGGTCCCGATCGGTCGTCGCCGGTCATGAACGGTCATTGCCCGCGGCCGGAAGATCTTCTTCCGGCCGCGGGCGGCTGTTTTTCGGCATGTTCCGATGGAATGTGCCAGAACTCGCTTACCCCCAGCCGTTGTTGAGTAGCGTGCTGTGTCGCTGCCCGTACGCGAACGAATACTCGACGGTCGGCAGGGAGGGGAGCCCGCGTGCCCGGGATCGATGAATGCCTGTCCGAGGCCATGGCGGTGCCCGGTGCCCGTGGTGCTGCTCTCGTGGACTGGAGCAGCGGTCTGGCGCTGGGAACGGCAGGGGAGTCGCCGGTCGGCGACCACGAGACGACCGCCGCCGAAACGGCCGAACTGGCCCGCGCGGCAGCGGAGTACGAGTCCTTCGCGCCCGACCCGGAACCCGGCCCGGCCGCGCCCGGCGGCCCGCCCGGCACGGCTGCGGGACCGGGCGGACCGGATGAAGGACCGCCCCTCGAAGACGTCATCGTCACCACCCGGACCGGCTACCACATCCTGCGGTTCGTCGAGACCAGCTTCGACAGCAGCGTCTTCCTCCACCTCTGGCTCGACCGCGCCTCGGGCAACCTCGCCCTCGCCCGGATCAGACTGCGCGACCTCGCCGCAGAGCTGGTGCTCGGATGAACGCCCAGGTCGCGGTGCACGCCGCCGCCGTCTCCCCCATGCTCCTGCGGCTCGCCGACGAGCGCGCCACCGGAGCCCTGCTGCGCGACCACGGCACCCTCTTCCTGGAGGACGGCCGGGTCGTCCACGCCGAGAGCCCCGCCACCCCCGGGCTCGACGTCCTGCTCACCGCGGGCGGCCGGCTGCCGCTCTCCGGCTGGCAGGAAGCCGTCGACCGGGCGGGGGCCCGCAGACAGGTCGGCCGGTTCCTCGTCGAATCCGGCCGGGTCGGCGGCGGCGAACTGGAAATCTGCCACCTCGGGGCGGTCTTCGACGCGGCCTTCTTCGCCCTGGCCCCCGGAAGCGGCCCCACCCGGTTCCGCCGCGGCGCCACCCACTGGATCGGCTCCCTGCGCTCCGTCTCCGCCGCCGCCGTCGAGCGCGAGACCGTACGCCGCCGGGAGCTGCTCGACAGCGTCTGGCCGTACCCCGTCCTGGACACCGCCCCCGTGGTGGCCCGGCCCGCCGCACCCGGGCAGACCGTCACCCCGCGCCAGCGCGCGCTGCTGTGCAAGGCCGACGGGGTGCGCACCCCGGCGGCGCTCGCCTGGGAACTGGGCCGGTCCGCCTTCCACACCCTGCTGGAGGTACGGCGGCTGGCAGCGACCGGGCTGGTCGAGACGCCGCGCGACCCCCGCCCCGTACCACCGTCCGCCCTGCCCGGCTGGGTCACGCAGGTCGCCTCCCCGGACATCGCCCTGCTCCGTCGGCTCCGTGACGCCTTGGAGGCATCCCTGTGACTGTGCTCTTCCCCCGTTCCGCCGGCCAGGCCCCGTGTACGACGTCATGAGGCTCCCGATGCGCCAGCAGCGCACCGTGAGGCCGGCGAGCCGGAGTCACCACGAAAGGAGACAGCTGATGACGGCAGAGCCCGAAGTGCTCGGTGAGCTCAGAAGGTTAAGAGCCCGGCTGCCGCAGCTGACCGGCGCGCTCGCCGCGAGCGTCGACGGCCTCGTGCTCGCCCGCGAGGCGGCCGCCGACGAGGCCGACAGCGTCGCCGCCCTCACGGCCTCCGCGCTCGGTGTCGCCCAGCGGCTGACCGACCTCACGGGCCAGGGCGCCTTCCGCGAACTCCTGGTGCGCGGGGAGAGCGGCTACGTCGCCACCTACGCCGCCGGGCACTCGGCCGTACTGACCCTGCTCGCCGAGCCCCGCATCAACGTGGGCCGCCTGCACCTCGAGGCCCGCCGCTCCAGCGCCCGCATAGGCGAACTCGTGGACGAGGCCCTCGCCCGCCGCGACATCTGACCCGATCCGCTCGGCGGGCCGGCCCCGGTCCGCCGCCTCGGGGATATCCCCGATATCCCCCAGACAAGAAGGAAGTGCTCCACACATGGCGAACACCGAAACCGCCCTCAAGGAAGCCATGACCTCCATCGACGGTGCCATCGGCGCCGCCCTGGTCGACTACACCAGCGGCATGGCCCTCGGCATGGTCGGCGGAGGCAAGGACCTGGACCTGAACCTTGCCGCGGCGGGCAACACCGACGTGGTCAGGGCCAAGGTCCGCACCATGGAGATGCTCAAGCTCAAGGACGAGATCGAGGACGTCCTGATCACACTCGGCAACCAGTACCACCTCATCCGGCTCCTCAAGGGCCGGGGCACCAACGGGCTCTTCCTCTACCTCGCGCTGGACAAGGGGCGCGCGAACCTCGCCATGGCCCGGCACCAGCTCAAGGCCATCGAATCCGAACTGGAGATCTGATCCCGGCGGGCCGCCGGGCGGCGCGGGGCCGAGGCTCGTCCCCCGCCCCCGGCCCCCGGCCGTGCCGGTCCCGTCAGCGGGCGCCGAAGACCTGCGTCCACCAGGGGCCGCCCGAACCCGTGTGGATGCCGACCCCGATCTCCTTGAACGAGCAGTTGAGGATGTTCGCCCGGTGTCCCGAGCTGTTCATCCACGAATCCATGACCTGCGCCGCGGTCCGCTGGCCCATCGCGATGTTCTCGCCGTACGTGGACCAGCGGTAGCCGGCCGCCGTCACCCGCTCGCCGGGACCGGCGCCGTCCGGGTTGGTGTGGTCGAAGTAGTCCCGGGCGGCCATGTCGTCCGAGTGCCCCTGAGCCGCCGCGCGCAGCTTGCTGTTCTCCGTCAGAGGACCGCAGCCGGCCTGTGCCCGCTCCTGGTTGACCAGTGAGATCACCTGGCCGGCCGTCCCGGAACCGCCACCGCTGCCGCCGCCGCCCGGGCGGGGCGTCGTGGGCTTCGGGCGCGGGCTGGACGGCGTGGCCTTCGGCGTGGGCTTGCGGGTCGTGGGCGACGGGCTCGGTGACCGGGTCGCGCTGCGGGACGGAGAGGGGGAGGCCTTCGGGGAGGCGCTCCGGGAGGGCGACGGCGTCGGCGTCGGCGAGGGCGGGACCGTGAGGACGGCCGCGGGCGTCGCGGGGACCGACAGCGGCCGCGCGGTGTCCGCCTCCTTCTCGTCCGGCCCGCCGAACAAGTAGAACGCCCCTCCGGACACCGCCACCACGGCGACGGTGCCCGCGGTGACCGCCCGGCGGCGCCCGTGCTGCCGCTGCAGCTTCCGGCGGGCCGTCCGTCCGCCGGCCGCCCCGGCCGCGGAAACGGCTTCGGACCCGCCCGCGGCGCCCGGCGCGCCCGCAGCGCCCGGTCCGCCGGTCATCGTGTAGCCGGCGCCCGCCATCCCCATGAGCACGCTCTCGCGCGTCGCCGCCACCAGCGCGGCGGTCGGCGCCAGCAGCGCCAGCCCCGCCAGCAGCCCCTCGGCGGGGAAGAGCCCGCTCCACAGACCCGAGCAGCGGAAGCAGTCCCGGGCGTGCCGGGCTATTCGCTTGCGCCACAGCGCGCTGGGCCGGCCGTCCCAGGCGCCGAGCCCCGAGTGCAGCTCCGGGCACGCGGGATTGGCCTGGAGCGCCCGTACGACCACCCGGGCCGACTCCAGCTGGGCCTTCATCCGCTGCACCCGCACCGCCGTGTGCTGCGGGGACAGCTCCAGCGCGGCGGCCACCTCCGGCCGGGTCAGTTCCCCGGCGCACTCCAGCCACCACAGGGAGAGCAGGGCGCGGTCGTCGGGCTCCAGCCATCGGGTGGCCTCGGCGGTCTCGAGCCGCTGTCCGGACAGGTTCAGCCGTACGACGGTCAGGTCCACGAAGTCCGCGCCCGGGTCGGCGTACTGCTGGGCCTCGTCGAGACTGCTGATCCCCGTCGAGCCCTGGCGGGCCTGCCGGTCCTCCCAGTGGGCCCGGACACGGTTCATCGCGATGGCGACCAGCCAGGACCGGAAGCTCTCGGGAGTGCGCAGACCGCCCAGGCCGTGCAGGGCCCGGAGCATGGTGTCCTGCACCACGTCGTCGGTGTCACAGTGGCCGTTCAGCGCCCTGCCGACGACGTTGTAGACGAGCGGCAGATACGCGGAGACGAGCTCGTCCTGAGCCCGCTGATCGCCGGCCTGTGCGGCCACCACCAGTGCCGTGCCCTGCTGTGTACCCATGTTCCGATCAACCCTGCCTGTCCCGGACGACGATGTTTGCCCAACACCTGGGAGACCCCAGTGCGCCCGCCCGATAACAGAAATACTCAGATCCGTTCATCCGATGGATCCGGCGCTTCCCGTTCCGGACCTCGCACACGCTAGCGGGCGAGAGGGTCCGGTCCGGATGGCCGGGAGGGTTCCGGAAGGCGAGACTGGTCACAGGCGAGACCGGATTCCGGGAGGAGTCACCCATATGCCCGCCCACTACGAAGGCGTACCGCCGGCGGAGCTCGCGGAGGACCGGCTGCTCAAGGAGCTGGAGGCGATCCACCGCACGCGCCACGAAACGCTGCTGCACGGCTCGGACGAGGCACTGGCGACGCACAGCCGGCGGATGGCGGCGCTGGAGGAGGAGTACCTGAACAGGCACCCCCGGCGTGCGCCGTCCGCAGGCCGGACACGCGAGGGCGCGCGCGCCCGCCAGGGGCCCTGACCTGCGCTGACGCCACAGGGCTCCCGCGCGTACGGGCGCGCTGCGGCGCGGCTAGGATCGCGCGATGACCGTATGCCTCTGCCCGGAGCGCTGCACAGAGCCGTCCCCGGACGGGCTCTCGTGAGGCCCGCCGACCCGTCGCGGCCCGAGCCGACGCCCGACCTGACCGGTGCGGAGCTGCTCCGCTGGTACTGGACGCTCGCCGAGCTGACGGCGCTCGCCCGCAGGCTCGGGATACCCGCCGGGGGCGGCAAGGCCGCCCTGACCGCACGCCTCGCAGCGGCCCTGGACGGACTGCCGCTGCCGCCCGCCCCGGCCCGGCGCACGGCGGGGGCGGCTCAGCTGGCCGCTCCGGTGGACGGGGACTCGGTGATCCCGGAGGGGCAGCGGTGCAGCCAGGTGCTGCGTGCCTGGTTCCAGCAGGAGCTGGGACCGGCGTTCCACTTCGACGCCTTCATGCGCGCGTACGTCGCCGAGAACGCGGGCCGTACCCTGGCCGAGGCCGCGCAGCACTGGCGGGACACCCGGTCGGAGGCGGCCCGCCCCCAGGAGATCGGCGCGCAGTTCGAGCTGAACCGCTTCCTGCGCGACTGGCACGCCGCCCACCCCGCGGGTTCCCGCACGGAGGCCCTCGCGTCCTGGCAGGCCCACCGGTCCCGGCCCCGCGACTAGCCGGCCGGCGGCGGAGCCGGCGCTTCCGGGACCGCCTCGAGGACCAGCGGGACGTCGTGCGGCATCACCGCGATCTGGACGGGCCCCTCGGAGCAGACGCAGTCCACGATGCGGGAGGCGGGGTTGATCGACATGCCCTCGCGGGTCGTCGGGGCGCGCAGGGCCGTGCGGTGCAGGTCCGCGGGGAGGTGGACCGGTGTCCGGCGGCCCGGGGACGGGGCCCAGACGACCGTGGGGCCGGCGGTGAGCAGGCGGCCGGGGCGCCACCGCCGGGCGCGGGCGGGGAAGCGGAGCATGCAGGGGACGCCCACGGGCTCGCCGGCCGCGGGGGCTTCCCGGCGCCGGCGGGCTGTGCGGCGCAGCAGCCATCCGGTCACGGACGCGGCGGCGACGAGGGCGAGGATTTCGATCATCCGGACATTGAAACACCGCCCCCGGGACCCGACCGGTCACGTCGGGCCCCAGGGGCGGTGGTGTGGGGGGTGGGACTGGGGGCGCGGAACCCTAGAAGGTCAGGTTCCAGGCGTCGATCTTGCCCGTGTCCTGCGAGGCGACGTCCTGGACCCGCAGCTTCCACGTGCCGTTGGCGACCTCGGAGGAGGCGTTCACGGTGTACGTCTTGGCCACGTTGTCCGTGCTGTCGCTGTTGGAGAAGTCCTCCAGCAGGTACACGGTGCCGTCCGGCGCGACGAGCGAGATGACGAGGTCACCGCGGTAGGTGTGCTTGACGTCCACGCCCACCTTGAGGGTGGCCGGCGCGTTGCCGGTGACACCGGTCACGGAGATCGGGCTCTCGACCGTGGAGTTGTCCGCGACGGTCACGTCCGCGAGCGTCTCGAAGTACTTGCCGGGAGGCGGGGTGCTGCCGACGGCCTTGAGGGCGTCGGTCTGGCCCTCGCCGAAGAAGCCGTTCTTGGCCGTGGTGCCCTTGCAGCGGCTGTCGGACGGGCAGGCGGTGTCGTTGGCCTGCACGCCGAGGCGGTCGCGGATGTCGGCCGGGGTGAATGACGGGTTCACGCTGGCGATCAGCGCGGCCACGCCCGCGACGTGCGGCGACGCCATCGAGGTGCCGTTCATGTTGCCGTACTTGCCACCCGGCAGGGTGGAGTAGACGCCGGACGCGCCGTCGCCGCCCGGAGCGGCGATGTCGATGACGCCGTTGCCGAAGTTGGAGTACGACGCCTTGACGTTGCCGTTGCCCATCGAGGCCACGGTGACGACGCCCGGCAGCTCGGTCGGGATGTCGAGGCACGCGTTGGTGATGGTGCGGGTGACCGGGGTGGAGTCGTTCGGGGACTCGCTGTCGGTCGTCTTGTTCGCCAGGTCGTAGTTGCTGTTGCCGGCGGCCGCGACCTGGAGCGAGCCCTTGCTCTCGGCGTACTCCTGGGCGCGCTTGACGCCCTCGATGATGGCGGCCTGGTCCACGTTGTCCGGGCAGTTGAACTGCCACGGGTCCGTGTAGTAGCTGTTGTTGGTCACCTTGAAGCCGTGGTCACCGGCCCACATGAACCCGCAGACGGTGTTCTCGGCGAAGAAGAGGCTGCTGCCCGGCTCGGCGATGCGGACCGAGGAGATCTTCACGCCCGGCGCGACGCCGATGACGCCCTTGCCGTTCTTGGCGGCGGCGACCGTACCGGCCACGTGCGTGCCGTGGGTGCCGACGTCGCGCCACGCGCCGGCGCGGGTGTCCGCCTTGCCGTAGGCGCAGGACGCCGAGTCGGCCGCGTTGAAGTTCGGGGCGATGTCCTGGTGCTTGTCGTCCACGCCGGTGTCGAGGATGCCGACCTTCACCGCGGAGGAGCCGGTGGTCACGGCCCAGGCCTGGTCGGCCTTGATCTGGGTCATGTCCCAGCGGTTCGACTCGGTGAGCGTGGTCGTCGCCTGCGACGGGTTCGCCGGCAGGGCCGGGTTGTAGGCGTCGGCCGGGACGTCGGAGGTACGGGTGGCGCCGACCTGCTGCACTCCGCTGACCCCGCGCAGGGTGGCGGCGAAGGTGGAGGACGTCGAGTGCGCGACGATCACGCCGATGGCGTCGTAGTGGGCGTAGACCGAGCCGCCGTTGTTCGTCACGGCGGTGCGCACGGCCGTGGTGTCACCGGGGGCGGTGATGACCAGGTAGGCGCGGGTGCCGGCGGCCCAGGCGGCCGACGCCGCGGCCGGGGCGGGGGCGGCCGTACGGGCTTGCGAGGCCGAGGGAGCGAGCGGGGCGGTGTCCGCGAACGCCGCCGGGGTCGCGAAGGCGAGCGCGGCGCCCAGGGCGGTGGCCGCCGCGGCAGAGGTTCGAAGCCGACTGAATATGTGGGGTATCAATGCGTCCTCCGAAAACCCGGCGCTGCGGGCAGCACCGGGCCGTGTGAATAAAGGGGTGAACGCAAGATGTCAGACGGGCGCCGCGCAAGGGAAGCAGGGAAAACCCTTGCAGTGCAGGTCACTTGGGCGGAATGAGGTGTTCCGTATGCCGGGTGACAGCGCGCCGCCCGGCCGGTCCGGCGAACTCCGTCCGCTTATCGGACAGGGTCTGCGGCGGACAAGTTCCGTGACCGGCAACGGCACGATCCCGGCTCGGTGACAAACGACATCCGGCCGTTCTCCGCCCGCTTTGCGCCACGCTACGGTGGCGCGGACTTCCCACGGAGGAGACGGACATGGTTCACAGACGGCCCCTGGCCGCACTGGCGCTCTGCTGCGCTCTGGCGCTGACCGCGTGCAACAACGGCGAGGACGGCGCCCGCGGTCCCGCGGGCTCCGGCACGGGCAAGGGCGGCGCCGCCACGACCGCGCCGGCGGACCCCGCCCCGGCCGCGCCGGGGGCCGAGGCCTCCGCGAAGCCGTCGGCCAAGCCCGCGGCCAAGCCGTCCGTCAAGGCCCCCGTGAAGCCCGCGCCCGGGCTCCCCGAGCCCCCCGGCGGCGCGGACCCGGAACCGGACCCCGGTTGCGACCACAAGATGCCCATCTCGCCGGACGAGATCGCCGTCTACCGCTACACCCCCGAGGGCGGGTCCCTGAGCCTCGTCGTCAAGCACGGGAACTGGGGCTGTGGCACCCCCGACTCGGACGGTGCCCCCTTCGAGCCCGTCGGCGCCGAGACGTCCCTCCCGATGGACCAGGCGGCCCACGTCACCGTCACGACCCCGATCGTGGAGAGCACCGAGAACCAGAAGATCGGCGTGCAGGAGTTCCTGGACTGGCTGGACGCCCACCCGGACTCCGGTCTGGTCTTCCGCTACCACCGGGGGGCCGACGGGGCGATCGACACCCTGCACCAGGTGTTCACCCCCTGATCCGGCTCGGCGCCGAGACCCGGCGCGGCGCCCCGGTCCGGCTCAGGTCAGGCCGGTGAACACGAAGCCTGCGATCGCCCCGCCGAGCAGCGCTCCCGCGCACACCTGGCCCGGGGTGTGGTCCCGCAGCACCACCCGCGACCAGCCCACCAGCACCAGCAGGGGGAGGCAGAGCAGGGCCCAGGGGCCGAAGGCCACGGCCGCGACGGTGATCGCGCCGGCCGGGACCGCCGTATGGAAGGAGATCTTCCATACGGTGGTGATCCCCAGGAACACCACCAGCGAGACCAGCATCGCGGCGATCAGCGCCACGAGCTCGAACGGCCCGTCCAGCAGGACGATCAGCGTGATCCCCGCGGCCACCGAGGCCGCGATGCCGGGGAGGACGAGCAACCGGTCCTGGCGCCTGCGGACGTGACGGTCCCCCCACCACCCCCTGCGGCGGCCCCAGCCGATCCACAGCACCGGCAGCACCGCGCAGGAGATCCCCGCGAGCAGGCCCCAGGCGACCCCGGCCAGACGGTCGGCGTGCCAGCCGATCAGCAGGGTCACCACGAGCAGCCAGTTCTTCGGTTCCAGGCCGTCGGTGACCCACCGGGCCGCGCGCAGACGCGTCATACCGCAGCCGCCCGGTCCGGACCGGCCGCGAAGGCCTCCGCCGCGGGGGAGTGGTAGGCGGCCGTGAGCTGCCGCAGCCGTACCACCTCCGCCTCGAAGTCGAGTCCGTCCGAGACCCGGGGCGCCGGGCCCTCCGCCGGAGCGGGTGCGGCGCCGCGGGAGCGGGCCTCGGCGGCCGCCCGCAGCCACAGCGCCTCGGCCGTGGTCTCCAGCGCCTCGCCGGTCAGACCCGTCGCCTGCGCTGCTGAGCGGGCGCGTTCGCGCGTCGCCGCGTCCGCGTACGGGGCGAGCACCAGGGCGGCGTCCCGGATCTCGATCGCCACCCGGTGCAGCCGGATGCGCGGACCGCGCCGGACCCGCGTGCCCAGCACGATGTCCGGGACCACTGCCGTCAGGGAGACCCACAGCGGCCGGATCTCCTTGAGCGTGCGCCAGTCGCGCACGGACTGCACCAGCGCGCCCAGCGGCGCCAGCGAGTTGCCGACGATGATCAGGAAGATGGCGGCGTACTCGATCGCGTCGGCGACGTACTGCACCCGGGCCTCGGCCAGCGGGAACGGAAGGTCGAGCAGGCGCGCCGAGAGGTGGCCGGCGCGGAAGAGGCTGTAGACCGTACCGATGGCGAGGCCCGCCCCGAGCAGGTACAGCCCGGTGCGCAAGAAGCTGCGCCCGGACTTGCGGCCGTAGCCCAGGCAGAGCCAGGAGCCGAACGCCGTCGCCAGGGCCAGGTAGGCCACGAAGGTCAGGCAGTAACCGGTCGCGGCGGCCGAGTCCGCGTGGTCCTCGTAGAAGTTGTCCACCCGCACGGGCCGCGGGACCCGGAAGAAGAGGGCGGCCATCAGGGCCGAAGTCACGATGCTGCCCGCGGCGTTCAACGGGCGGGACCGGCGCAGCAGTTCGGGCCGCGCCATGGCGATGACCAGGTCCAGGACCGCCGCGCAGGCGCCGATGCCGATGACGTTCTTGATGAGCACGCAGAGGTCGTTGACCCCGGTGGAGGTGTCGATGGCGAGCGCGATCGGCGGGATCGCCACGGTGGTGGCGACGGCGAGGCCGGTGAACGCGAGCCAGGTGGCGCGCTGTTGGGGACGGCGTATCGCTGCCGGGAGCCGCCAGAAGGTGACGATCCACAGCAGGACGGCTATGACGAGTTTGAAGGTGTTCATATGAAGGTGTTCATTCGTTCCGAACCGGGTGGCCGAAGGTGTCGTTGAGGCGGTTGAGTACGTCTGCGGCGGCGTCGGAGGTGGCCTCGATCTCGCTGCGCCTGCTGGCCCGTTCCAGGATCAGGGTGGCGACCGTCTCGGCCTCCTGCTCCTCGCGGCTGGAGTACTTGGTGCGCCCGAGCAGGTGCACGATCCGGTCGGCGGACAGCCCCAGGGCATCGTCCGAGGGGCGGGCCGCCGCGGTCGCCGCACGGATCCGCGCGGACTCGGCCCGTACGATCGCGGCGATCGGCAGGTCGGGCCGGTCGGCGCGCTCGATGGCCCCGTCGGCGCGGGCCAGCAGCCGGCCGAAGTGGGCGGCGGCCGTGTCCAGTTCCTGCTGCGTGGCGTCCTCGGCGAGGTCGAGCTCCGGGGCCACGTGCCCGAGCAGCATGTGGGCGATCTCGTGCAGGACGATGTGGACGCGCAGGATGTCGGGGGCGGTTGCGTCGTAGAAGACGAGGTCGGCGGTGTCGAGGCCGAGCCAGACCCCGCACGGCAGGTCCTCGCTGCCGGGGCCGTCGAGGGGGAGGAGGACGAGGGGCCGGCCGCGCTGCCCGGCGATCAGGTCGCAGAACGCGCCGAGGTCGAACGGCTGCGGAATCTCCAGGCCGTTCGCGAGGGCGGCGCACGTCCTGCGCCGACGTCCCCACCGCCACATTCCCGCTCTGCCCCGTCCGTCCGGCGAGCGGCGGGGGCTGTCCTCCGCCGCGCAGGCCGAGGGTCGTCAGCGCTGCGACCACACCCTAGTGCCCGTGGAGCCGCAGGCAGAGGGCGAGGTGGCGCACGGACCGAAATGTCACTCGGCGCGGCCGCCGCGGCGCCGCCGGCGCGCTTCGACCTCGGGGAGTCCCTCCGCCTGCCGGAAGCCCTCGACGATGCCCTTGATGCCGCGCAGCGAACGGGCCGAGAGGCCGCTGAGGCGGAACGCGACCGCCCGCACCTCCTGGTCTTCCAGCGCCTTGGCGAGCTCGTCGCCCGCCGTGGCCCGCTCGACGCTCTCCTTGATCTCGCGGATCCGCTGGTCCACGGCCTCGGTGACGGCGTCGTCGAGGAAGTAGCCCGGCGGGACGCCGAAGAACGAGGCCAGTGCCCGCAGGGAGTCGACGCTCGGGTTGGTGACCTTGCCGGTCCTGATGGACTGGATGGTCCCGTGCGACACCGTGGGGTCGCCCTCCCCGGCTCGCCGGCGGATCAGGTCCGCGATCTCCTGGTAGGTGTACGGGCCGCGGTTCTCGGGGTGCAGCGTGTCGATGAGGTGGCCCAGTTTGCGGGCGATGTCGGGCCGGCTGCCGGGGGGTCGCTCACTCATCGCGGGGGGCCCTCCTCCGTGCACCGGTCCTGCCCGGCGGATTCGCCGTGCCGCGAGCAATCTACTCGACTAGACGGAAACGGTCGCAACCGGGGGTGGGGCGTCTTGCGGGCTTGACAACGGTCGAGGGTCCTGGCGTAGGTTCTGGATGTTCCATCTAGTTGACTAGATGGCCCGGCAGGGCGGCCGGTATGACCGGCGGCCGTGCACGTGATGTGTCTCGGCGCCCACGGGGGTGGCGCCCAGACACATCACTTCCTTCTCCGGGTGATCACCCTGATAAGTTCCCCCTTCTTGGTTCGCTCCCTACCGAGAGGGTCGTGTGCGATGACCGCGATGACGGGGCTCCCCGCCTACGAGGACGTGCTGTCGGCAGCCGAGCGGATCGAGGGGGTCGCCCACCGCACCCCGGTGCTGAGATCCCGGCTGGTCGACGAACAGCTCGGCCTCCAGGTGGTGTTCAAGTGCGAGAACCTCCAGCGCATGGGAGCCTTCAAGTTCCGCGGCGCCTACAACGCGCTGAGCCGGTTCTCACCCCGCCAGCGCGAGGCCGGCGTCGTCGCCTACTCCTCGGGGAACCACGCCCAGGCGGTCTCCCTGTCCGCGCAGCTGCTCGGCATCCCCGCCACCATCGTGATGCCGCACGACGCACCCGCCGCCAAGGTGGCCGCCACCCGCGGGTACGGCGGACGGGTCGTCACGTACGACCGCTTCACCCAGGACCGCGAGGCCATCGGCCGCTCGCTCGCCGAGGAGCAGGGCCTCACGCTCATCCCGCCGTACGACCATCCGCACATCATCGCCGGACAGGGCACGGCCGCCAAGGAGCTCTTCGAGGAAGCCGGTCCGCTCGACGCGCTCTTCGTGCCGCTCGGCGGTGGGGGGCTGCTCTCCGGCACCGCCCTGTCCGCCCGCGAACTGGCCCCCGGCTGCCGCCTGTACGGGGTGGAGCCCGAGGCGGGCGACGACGCCCGGCGGTCCCTCCGCGAAGGCCGCATCGTGCACATCGACACCCCCAAGACCATCGCCGACGGCGCCCAGACCCAGCACCTGGGCGAACTGACCTTCGCGATCCTGCGCCGCGAGGCACCGGAGGCGGTCACGGCCACCGACGACGAACTCGTCGACTGCATGCGGATGTTCGCCACCTACATGAAGCTGATCGTCGAACCCACCGGCTGCCTGGGCCTGGCCGCACTGCGCGCCCGCGCCGGTGAACTGCGCGAACAGGGCGTCCGGCGCGTGGGGGTCCTCGTCAGCGGCGGCAACATCGACCTGACCCGCTTCGCCGACCTGGTCGCGGGCCGCTGAGAGCCCGCACCCACGGCAGGCGGTGCGGCCACCGCGCCGCCCCATCGGTCTGGTGTCCGCACGGCCGCGGTGGGACCATGCCGCGGTGACCGCCACTCTGGAGCCCCACACCGTCACCGGACCGCGCGGCTGGCCGCTGCTCGGCAACCTGCCCTCCTTCGCCCGCGACCCGCTCGGCTTCTTCGAGCAGCTCCGCGACCGGCACGGCGACTGGGTCCCCTGGTCCCTCGGCCCCCGGCGCAACATCCTGGTCTCCCGGCCCGAGCACGTCGCCGAGCTCCTCGCCGGGGTGGAGAGCACGTTCCAGCCGACGGAACTCGGCTGGGCCTTCCGCCAACTGCTCGGCGACGGCGTGGTGGTGGCCACCGGCGCCGACTGGCGGCGCAAACGCGCCCTCGTCCAGCCGGCCGTCCGGCCCCGCCAGGTCAAGGCGTACGCCGCCACCATGGTCGAGTGCGCGGACGCCGCGGCCGCCGGCTGGCAGGACGGGGACCGGATCGACCTCCACAAGGCGATGGCGGCACTCACCCAGCGGATAGCCGTCCGCACCCTGTTCGGCAGCGACGCCTCGGGCCGCGAGGAGGTCATCGGCCGGGCCATGGCCGTCGCCCAGCGCGAACTGGGCGCGGAGTTCCGGGGGGTCACGCTCTTCCTGCCGCCCTGGCTGAGCACCCCCGGCCGGCGCCGCATGCGCAGCGCGGTCGCCTGCCTCGACGACGAGATCCAGCGGGTCGTCACCGAACACCGCGCCGCCGCGGCAGCGGGGGAGGAGCGCGAGGACCTGCTCAGCCGCCTCCTCGCCGCCCGCGACGAACACGGCGAACCGCTCTCCGAGAAGGAACTGCGCGACGAGTCGGTCACCTTGTACGTCGGCGGACACGAGACCACGTCCACGACCCTCACCTGGACCTGGCAGCTGCTCTCCCGCAACCCCGCGGCCCGGCTGCGCCTGGAGGAGGAGCTCGACGGGGTCCTCGGCGGCAGGCTCCCCTCCTTCGAGGACTACGCCCGGCTCCCGTGGACCCGGCAGGTCGTCAAGGAGGCGCTGCGGCTCTACCCGCCGATCTGGCTGATCAGCGCGGTCGCCCGGAAGGGCGCGGCCCTCGGCGGTCGCCCGGTGCCCGCCGGCACCACCGTCTGGTGCAGCCAGTGGTCGGTGCACCGCGACCGGCGCTGGTTCGAGGACCCGGATGCCTTCCGCCCCGAGCGCTGGTCCGCCGAACCGCCGGTGGGCGCCATGGAAGAGGCCTGGTTCCCGTTCGGCGGCGGCCCGCGGGCCTGCCTGGGCGCGCGCTTCGCCCTCGTGGAGTCCGTACTGCTGCTCGCCGTGCTCGCCGGACGCTTCCGGCTGGAGACCGCGGCGGGCGGCATCCCCCGCCCCTTCACCGGCCTCACGCTCCAGCCGTCCGCTCCCGTCCTCGCGACCGTCCGCGGGCGGACCGCGCCCCTCCGGGCACCACGGGTCCCGCCGGGCCCGGCCTGACGGCGCGTACGTGTGGCGGGCGGTCAGTGGCGGGCGCTGCGGCGGCGCAGGGCGATGTACGTGAGGCCGCCCGCCGCCGCCAGGGCTGCCGCCGCACCGACGCCGAGGGCGAGCAGCCCGCCGCCGGACGTGTCCTCGGACGCCGTGGTCCGCGCGCAGGCGTCCGGCTCCCCGGCCCGGTCGGCGACCACCGTCAGCCGGCCCTCGACGGGCTTGCCGTCGAACTCGACCGGCTCCCGGAACGTGACGGGATACGTGCCCGGCCCGGTGTCGCAGCGCACCCGGGCCTTCGCCCGCCAGCTCACCCTCCCGGCCGGCTTCAGCCGGACCTCGCCCTCGAAGGCGGGCGAGGTCACGGCGACCTCCCCGTCCTCGTCGGCGTGGTTCATCAGCTCGGGGTTGAGCGTGCTGAGGGTCACCCGGTCGCCGCGCCGGACCGACCCCGGCGACACGTCGAGTCCGCCCGTCCCGGCGCTCGCCGGGGCGGCCGTGAGCAGGAGCAGTGCCGGCAGGGCCAGGCCCACGCAGCTGCGGCGTATGCGTGACATAGGGTGGGATCCTCTGGCTCGAACGGAGAGCACCGACCTCGCCCTCCACGTGCCGTGATCTTATCCGGGGGGATAGGCGAAACGTCGGCCCGGCCGACCGCTCGCATGCGTCCTTTCCATGGCAGAAAGGCCGTTGTGGGTACCTCTCGACGGGCGCGAGCCCTTGCAGCGGTGGCCGGTGCCGCCCTGATCACCGCCGCCGCTGCGCCGACCGCCCAGGCGGGACCCGTCACCCAGGCGGGACCCGTCACCCGGGACGGAGCCGCTGCCCAGGCCGGAGCCCGCGGAGCCGCCGGAGCGCCCGCCGCACAGGACTGGACCAGCGAGGCCGCCGCCCGGTTCTGGACCGCCGACCGCATGGCCACGGCCACCCCGCCCACCGGGGCCCCCGCCCCGCCGACCCTCCCGGCCCGGTCGGCGTACGCCCCCGTCACCTCGACCCGCTACACCGGGTCGCCCACGGTCGGCGTCCTCTACTACGTCGACAGCGCCCTCGCCACGCACAGCTGCACGGCAAGCGTGGTGCAGAGCCCGCAGGGCAACCTGATCGCCACCGCCGCGCACTGCTCCCTCGGCACCAAGACCGCCTTCGTCCCCCAGTACCGCACCGGGGTGGCCCCGGCCGCCCAGCCCCACGGCATCTGGGCCGTGGACCGGGCCTTCCGCGACAGCCGGCACACCCGCATCGGCCCCGGCTCCGACCTGGACTTCGCCTTCGCCACCGTGCGGCCCAACCCGGCCGGCAAGCAGATCCAGCAGGTCACGGGAGGCAACAAGCTCACCCGGACGCCCGGCTACGCCGTCCCGGTCACCGTCGTCGGCTACCCCAACAGCCGCAGCGCCCCGGCCGACCAGGCCATCAAGTGCCGCACCACGACCACCCGCCTGACCGGCTACAAGCAGCTCCGCTTCGCCTGCGGCGGCTACTACGGCGGCACCTCCGGCAGCCCGTTCCTCCTGAACTACGACGAGAAGAAGCGGACCGGCGAACTGGTCGGCAACCTCGGCGGCTGGAACGGCGGCGGGCTGGAGAACAACGACCACGCCATCTCCTTCAGCCCGCTCTACGACTCCGCGGTCTTCGAGCTCTACGACGACGCCGTAGCGGGCCGCACCCCCGCCCGAAAGCCCCCGCTGCCGGACGTCATGGGCGGCGGCGAAACCTGGGTGCACACCCGCCACATGGTCTCCGGAGAATACTCGGGAGACGGCAGGGCCGACCTGCTCGTCGTGTGGAGCGACGGCGAGATCACGCTCTACACGGGCGACGGACGCGGCGGCTACACCGGCGAGGTGCGGCTCGCCGCCCCGAACACCACCTGGTCCAAGGCCGTCGCCGTCACCGGCGGCGAGTTCACCGGCGGCGGTACGACCGACCTGGTCGTGCGCTGGCCGGACGGCAGGGTCACCCTGCACGCGAACCCGGGCACCGTGAACAAGCTCGGCCGCCAGACCGTCCTGCAGGGCGCCGGCAGCACCTGGAAGCACGCCGTCCAGATCGCCGCGGGCCGCTGGACCGCCAACCAGCGGCCCGACGACCTCGTGGTGCGCTGGTCCGACGGAGAGGTCAGCCTCTACAGCGACGTCAGCGCCACCGTGAAGCTCCGCAGGGAGACCAGGCTCCAGGCCCCCAACGCCGTGTGGAAGCACGCCGCCCAGATCGTCGGCGGCAACTTCACCGGCAGTGCGACCGGCAGCTGGGACCTCGTCGTGCGCTGGGCCGACGGCCGGCAGACCGTCAGCCCCGACCTCGGCCCCGGGGGCATCCGTCCCAGCGTCACCCTCCGGCCGCCGTCCGCGTGGAACAAGACCGCGCAGCTCGCCGCCGCAGGCAGCCACACCGCGGGCGGCCGCCCCGACGACCTGCTCGTCCGCTGGGCCGACGGCCGGCTCTCCTCCTACCAGGACACCACCACCCGGCTCGGCACCGAACGCCTCCTCGTCCCGCCGAAGGTCAAGTGAGCGCTGCCGGGCGCGTCCGTCCCGGGTTCCGGCCGTCCTGGGAGCGGTGCGACGGCCGGCCTGGGCCCGGTGGCGTAGTGGACGCGCGCGACCCGGCATCCGTCTGCAGGCTGGTCCCGTGGAATTCCCCGTAGCCGCCGCCACCGCCGAGGACGCCGACGCCCTGCCACAGGGCCCGGACTGGTGGTTCGAGCCGGTGTTCGACGGGCAGCGCGCGGTGCTGCACCGCGACCCGTCCGGGGCCCGGCTGCACACCCGTACCGGACGCGAGATCACCGCCGCCTGGGCGGACCTCGCCCACGCCGGCCGGCGGCTGCGCGCGGGCACGGTGCTCGACGGCGCGGCCGTGATCTGGCGCGACGGCGCGATCGACCCGTCCGCCGCCTGGCGGCGCACCGCCGCAGGACCGGCCGGCGGTGCCCGGCTCGCCCGTGAACTGCCCGCTTCCTACGCCGCGTTCGACCTCCTCGCGCACCCCGCGCACGGCGATGTCCGCACCCTGCCGTACCACGAGCGCAGGCTGCTGCTCCTGGAGGTGCTCGAGCTGATGGGGCCGCCCCTGCAGCCCGTTCCCGCCGCGGACGACCCCGGAATCGCCGAGGTCTGGTACGACTCCCTGCGCGACCAGGGCGTCGAGGCGGTCGTCGCCAAACACGCGGCGTCCCGCTACGGCGCACCGGGCAGCTGGATCCGGCGGCGGCACGCCGAACGCACCGAGCTGCCCGTCCTCGGCTACACCGGAGCGGCCGCCGTGCCCAAGCGCCTGGTCGTACGGCTCCCCGACGGCCGCCTCCGGGCCGCCCGGCCGCTCACCCCCGCCCAGGCCGCGCAGGCCACCGCCTTCCTGACCGCCGCCGGACCCGGCCGCCGGGCCCGCACCGGCGACGGCGAGCCGTACGCCACCTGCGCCGCAGGCATGACGGTGCTGGCCGTGACCGGCCCCGCCCGGCACGCCGTGGTGACCGTGGTGGAAATCCGGGTGCCCGGCGGCGAGGGCGCCGTGTAGCGTCCCCGGCCATGACCTCTGCGCCCCCTCCCCGCCTCCGCCCTCCCTACGAGGCGGACGAGCGAACCCAGTTGACCGGCTGGCTCGGCATGCAGCGCGCCGTCGTCCGCTGGAAGTGCGAAGGACTCTCCGAGGAGGACGCCCACCGGGCCGTCCTGCCGCACTCGCCCCTCATGACGACGGCCGGACTGGTCGCCCACCTGCGCTGGGTCGAGCACCTGTGGTTCGAGGTGATCCTGCTGGGCCGGGAGGCGAGCGGCCCCGGCTTCGACGGCCCAGAGGACTCCGAGATGATGGTCGAGGGCATACCGCTCGCGCAGCTCCTCGAGGAGTACGAGCAGCAGTGCGCGGTCACGGACGGGATCATCGCGGGCCGCCCGCTCGACGAGACGGGCCGCCACCCGGACTTCGAGTCGTCCGCGGCCAGCCTGCGGTGGATCCTCTTCCACCTGGTCGAGGAAACCGCCCGCCACGCCGGCCACCTGGACGCGATCCGCGAGATCATCGACGGGGAGCGCGGCTACTACTGACCGGGCGGCCCGCCCCCCCCCCGCAGAGGGGGCGGGCCGCCGGGGCCTTCCGCGGCCGACCCGTCAGGCCATGGCCTGGTCCTTGCCCACCGGGCGCGGCTCCGGCAGCAGCGGCTCGTCGTCGTATACCTCCGGTCCGCCCTCCTCCACCAGCGTCGTCTCGTCGAACGGCAGCCGTCCGGCGAGCACCTCGGCGGCCCGCTCCCTGTCGAACTCCCTGGTCCACGTGCCGACCAGCACGGTCGCGACCGCATTGCCCGCGAAGTTGGTCAGCGCCCGCGCCTCGCTCATGAAGCGGTCGATGCCCACGATCAGGCCGACCCCGTCGACCAGCTCCGGCCGGTGCGACTGGAGCCCGCCCGCCAGCGTCGCCAGCCCCGCGCCCGTCACGCCCGCCGCGCCCTTCGACGCCACGATCATGAAGAGCAGCAGCGAGACCTGCTCGCCGATCGACAGCGGGTCACCCATCGCCTCCGCCACGAACAGCGACGCCATGGTCAGGTAGATCGCCGTACCGTCCAGGTTGAACGAGTACCCCGTCGGCACCGTGATCCCGGTGACCGGCTTCGAGACGCCCAGGTGCTCCATCTTGGCGATCAGCCGCGGCAGCGCCGACTCGGACGAGGAGGTCGACAGGATCAGCAGGAACTCCCGCCCCAGGTACTTCAGCAGGGCGAAGACGCTGATGCCCGTACACACCCGCAGCAGGGTCCCCAGCACCACGAAGACGAAGAGCACGCAGGCCGTGTAGAAGCCGATCATGATGACGGCCAGCGACTTGAGGGCATCGATGCCGGTCGCGCCGACCACGGCCGCGATGGCCCCGAAGGCGCCCACCGGCGCCGCCCACATGATCATGCCGAGCACCCGGAAGACCAGCTTCTGCACATGGCCGATGCCGCGCAGCACCGGCTCGCCGGCCCGGCCCATCGCCTGGAGCGCGAACCCGCACAGCAGGGCCACCAGCAGGGTCTGGAGGACCTCGCCCTCCGTGAACGCCGACACCAGCGTCGTCGGAATGATCCCCAGCAGGAAGTCCGCCGTCGATTCCGCGCCGCCGGTCTTCGCCTGCGCCTCGCCCGCGCTGCGCACGGCCTCCGTGAGGTGCAGGCCGCTGCCCGGCTCCAGGAGGTTGCCCACCAGCAGGCCGATCCCCAGGGCGGCCGTCGACATCACCAGGAAATAGCCGAGGGCCAGCCCGCCGACCGCGCCCACCTTCGCCGCCTTGCGGACCGACCCGACGCCCAGCACGATCGTGCAGAAGATGATCGGCGAGATCATCATCTTGATGAGGTCGACGAAGCCCGTGCCGATCGGCTTGAGCTCGACGGCCACGCCGGGCGCGGCGAAGCCGGTGATGATGCCGAGCACCACCGCGGCGATCACCGCGAGGTAGAGGTAGTGCGTTCTGTCCCGGCCGGCGCTGCGCTCACGTGGTGCGGACACGGTGGCTCCCTGAGATGGATCGGAGTGGGTCCCGAAGACTGTCCATCAGGCTGTGACCCCGGTCACCGTTGCGTTCATTGAGTTCACCGACCGGTGCACACTGAGCGCCATGTTCCGCATCCCCCGCCCCCGCAGCCTGGCCGGCCAGCTCTTCGCGATGCAGGCCGTGCTCGTCGCGGTCGTCGTCGCCGGCTGCGCCGTCTTCGCGTACGCCGCGGCCCGCGACCAGGCCGAGGAGGCCGCCCAGCGGCAGGCCGGGGCCGTCGCGCGAGCCGTCGCCGACTCGCCGTCGGTGCGGGACGCGATCGCCGGTACGGACCCCACGGCCGCGCTCCAGCCGTACGCCGAGCGGGTCCGGGCCGACGCCGGGGTGGACTTCGTGACGATCATGGATCCGGCCGGGGTGCGCTGGACCCACCCGGATCCGCGCCGCATCGGCGAGCGGTTCCTCGGCAACACCGGCCCCGCGCTGCGCGGCCGCACCTTCAGCGAGACGTACACCGGGACCCTCGGACCCTCGATCCGCGTGGTCACCCCGATCACCGACGACGGGCGGATCCTCGGGCTGGTCAGCTCCGGGATCACCGTCCAGGCCGTCAGCGAGCGGCTCGGCGGGCGCCTCGCCGCCCTCGCCTGGGTCGCCGCGGCCGCCCTGGCGCTCGGCGGCCTGGGCACGTACGTGATCAACGCCCGGCTGCGCCGCCACACCCACGGCATGGACGCCGCCGCACTGAGCCGCATGCACGACTACCACCAGGCCGCCCTGCACGCCGTGCGCGAGGGCCTGCTCATGCTCGACGGGCAGCGCCGGATCTCGCTCGTCAACGACGGCGGGCGCGAACTGCTCGGCGTCGGCGGGGACGTCCTCGGCCGCAACCTCGCCGAACTGGGCCTGCCCGCCCCGCTGGCCGGTGCGCTGCTCGCGGACGGACCCCGCGTGGACGAGGTGCACCTGACCGCCGACCGGGTGCTGGTGGTGAACACCTCGCCGGTCGCCGGCGGCGGCCGCCGCGGCACCGTCGTCACCCTGCGCGACCACACCGAGCTCCAGTCGCTCACCGGGGAACTGGACCACGAACGCGGCTTCACCCGCGCCCTGCGCTCGCAGGCACACGAGGCGGCCAACCGCCTGCACACCGTGGTCTCCCTGATCGAACTGGGCCGCACCGACGAGGCGGTGGAGTTCGCCACCGCCGAACTGGAACTCGCCCAGGCGCTGACCGACCAGGTCGTCACCGCCGTCGACGAGCCGGTCCTCGCCGCCCTGCTGCTCGGCAAGGCCGCCCAGGCCCACGAGCGCGGGGTGGAGCTGGTCGTCACCCCGGACAGCGCCCTGCCCGCCGTACTGCCCGCCCGGGACCTGGTCACGGTGCTCGGCAACCTCATCGACAACGCCGTCGACGCCGTCACCGGCACCCCCGGCGCCACGGTCGCGGTCACCGCCCGCGGCACCGGCACCGGCCTGCGGCTCACCGTCGCCGACAACGGCCCCGGCCTGCCCGCCGGAGCGGACGTCTTCGCCCGCGGATGGTCGGGCAAGGGGCCCGGCCGCGGCCTCGGGCTGGCCCTGGTCCGGCAGACGGCCCACCGCTACGGCGGCACCGTCGAGGTGTGCGAACCGCCCGGCGGGGGAGCTGAGTTCACCGTGCACCTGCCACTGCCGGCGGCGGCCCGGCAGGGATCGGAGCCGACCGGATGACCACCCCGACCCCTGCCCCGGGCCACGCCGGGCGCGAGCCTGCGGACGGACCCCTGCCCGCCCCCGGGCCCGTCCGCGTGCTCGTCGTGGAGGACGACCCCGTCGCGGCCGCCGCCCACGCCCTCTACGTCGACCGGGTCCCCGGCTTCACCGTCGCGGGCACCGCCCACTCCGTCGCCGAGGCCCGCCGGGCCCTCGAACGGGCCCCGGTCGACCTGCTCCTGCTCGACCTGTACCTGCCGGACGGGCACGGGCTCCGGCTGGCCCGCGGGCTGCGCGCCGCCGGGCACCGGGTGGACGTGATCGCCGTGACCTCGGCACGCGACCTCGCCGTGGTCCGGGAGAGCGTCTCCCTGGGCGTCGTGCAGTACGTCCTCAAGCCCTTCGCCTTCCCCACCCTGCGCGACCGGCTGCTGCGGTACGCGGAGTTCCGGACCGCGGCCGGTGAGGCGGGCGGCCAGGACGACGTCGACCGCGCCCTCGCCGCGCTGCGCGCCCCGCAGCCCGCCGCCCTGCCCAAGGGGCTCAGCGCCCCCACCCTGGACCGGGTCGCGGGCATCCTGCGCGGGGCGCCCGACGGGGTGACGGCGGCCGTGGCCGCCGAGGCGGCCGGGATCTCGCGGATCACGGCCCGTCGGTACCTGGAGCACCTGGTGGGCGCGGACCGGGCCGTGCGCACCCCGCGCTACGGCCAGGTGGGCCGCCCCGAGCTCCACTACCGCTGGGTGCCGGGCGCCCCGGACTCCCGCCGCTAGGCGGCCGGTTCGGTGTCGAACGTGTAGAACTTCCGGTGGTCGAGCATGTCGGCCGGGGTCACGTCGTTCCACGGCCGCATGGTGTCGTGGAGGTCGACGACGTTCGCCGTGCCCGCCGCGGGCAGGTACGTGGACTGCGGGTGCAGCTTCTGCCAGTCGGCCCACAGCTTGTCGATGAACGCGTGGTGCAGCCAGAACACCGGGTCGTTGGGGGAGACTCCGGTGGCCATCTGGCCGCCGACCCACACGTGCACCCGGTTGTGGAGGTTGACGCCGCGCCAGCCCTCCAGGTGGTTGCGGAACCCGCTGGAGGAGCTGTTCCACGGAGCCGTGTCGTACACCTCCATCGCGAGCACGCCGTCCACCTCGGCCCGCGTCGGCAGCTGGGCCACGGAGGTGCCGAGCGAGCGGCGCAGGAAGGACCGGCCGTCCACGCGGACGTTGATGGGCCAGTTGCCCTGGGCCTGGGCGAACGGACCGTCCAGGACCTGCCCGTCGCGGGCCCGGCCGGTGCCGCCCAGGAAGTCGGGCGCCCACAGAGAGGAGCGGGTGGTGCGGTCGGCCGTCCAGTCCCAGTACGGGAGCGCGACGCTCGCGTCCACCGCCTGGAGGGCCTGCTCGAATTCGAGGAGGAAGCGGCGGTGCCAGGGGAGGAAGGACGGGGAGCGGTGGCCGACCCGGTCGCCGGAGTCGGTGTCGCCCATGATGAAGCCGTTGTGCGTCGTGACGAAGGCGTCGTAGGCGCCGGTGCGCTTCAGCTCGAGCACCGCCTTGACGAAGCGGCTCTTCTCGTCCGGGGTCAGGGTGGCCTGGTTCTTGCGTATGGTCATCGGATTGTTCCCTGTTCGGACGTGCTCAGGAGGTCTGGATCGGGACGAGCGTGGCGCCCTGGAGCTCGGTCACGGCGGCGCGGGCGAGCGCCCGCGGCGTGGCGAAGGTCTCGTAGTGGTTGACCACGCTGATCCAGGTGCCGTCGGCGTTGCGCATGACGTGCAGGTCCTTGCCGTCGATGCTGACGGAGTACCCGGTGCCGTGGTGGCCGCCGTGGCCGGCGTGCGGGTCGGGCGCGCCCTGGATCCGGCGGCCCTGGAACACCTCGTTGAAGGGTGCGGGCGTGCCGTTGGCCGTGGTGCCGTGGCCGGTGTGGCCGGCGGTGCCCGGGCGCGCGTCGTGGGCCGCGTGGTCGGTGCGGCCCGTCGCCGTGGCGCGGGTGGCGGCAACCAGGCTGAGCGCGGAGACGGCGCCGGCGCCGGCTATCAGGGCCCGGCGGCGCGTGAGTTGAGGCATGACAGTCCTTGATCGGTGGTCGCTCGAATGGTGCGAGCCGATGACTATCAGTGAGGTCGAGGCCCGAGGAAACACTGCTGAAACGTTCAGGCTCGATCCGGACATGCGGGGATAAGTTGCACGGAAAACGAGTTTGGCGATCTTCCTGGCGGTAGCCGCGAGCCGCCCTGCTGCAACAGAAGGATTCCCTGCGACACGCCACAGGCGCAGGAAGATCTTCGGTCTACGCGCGTTGTAGTGGTCGCCCTCACAGGGCAAAGCTGGCGCGAACCGGCGTAGATCGGACGGCCGGCCAGGGTCCGCCGCGGCCATGCCGTGATGGGTGAAATGCCCTGTTCCGTGGTGGATCGCGTGTTCAATCGGGTGATGGCACTGCATGCGACACGGCCCCAGCCGGACGACGAGAGCACCGACGCCTTCGCCTCCGTCCTGAGCGAACACGTCCTGCCCAAGCACCGGATGCCGGACGACCACGCCCCGCCCGAGATCGTCTACGAGATGATCCACAACGAGCTCCTGCTCGACGGCAACGCCGCCCAGAACCTCGCCACGTTCTGCACCACCTGGTCCGACGACGCCGTGCACCGCCTCATGGACGAGTGCATGGACAAGAACATGATCGACAAGGACGAGTACCCGCAGACGGCCGAGATCGAGGCGCGCTGCGTCAGCATGCTCGCCGACCTGTGGAACGCGCCCGCGCCCGCGTCCCGCGGTCCCGAGGTGCGCGCGACCGGCTGCTCCACCACCGGCTCAAGCGAAGCCGCGATGCTCGGCGGACTCGCCCTCAAGTGGCGCTGGCGAGAGCGCCGCCGCGCCGAGGGCAAGCCCGCCGACCGCCCGAACCTGGTGTGCGGTCCGGTCCAGATCTGCTGGGAGAAGTTCGCCCGCTACTTCGACGTCGAGCTGCGCCAGGTCCCCCTGGAGCCCGGCGCCACCGGCCTGCGCCCCCACCAGCTCGAGACGTACGTCGACGAGAACACCATCGGCGTCGTCGCCATCCTCGGCGTCACCTACACCTGCGACTACGAGCCCGTCCAGGAGATCGCCGCCGCCCTCGACCGCATCCAGGCCGAGCACGGCTGGGACGTCCCGATCCACGTCGACGCCGCCAGCGGAGGCTTCGTCGCGCCCTTCCTCCACCCCGACGTGGTCTGGGACTTCCGGCTCGACCGGGTCGCCTCGGTCAACACCTCCGGCCACAAGTACGGGCTCGCCCCGCTCGGCGTCGGCTGGGTGGTGTGGCGCAGCGCCGAACTCCTCCCCGAGGACCTGGTGTTCCGCGTCAGCTACCTGGGCGGCGACATGCCGACCTTCGCCCTCAACTTCTCCCGCCCCGGCGGCGAGATCATCGCGCAGTACTACATGTTCCTCAGGCTCGGCCGGGGCGGCTACCGCAAGGTCCAGCAGGCCTGCGCGGACACGGCCCGCCACCTGGCCGGCCTGATCGGGGAGATGGGCCCCTTCACCCTGCTCTACGACGGCCAGGGCGCCCTGCCCGCCGTCTCCTACACCCTGACCGACCCCGGGGGCGCGGGCTTCAGCCTGTACGACCTCTCCGACCAGCTGCGCATGCGCGGCTGGCAGGTCCCCTCGTACCCGCTGCCCGCCGACCGCGAGGAGACGGTCATCCAGCGCGTCCTCGTCCGGCACGGCATCACGCGCGACCAGATCGTCCTGCTCGCCGAGGACATGCGCCGGGCCGTTGCCCATCTCGTCGGCGCCGGCCCCTCCGACACCGCCCGCACCGGCTTCCACCACTGACCCTCCAGGGCGTACGGGAGGAAGACGGTCCGTACGCCGTGGGCCGCGACGTGGGCGGCGAGCCCCGCGGTGACGGCGGCCCCGAGGCCCTGGCGGCGCGCGGCGGGGAGGGCTGCGATGCCGCCGGTCTCCGTGGTGCCGCCATCCCCGCCGCCGTGACCGGGGCGCACAGCTCCGGCCACACCTCGGAGGGCCGTTCGAGGGCCTCCGGCACCCCCAGCTCGCGCTGCCGGGCCGGGCCCGTACCCGGGCCGGGTCCGCGGCCGTCACCTGCCCCGCACCGGCGCCCGCGACCGGCTGTGCGTGCGAGGGCCCGCGGTAGTACGGGGCGCCCGCTGCCCGGCGTACGAACAGCCGCGGCGGGCCGCGGTCCTCCGCCTCCGCGAACGGCAGGGGCACCCGTGCGTAGTGCCGCTCGATCCGGTCGCGCAGTGGGGGTTCGCCCATGACCGCATCCCATCACGGGCCCCGGCGCGGTTCGGGCTGCGGGTGGCGCGGATGCGGAGCAGACTACGGAACATGTCCGATCTCGATGAGTACAGCGGCGGCCAGCAGGGGACCGACGTCCTGGTGGTCACCACGAACGACGCGCCGGGGTACCGGGTCGAACGGGTCATCGGCGAGGTCTTCGGCCTCACGGTCCGCTCGCGCAACATCGGCAGCCAGATCGGCGCGGGCCTGAAGTCCCTCGCGGGCGGCGAACTGCGCGGGCTCACCAAGACCCTGGTCGCCAGCCGGAACCAGGCCATGGAACGCCTCGTCGCCGCGGCCCGTGCCCGCGGTGCGAACGCCGTGCTGGCCACGCGCTTCGACGTGACGGAAGCGGGCGGCAACGGCACCGAGATCTGTGCCTACGGCACGGCCGTGGTGATCATCCCCGCGAGCTGACCCCCGCCGGCGTCGTACGCCCGCCGGGGCTCACGGGACAGCCCTTAGGCTGACGGGCATGACAGCGACCGTCCTCTACTGCGCCGACCCGCTCGATCCGCGGCTGCCCGACGCGCACTTCGCCGCCGAGGCCCGCGCCGTGCGGGAAGACGGCGGCCGGATCGCGCTGATCGACCACGACGCGCTGCTGCGGGGCGAGGCGGAGCGGGCCGTGGCGCGGGTGCCGGCCGGGACCGGACCCGTCACGTACCGCGGGTGGATGATCCCCGGCGAGCGGTACGACGGCCTGGACGCGGCCCTGGAGGCCCGGGGCTGCGCCCTGCTGACCACCCCCGGCATGTACCGGGCGGCGCACGAGCTCCCGGGCTGGTACCGGGCGTTCGACCGGCTCACCCCGGTCAGCGTGTGGCAGCCTCTCGCGCCGGGCGAGCGGCCCGACGGCACCCGGCTCGCCGCGCTGGCCGCCGCCCTGCCGCCCGGACCGGCGATCGTCAAGGACTACGTCAAGTCCCGCAAGCACGAATGGGCGCAGGCCTGCTACGTCCCCGACCTCGCCGACACCGCCGCGCTCGCCCGCGTGGTGGGGCGCTTCCTCGACCTCCAGGGCGAGTACCTGGCGGGCGGCGTCGTGCTGCGCGCGTTCGAACCGTTCGTACAGGGCGACTCCACGGCCGCGGAGGTCCGCGTGTGGTGGGTGGACGGCGACGCGCGGCTGGTGACGCCCCATCCGGACAGCCCGTACGACCGCGCCCCGCAGCCGGACCTCGGTCCGGTGCGGGGCGCGGTACGGGCCCTCGGGTGCCGCTTCGTCACCACCGACCTCGCGCTGCGCGAGGACGGCGCGTGGCGCGTGGTCGAGGTGGGTGACGGCCAGGTCAGCGACGCCCACCGGAGCACGCCCCGGCCGGCCCTCGCCGCCCTGTCGGCGTACCCCGGCCGCAACTAGGCCTGGCAGACGCCGCGTTCGTAGTCGAACGTCGCCGCGGACTTGGAGTGCTGCCACTGCGGGGTGAGCAGCTCCGCGTCCAGCCGGGCGGCGGCCGCCGGGCTCTCCACGATGTAGCCGAAGTCCTGGAGCCACGCCGGGTAGAGGTTCTTCGAGCCGATGTAGAAGGCGGAGCCGTCCACCGAGACGAGCTTGTGGTGCTGGGCGTACGGGCTGCCGTCGGCCCACTTCGACCCGGACGCGGCGCGGAACGGCGCCAGCTGGAGGTTCGCGCACATCGCCGCGCGGGCCTTGCCCTGGTCGCCGGTGACGCGGGCGAGGCGGTCGCGCAGGGTGTCGCTGATCTCGGAGAGCGACTTGATCTGCGAGTAGCCGCCGGCGCTGCCCACCGCACCGCGGTTGGCCGGGTCGCTCACCACGATGCGGACCTTGACCCCGGCCGCCAGCTTCGCGGCGAGGGCGTCGTAGACCCGGATGTCGTAGCGGGGCAGCGGCGGGCAGCTGCCGTTGAGGTCCTGCTGCGAGATCTCGATGTGGCCGGTGGCGCTCGACAGCAGCGCCCGCAGCGCGCTCTCCTCCGGGTTCACGGTGTCGTAGTCGCGGTCGGCGTTGGTGTTGTCGTGCAGGCCGACCAGACCGCACTTGGTGTCGGAGGCCGTCGGCAGGACGGGCCGGAACTGCGAGGAGGGGTCGTTGCGCTGGATGCCGACGCCCAGGCCGCCGACGGCGATCACCGGGACGTCACCGCCGGCCGGGGCGGGCAGGCCGGCCGTCTCCTGCTGGAACGACGGCATGCACTCGGCTCCGCCGGTCGAGGCGAACCAGACGCTGGCGAAGCTGCTCCTGTTCCGGCAGGTCCAGTCCCAGAGGGTGTCCAGGTAGCGGCCCGCGGAACCGGCCGCGGGACCGGACAGGGCGAGGTTGACGTCCGCCACCGGGTGGGTGGTGTCGATGTAGTCGGCCTTCCAGCTGTTCACTCCACCGGTGATCGCGTACTGGTTGTCCACCACGACGATCTTGGAGTGGTTCCAGGACAGCGCGGTCTTCGACGTGGTCGCGGAGGCCACGGTCAGCGTGACGTTCCCGGCGGCGGCGCCCAGCCTGGCGACCAGCTCGTCGCGGTACTTCGACGGCACCACGTTCATGTGGTAGAGCGGCGCGGCACCGGCCAGGATGCGCACCTTGAGGTGCTTGCCGTTCGCGGCGGACGCCTTGAGGCCTGCGACGATCGCGTCCTGGAAGCCGCCGTCCGGGAACGGCGCCAGGGTCGATATGTCGACCGTCCGCTGCGCCTTGGAGATGTTCTCGGTGAGCTTGGTGAGCAGCCGGCGGGTTCCGGGCCGCTCCGCGCAGGCCGGGTCGCCCCAGCACCCGGGGGTCTGGAGCAGCCAGCCGTCCTGTTCGGCGACGGTCCCGTCGAGGCGGTTGCCGTCGGTGCGCTCCCACACGCGGCCTTCGAGGCCGGGCGAGACCTGGCGGAGGGTCTGCTCGATCGAGTCGAGGTGCGGGGTCGCGGAGGCGCCGGTGTCGGCTGCGGCCGGGACGGCGGGCAGCAGGGCGAGGGCGAGGGCCGGCGCGAAGGCCGGGATCAGGGAGCGGCTGAGCCGAAGGCGGTGCAATGTGGTTCCTTGCCTGAGAGTCGAGAAGGTCGACCGGTCGGAGCGGGTAGAGCGCTGCGGCGGGACGCGCGCGACGGCGCGCGACGGCGCGCGACGGCGCACGGCCGACCGCCGTACGGGGCGGCCGGCAAGATCAACTCGCGGAAGTTACCAGCCCGTAGGCGGTATCCGGCATTCCGCTGGTGGGGATCAGGCCACCCGCCGCCCCGGTCGTCCGGAATCTGCTACAAACCGGGCATGGAACGGACCAAGGGATTCGAGATCGCGGCCGCGAGCCGCGCCGACATGGCCCTGCTGCGCAGCTGGGCGGACGACGAGGGCTGGAACCCCGGCGACGGCGACGCGACGGCGTTCGCCGTCACCGACCCCGCCGGCTTCCTCATCGGCCGCCTCGACGGGGAGCCGGTCGCCTCCATCTCGGCCGTCCGGTACGGCCGGGGCTTCGGCTTCATCGGCCTCTACATCGCCCGCCCCGAGGTCCGCGGCCGCGGCTACGGCATCCGGCTGTGGCGCGCGGGGATGGAGCGGCTCGCCGGGCGGCTCGTCGGCCTCGACGGGGTGGTCGAGCAGCAGCCCAACTACCGCCGTTCCGGCTTCCGTTCCGCCTGGACCAACACGCGCTTCCAGGGAACCGTGCCGCAGGCTCCGGAACCGCTGCCGGGCGGCCTCGCCCTCGTGGACGCCGGCACCCTGTCCTTCGCCCTGCTCGCGGCGTACGACCGGCGCTTCTTCCCGGAGCCGCGCGACGGCTTCCTCGCCGCCTGGACGGGCCTGCCGGGCCGGACCGCCGTGGCGGCCGTCCGCGACGGCCGGATCGAGGGCCTCGGCGTGGTCCGGCCGTCCAGCGGACCGTGGCGCGTCGGACCGCTGTACGCCGAGGACCCCCGGACCGCGGCCGCCCTGCTGGACCGGCTGGCGGCCGCCGCCCCCGGCCGCGCCGTGGCCGTCGACGTCCCCGACGCCAACCCCGCGGCCGTCGCGCTGATGTCCGCCCTCGGCCTCGAACCGGCCTTCGAGACCGCCCGGATGTACACCGGCGACGCCCCGGAACTGCACCTCGCGGGCCTGTACGGGATCACCAGCCTCGAACTCGGCTGACCAGCCCGGACATTGGCCCCGCCAGGGGGCTCGACCCGGCCGGATATCGGCGTACGGTGGTAAAAGAGACGGAGGTCACCATGAGCGCGACGCCCCCGGGCCCGCCCGCCCGCCCCTATGCCGACCCCTACCGCATCCAGGCCGACGAGGGCCCCCAGACCATCGCCGAGCTGCGTGCCGCACTCGCCGTGGCAGCGCCGCTCGACCTTGCGGCCTTCAACGCCCGGCTGGACGCCGCCGTGCTGGCCGCCGTCCCGGCCGTCCTGACCGAGTACCGCCATGTCCTGGCCCTGCGCACCCGGCCCGAGGTCGCCGCCGCCGTCGCGGACGCGCTCGACGGCAGCGAGAAGACCATGGGCATGGCGGACTTCTTCGCCTCGCTCGACGCCTCACCCGATGCCCCGTACGGCGATCCGTACGGCGGACCGGCGTTCGGCGAGGGGGGCCGTTGAGCGACTGGAACGTTCTGCTGCCCGAGCGGCTCAACCGCGAGGTCGCCGAACTCACCCCGGGTGAACGCAAGTCCCTCTACGTCGCCCTGAAGCAGCTCGCCGTCGACCCGCGGGCCGACAGCTCCGCCGAACCGGTCAGCGGAGCCGAACTCCGCCGGGTCCTCACCGCCCCCGCGGCCGACACCGGAGGCGTCGTCACCGTCCTCTACCGCGTCATCCCCGACACCCGCACCGTCGCTGTCATCTGGATCATCGCCGGTCCGTAGCCGACCCGTTCCCCCCGGGGCCCCGGGGTCGTTGACCCGGGCATGGACGTGTTGCCCGAGACGGCGGCGCCGGGCGTGGGGGAGCGCGCCGCGGACGCCGCCGAAGCCGCCTGTCATCTGCACGACGCCGTCGGACCGGGTCGCTGGAGCCGGGAAGCGGCCGAGGACGCCCTCGACGTCATCGAGACCACCGCGCAGGCCCTGGCCACCGCGCACCCGGCGGCGCCCGGCGTGCTCGCCCCCGTGTACGCGGCCCTGGCCGGACTCCGCCGGAACCTCGGCCTGCCCCCGCCGGAACCGGGGCTGCCCGGTTCCGCCCTGCCCGGCCTGCCCCGTACGCTCGGCAACCCGCGCCGCTCCCGGCTCCAGGGCCCGCGCCCCGGACCCGGCCCGCAGCGCACGGCGCACTGACAGGAGACGCATGGACGACGTCTGGAAGATCGTCGGAGAGCTGGCGGAGGCCTTCGAGTCCCACCACGCGGAGCTGGGGATCGGCCAGGAGGAGCGCTGGTCCCTCCAAGTGCTCAAACTGGGCGAGGAGTACGGCGAAGCCGCCCAGGCCGTCATCGGCGCCCGCGGCACCAACCCCCGCAAGGGGCGCTCCCACACCTGGGAGGACGTGCACGCCGAGGTCGCCGACGTGGCCGTCACGGCGCTGGTGGCCCTCGCCCGGATGCGGCCGGACGCCCCCGGGTACTTCGCCGAGCAGCTCAGGACCAAGTCTGGACGCTTCCTCGACCGGGGGGCGGCCGACTGAGCCGCTCCTCGTGCGAGGCTTGGGGCCCTCACCCATTTGGATCACTGCACACCGATCATGAACGGGAGCCGTCCCACCCATGCGTTACGTATCTCTGGGCACTTCAGGACTGAAGGTCTCCGCGGTAGGCCTCGGCTGCAACAACTTCGGCGCGCGCCTCGACGCCGACGCCACCCGGGAAGTCGTCGACGCCGCCCTGGACGCGGGCATCACCTTCCTGGACACCGCCGACATCTACGGCAGTCCGCGCGGTGCTTCGGAGGAGTTCCTCGGCAAGGCCCTCGAGGGGCGCCGCGACGAGGTCGTCCTCGCCACCAAGTTCGGCTACGACGACGCCGACATGGGATACGGTCCGGCGGCCGGCGCGCTCGGCGGCCGGGCCTACATCCGGCGTGCCGTCGAGGCTTCGCTGCGCCGGCTCGGCACGGACCACATCGACCTGCTCCAGCTGCACAGCCACGACCCCTCCACCCCCGTGGCGGAGACGCTCGCCGCGCTGACCGAGCTCGTCGCGGAGGGCAAGGTCCGCTACCTCGGCCACTCCAACTTCAGCGGCTGGCAGCTTGCCGAGGCGGCCCACACGGCCCGCGAGCTCGGTGCCGTGCCCTTCGTCTCGGCGCAGAACGAGTGGTCGCTGCTGGAGCGCGGCGCGGAGGCCGAACTCCTGCCCGCAGCCCGGCACTACGGCCTCGGTGTGCTGCCGTACTACCCGCTCGCCAACGGCCTGCTGACCGGCAAGATCCGCCGCGGTGTCCCCGTCCCGGCCGGTTCGCGCCTGGAGAACGACGACTACGTCACCGAGGAGCGGCTCGACCGGGTCGAGGCCCTTGCGGCGCTCGCCGAGAAGCACGGCCGGACCCTGCTCGAACTGGCCATCGGCTGGCTGTCCGCACAGCCGGGCTGCTCCTCCGTGATCGCCGGTGCGACCTCGGCCGAGCAGGTGCGCGCGAACGCCGCGGCGGCGGACCGCCCGCTGGACGCCGGACTGCTCGCCGAGATCGAGGCCGCCTGCCCGCGCTGACGCGCCGGGCCGCAGGTCGTGCGCGCGCCCCTGCCGCCCCGGAGTGCCGGGGCGGCAGGGGCGCGCGCCTGTGCGGCCGGCCGGTGTGCCGGTCAGCAGCTGAGGTTGGCGCCCGTGGGCACGCCCAGGATCTGGGTGAAGCGGCGGTAGTTGTCGATCCGGCTCTGGACCTGGGCCGGATTGCCACCGTTGCACTCCAGTGCGCCGTTGATGGAGCGGATGGTCTCGCCGAAGCCCGCGCCGCCCGTCATCGCGGCGTGCGCGGTCATCCGGCCGGGGCCGTTCTGCGTGTTCCAGTACCACAGCGCGGTCTTCCAGGCGACGGCCGAGTTGCGCTCCACGAGGTACGGGTCGCCGAGCAGGTTGATGCCGAGCGCGTCGCCCGCGGCCTTGTAGTTGAAGTTCCAGCTCAGCTGGATGGGGCCGCGGCCGTAGTACGCGGCCTGGCCGGCCGGACAGCCGTAGGGCTGCGTCGCGTCGCAGTAGTGCGGGTAGTTGGCCTGGTTCTGCTCGACGACGTGCACGAGGCCGCCGGTCTCGTGCGAGACGTTGGCGAGGAAGGCGGCCGCCTCCTGGCGCTTGACGGTGTCGCCGCCCGTGGTCGCGAAGCCCGGGTACGCGGAGAGCGCCGCGGTCAGGCCGCTGTACGTGTAGAAGGCGCTGCGGTTCGGGAACATCTGCTGGAACTGCGCCTCGCTGACGACGAATCCGCCCGGCTGCGGGTCCGGTCCCGGGCCGGGGTCCGTACCGCCGCAGACGCCCTGGTCGGCCCAGACGCCCCAGGTTCCGGTGGTCCCGGGTGTCTCTCCCTGGGTCCACCACTTCGCCTGCCAGTTGTGGCCTGCGTGCGAGACGGTGGCCCCGCCGGTGTAGACGGCGGACCCGGACCAGGCGCCCGCGCAGGCCGCGGCGGCGGCGGGCGAGGCGGGCATGGCGACCGCGAGCGAGAGCGCAGTGGCGGTGGTGGCCAGCAGGGCCAGGGTGCGGCGGCGTAGCGCACGGAACATGGAAATGCTCCTCGAGTGGGGGGAGTTGCCGCCGGAGCCGACGGCTTTCCGCCACTGAACCGGAATGGTCTGTACCTGTCAAGGTCTAGACCAAGCCTGCGCGGGGGGGGGGGGGGGGGGGGGGGGGGGGGGGGGGAGGGGGGGGGGGGGGGTTGGGGGGGTGGGGGGGGGGGGGGGGGTCGGAGGGGTGCATGCCGA
>NZ_JBVJWO010000004.1:107287-112948 GCF_055602345.1 Streptomyces sp. NPDC037401
GACCCACCCCCCGCCACCCCCCCCCCCCCCCCCCCCCCCCCCCCCCCCCCGCCCACCCCCCCCCCCCCCCCCCCCCCCCACCCCCCCCCCCCCCCCCCCCACGCTTCCCCCCCCCCCCCCCCGGAGCCGTGCGGTGCGTGTTTCCGAAATGCTGCGGCGTGCGCCGTGCGCCGTGCGTCAGAAGGCGAAGACGGTCCCCCTGCCGTTGTCCATCGCGCACGGGTTGCCGAACGTGTGCGTGTAGCTGAACCGCAGGCCCTCCCAGACCCCGTCGGCCGTCACCGTCACCGGGTCCCACTCCCTCGTGCACGCGGCGCCGGAGCCCGCCTCGGTGATGGAGTCCAGTTCCGCGTCGCTCGCGAGCAGTTCGGTGCAGGCGCCGGCCGGGTCCGGGTGCGTCCCGGCGGCCGTCGGCGAGCAGGTCAGCGTCACCGCGCGCAGGACGGTCCCGGTCTCGGCGTCCTCCCCGGCCGTCACGCTGAGGACGAGCGCGGACGGGGCGTACAGGCTCTCCGTTCCGGTCGGCGCGGCGCCGGCTGCGCCGGTGAAGGCCAGCAGGGCGAGGGTGGCCGTCGCGAGACCGAGACTCCGAGCGATGAACCGCATGTCGAACACTCCCGTGGGTCGGTTTCGGTTATCGGACGGGAGTCTTGCCCACCGCCGCGATGAACGCATGGTTCTACCATCAATTCGCGTCACGGAAGGTGACGCTTCAAGTGCAGATCGTGGCGATGGCGCATCGCTGACCTGTGGGGGAGCGCGGCCCCGAATCGGCCGAAGAGGCATGCTCCGCCGCGATCGCCAACACCCTTCGGCCATCTGGTGGTTACCGTTCGGTACTGCAAGGATCTGCATACGCGCCGGGCGATGGGGAGGGCTGGGACGGATGGCCGAGCTGCACGATCTGACCGCACTGGAACAGGGAGAGGCGGTGCGGGCGGGCACGGTCTCGCCCGCCGAACTCACCGGGCACTACCTGGACCGCATCGAGCGCCACGACGCCACGCTCGGCGCCTATCTCACCGTGACCCCCGAACTCGCCCGCGAGCAGGCCGCGCACGCGGAGGCCGCCGCGTCGGAAGCCCGCCGCGAAGGGCGGGCGCTGGGCCCGCTGCACGGCGTGCCGGTCCCCGTGAAGGACCTCAGCTTCGTCGCCGGGGTGCGGTGCACGCTCGGCTCGCAGGCGTACGCGGACCACGTGCCGGACCGCGACGACCACGTGGTCGCCCGGCTGCGTGCCGCGGGCACCGTGATGCTCGGCAAGACGAACACCCCCGAGTTCGGGCTGCCCGCCTACACCGAGAACGGTCTCGGCCCCGCCGCGCGCACCCCCTGGGACCTCGGCCGCTCGGCCGGCGGCTCCTCCGGGGGAGCCGCCGCCGCGGTGGCGGGAGGCCTGGCCCCGCTGGCGCACGGCAGCGACGGCGGCGGATCCATCCGGATCCCCGCCTCGGCGTGCGGTCTGTTCGGGATCAAGCCGAGCCGGGGACGGGTGAGTTCGGGTCCCGTGCTGCACGACGTCACCGGGCTGTCCACGCACGGACCGCTGGCCCGTACGGTCGCCGACGCCGCCGCGCTCCTCGACGTGCTCGCCGGGCACACGCCGGGCGACCCCTACGGCGCCCCGTCCCTGCCGCCCGGGGAGACCTTCCTCGCGGCCGCCGCCCGCGAGCCGGGGGCGCTGCGCGTCGTCGTGCTGCCCGACCCGCCGGTGCCCGGCGTCGGCCTGCACTCCGACTGCCGGGCCGCCCTCGACGACGCGGCGGAGCTGCTGGGGGCGCTCGGGCACCACGTGGAGGAGCTGGAGCTGCCCGCGGACGAGCGGCTGCTGGAGTCCTTCAGCCGGGTCTGGGAGGTCGTCTCCACCACCCTGCCGGTCGCCCCGGACGACGAGAAGCTGCTGATGCCGCTCACCCGCCACCTGCGCGAGGCCGGCCACCGGGTGGGCGGGCCCGCCTTCGCCGAGTCCCTGTACGCCTTCCGCGCCCTCGGCGAGCTGGTCGCCGAGGCGCTGCTCTCGGCGTACGACGTCATCCTCACGCCGACGCTCGCCCAGCCGCCCGCACTCGTGGGCAGCCTGCGCAACGACGACGATCCGGCCGCCGAATTCGCCGGCCTGGCCGCCTACACGCCCTATACCCCGCTGTACAACGCCACCGGCCAGCCCGCCGTCAGCGTGCCCCTGTACTGGACGGACGAGGGGCTGCCCATCGGGATCATGCTCGGCGGCCGGTACGGGGAGGACGCCGCGCTGATCTCGCTCTCCGCGCAGCTGGAGGCGGCCCGGCCGTGGGCGGGACGGCGCCCCGCCCTCTGGTGACGGGAGGCCCCCGCCCGGCCGGGCCCCGGCCGGGCGGGGTCTCAGTCGTTTCTGAGGTGCGGGGCATAGAGATCGAGCAGCCGGGTCCGGGTCTGGTGCAGCCGCTGGGCCAGGATCCGGCCGACCCAGTGCCCCAGTGCGGACCCGAAGGCCGGGTCGGCGTCCATCATCAGCCGGACCTTCATCGCATCGAACTCGTACGCCCGCACCGGGGTCATCGCCTCGGCGCTCAGCTGCCACACGTACGGGGGGAAGAGCCAGGACCAGCCCACGAGTTCGCCGGGGCCCAGGCTTTCGATCTCGGCCGGGCGGCGGCCCGGCACGGGTATCTCCAGGGTGACCGTGCCCGATCGCACGATCCAGAAGGCGTCGGCCCGTGCGCCCTCGTTGAAGATGCGGTCGCCCTCGCGCAGGTTGATCTCGCGGGCCAGCGCCATCAGGCGCGCCCGGTGCTCGGCGGAGAGGACGGCGGCGATGCGGGTGGGGGAAGGTGTGGTCACGGCGGCCTCCGGTCTCGTACCCCCCTGCCAACAGTGTGGCCGCAATCCGCCCGGTGCGGCCATGCCCGGGGGCGGCACTTGACGGCCGGGACGCGCCGCGGGTACGGCCGGGCCGGTGCCGGAGGGGCTCAGGACACCCCGCGGGTCCGGAACTGGACACTGATGCGCGGTCCCACGGCCCGAGCGGACTTCGGGACTGCGTGTTCCCAGGTGCGCTGGCAGGAGCCGCCCATGACCACGAGGTCGCCGTGCCCCAGGGGCAGGCGGCGTACCGGGCCGCCGCCGCGGGGCCGCAGGGCCAGGTCCCGGGGGTCGCCCACGGAGAGGATCGCGATCATGGTGTCCTCGCGGGCGGAGCGGCCGTTGCGGTCCCCGTGCCAGGCCACGCTGTCGCGCCCGTCGCGGTAGAAGCACAGCCCGGCGGTGACGAAGGGCTCCCCGAGCTCGTCGGCGTAGTAGCGGGACAGGTCGGTGCGTGCCCGGTCCAGCACGGGGTGCGGCAGCGGGTCCCCGTCGCCGTAGAAGGCCAGCAGCCGGGGCACGGCCACCTCGCGCTCGTACATCTGCCGGTGCTCGGCCCGCCAGGGCACCCCGGCCGCCAGCTCCTCGAACAGCGCGTCGGAGCCCGACAGCCAGCCGGGCAGCAGGTCGAACCAGGCCCCGTCGCCCAGCACGGTGCGGCGCACGCCCGTGAGCGGACCGAGGCGGATCTCGTCGGCCTGGTCGAAGAGGGAGCCCTGCAGTGGCGCACGCATGACACCATCGTACCCACTGAACCGAACACATGCTCGAATCGATGGCGCGGGAGCCTGCTTCAGGACGATTCGGGGAGCGAACGCGCCAAGCGGCCGGGTCGGGGAAGACCCGGCCGCTGCCACGCGGATACGTTCCGGCAGTGAATTCGAACAGACTTCCTCTCGTGTCCGCCTCCACCAGCCGCAGGAGCCTGCTGCGCGCAGCGGTCGCGGGGACCGCCATCGCCGGGAGTGCCGTCGCCGGGGCCGCCCCGGCCGCGGGCGCCGTCCTGCCGGCCGCCGCCGACCCGTACCGGGAGGAGACGGGCACCCGCCCCGGAACACCCCGCGAGGCACTGCGGGAGCTCGCGGCCGGCAACCGCCGCTGGCGCGCCCACCGCCAGCGCCACCCGCACGAGTCCCGCGAGATACGCCGCCGGCTCACCCTGGGCCAGGACCCCTTCGCCGTCGTGCTGGGCTGCGTCGACTCCCGCGTCCCGCCGGAACTGGTCTTCGACCAGGGGCTCGGCGACCTGCTCGGCGTGCGCAGCGCGGGCGAGGTGCTGGACGAGGCGGTGCTCGGCAGCATCGCGTTCGGCGTGCTCGAACTCGACGTCCCCCTCGTCATGGTGCTCGGCCACCAGTCCTGCGGCGCGGTGTCCGCCGCCGTCCACGCCGAGGAGACCGGCGAGCCGCTGCCCGCCCACATCCAGTACCTCGCCGACCAGATCCGTCCCGCCATCGACCACGGCCGGCACGGCCCGGCCCGGGTCGACGCGACCATCACGGCGCAGGTGCGCAGGGTGCGGGACGAGCTGGCGGCGGAACCCGACCTCGCGGCGCGGATCGCCGCGGGCAGGCTGGCCTTGGTGGGCGCGCGCTACGAACTGCACGACCAGTCCGTACGCCTCCTGCCCTGACGGCCGCGGCCGCCGCGGGGCGGCTACTTGGCGAGCTTGCCCTGCGGCGTGACCGCGAACCACTTGCCGCCGACGCCCTGCCCGCTGGTGTCACCGGGGGTCTTGTCGCCCGTGAACCAGTACAGCGGCCAGCAGTCGATGGTCAGCTGCACGGTTCCGTCCGGGCGGGTGTACGGGATGACCAGCTTCGGGTCGATGCCCTTCACGTTCTTGAGGTCGGCCATCTTCGCGGGCTTCCAGGTGTCCAGGCAGGGACCGGTGCAGTTGGACTTCATCGGCCACGCCGTGTCCTTCGTGAACCGGTAGAGGGTCCGGCCCTTGCCGTCCCGCACGATCGGGCCGAGCTCCGGGTTCTCGACCACCGACAGCGAGGGCAGCTTCTCGGCCGGCGCGGCCCCGGCCTTGCCGCCCTCGGGGGTCACGGCGAACCACGTGCCGCCCACGCCCTGGCCGTTGGTCTGGCCGGGCGCGGTGTCCTTGGCGAACCGGTACACCGGCCAGCCGGCGATCGTGAGCTGCTTGACGCCGTCCGCGCGGGTCAGCGAGCCGAGCTTGGAGGAGTCGACTCCCGCGGCCGCCTGCGCGCCCGCCGTGGCCGGCACCGGCGGCCAGGTCTTGGCGCAGTCGCCCGCGCAGGCCGAGGTGGAGGGGGAGGCGGTGTCCTTGTCGAAGCGGTAGAGGGTGAAGCCCGCGGCGTCGTTCACGACCGGCCCGAGCTTCGCGTCGCTGCGGACCGCCAGCGGGCCCCCGGCCTCCGCGGGCGCCGCTCCGGCGCCGCTGCCGTAGGGGTCCTGCTGCGCCGCGGGCGCCGCGTCCCCGGCCGCCGCCTTCTCCGCGGGCTTGGCCCCGCTGCTGTCCTGGGTGCCGCAGGCGGCCGTTCCCATCAGCAGTGCGGCGGTGGCTCCGGCGAGGGTGAGCTTGCGCCAGTCGGTCATGACAACTCCCGTAATGCAGTGGTTTGTTTGCTTCATCAGCTTCTGTCTTCACTGGGAACACGAGGGCCGGCGCGGGGGAGTTCAAAGGAGTTCGGAAGAATTTCCGGAGTTCCGGAAGCGGGCGGCGAGCGGGCGGCGAGCGGCCGGTGGGCGCACCGGAACGCACGAGCGGGGGGGGGGGAGGGGGGGGGGGGGGGGGGGGGGGGGGGGGGGGGGGGGGGGGGGGGGGGGGGGGGGGGGGGGGGGGGGGGT
>NZ_JBVJWO010000004.1:112958-116279 GCF_055602345.1 Streptomyces sp. NPDC037401
CAGGGAAGGTGCTTGGGGGAAACCAAAAAGCCCGAGACCCCGGGGTTGCTGGGGGGCCCCGCCCCCCCCCCCCCCCGCTCGTGCACGGTGCCGGCGTCACACGGGGACGGTGACGAACCTCCGTCCGGACTCGTTCTCGACGACCACCGATGCCACGTCCGCGGGGTCGACCGCCGCCGAGCCGTCGAGGGACGCGCCCTTGCCCTCGCCGTTGGCGGCGGAGCCCACGACCCAGCTGCCCGCGATGGTCCGGCCGCCGTCCCGGGCGACGACCACGAGCCGGCAGCGCTCGCCCGGCGCGATCCCGGTGACCGCGGCGTTCACCCGCACCCACCGGGTCGCGGGGGTGACCTTCAGGGTCATCCGGGCGCCCGTACCCGGATCGGTGGCCGAGGCCACCTTCGTCCCCGGCACCGGGGCCGGCGGACTCACCGGCTGGGTCCGGGCCGGCGGCCGGGCGACCGGAGCGCCGCCGTCCGCCGGGTCGGCCCCGACGCGCGTACCGACCCAGAACACCGCGGCGAGCGAGGCCGCCGCGGCCAGCCCGGCGACCGCCCAGGTCCGGGTGTGCATCCCCGTCCGCTCGGCGCGCGCCCGCCGCAGCGTGCGCTGGAGCAGCAGGTCGCCGCCCTCCGGGGGACCCTCCAGGAACGCCTCCTCCGGGACCTCGCCGAGCGCCGCCACCATCTCCCGCAGCTCCTCCAGTTCCGCGGTGCACTGCGTGCAGGACTCCAGGTGCTCCTGGAGCCGCAGCGTGTCCGGTTCGTCGAGTGCGCCGAGGGCGTAGGCGCCGAGCAGCTCCTCCTCGTGCCGCTGCCGGTTCATGCCACCACCTCCTGCCGTCCGGCGGGCCTGTCCTGACCGCCGGCCTGTTCTTCGTGCGTGAACAGTTCACGCAAGGCCCTGAGGGCGTAATGAGACCGCGACTTGACCGTCCCGGCCGGGATGCCGAGCGCGTCGGCCGCCTCCGTCACGCTGCGCTGGCGGAAGTACAACTCCATGAGCACGTCCCGGTGGTCCGGCGAGAGCCGGTCCAGGGCGCCCAGGACGGCCATGGAGTCGACCACGGAGTCCGCGTGGTCCGGTTCCGTGGGCGGACTGGACGGCGAGTCGCCCACCTCGACGGGGCGGATCGCCTTCGCCCGGTACCGGTCGGTGACGATGTTGCGCGCCACCGTCAGTAGCCAGCCCCGCACCGAGCCCTTGCCGTTGACCATCACCTCTGGGTGTTTCCAGGCGCGGATCAGCGTCTCCTGCACGACGTCCTCGGCGGCGGCCCGGTCGCGGGTCAGCCTGGTCGCGTACGACAGCAGCGCGTTGCCGTGTTCCTCGTACAGCGACCTGATCAGTACCTCGTCGGCCGTGCTCCGCCGAGCTCGTGGCCACAGTCCGGCCATCTCACCCTCTCCGTCCCTTGACGTGCTTCGTGGGATACACGGGTGAACCGACGGTGTGGTTCACGCTTTCGGAAGATTCAGTGCGCGGACCAGCCGGGCCATCTGTGCGTCCGTCATGACGTTGACGAACATGGCGTGATCCGTCCGGGGGCTGTGGCGCTGCTCCGGGAAGGAGTCGAGCGCGATGGGCGCGTCCGCCGACACGTCGTACGCGAGCGAGATCCGAAGCCGCGGCACCGGGAAGGTGCCCGCCGGGCACACCCCTGCCGGGGAGGGGAAGACCAGGTGCGCGCGGTGCCCGGGGCTCTGCGTGTCCAGGCCGTTCCAGCAGCTCGGGAAGTCGAGGGTGCGGGTGATCCGGTCGTCCTGCGGGCAGCGCGGGTACTCCGTCGTCGCCCGGTCCGGGAAGCCGGTGCAGCCCCAGCGGGCGCGTACGTCGGCGTCGCCGCCCTCCGTGTACGCGACGGCGTTGCCGGTCATCGCCCGCAGGAACCGCGGCATCGGCACGACGTCGCTCGACGGGTTGCCGTGGAACTGCACCGAGACCGCCGCCGGCCGCAGGATCTCCCCGGCGTTCCCGTGGCCCGCCGCGGCCCGCTCGTGGGCCTGCCGGCCCGGTCGGTCCGTGCGGCGCAGCACCGGCCAGTAGTAGGTGGAGCGGTCCCCGCCCGCGCACGTCGTCGGCGCCGCGGCCAGGCCGGCGTCGGTCGACAGGGCGTCGGTGGAGAGGTTCCCCACGTAGGCGTGGGTGTGGTGGGCGCCGCCGCGCAGACCTGGGGAGACGACGAGGTTGTCCTCGTTGTAGTGGCCTTCCTCGTTGCGGCCGCAGTCCACGCTCACCACGGGCACCCGCGGCTCGGGCGGCCCGGGGGGCACCTCCAGGATGTCCACGCGCCGGCCGGCGACGCCGTCGGCGCCGGTGCCCTGGGAGTCCGGGCCGAGTGCTCCGGAAGCGCCGACGAGGGTGCACGCCAGCACCCCGCCCAGTGCCAGGAAGACGAGGAAGACGAGGGTGCTGCGGGCGCCGGGGTTGCTGCGGTTGCCGGTCGAGGGTCGAGCCATGGGCGTACGGTGTCCCGCCGGCCCGGGGCCCGTCAACCACGGACGGTGCCCGCCGGGCGACGCACGGGGTTTCCCCGGCCGGCCTTTTGCCTCAGAGGCAAGACGGCTTGCCGCCGAGGCAAGACTCTGGCTCAATCGGTGGCATGAACACCGGTCCTGCCCCCGGTCCCGGCCCGGACCCCGCGTCCGCTTCCGGGCCCGGTGACGAGCCGCCCGTGGTGGCCCCGCAACTGCGCGACCTGCGCCGCCGTACCGGCCTGACGCTGGAAGCCGCAGCGGCCCGGGCCCGGATGTCCCCGGCGCACCTGTCCCGCCTGGAGACCGGCCGGCGCCGGCCGTCGCTGCCCATGCTGCTCGGACTCGCCCGTGCCTACGGTACGACGGTATCCGAACTGCTGGGAGAGGCGCTCCCGGCTGCCGACCCGGTCGTCAGGGGCGGCGGCGCGGGTGCCCGCGAGGCGGACGGCTGGACGTACTGGCAGGCGGGCGGCCCGGGGCGCGGCATGCAGGCCCTGCGCGTTCAGGTGCCGTACGGCCGGAGCCAGGGCGAGCTCGTACGCGTGCATCCCGGCGAGGAGTGGCTGTACGTGCTCAAGGGCGGGCTGCGCCTGCACCTGGGCGATGCCGAATACCGCCTGGAACCGGGGGACAGCGCCCACTTCGACTCCCTGACCCCGCACCGGATCGCCGCGGCCACGGCCGGCGGGACCGAGCTGCTCTTCGTCCACACCCTGCTGCAGAGCACCGGGGGGGGGGGGGGGGTGGGGGGGGGGGGGGAGGGGGGGGGGGGAGGAGGGGAGGGGGGGAGGGGGGGGGGGAAGACAAAGCAGGAAGAAAAAAAAGACAAAAAAAAAAAAAATCC
>NZ_JBVJWO010000004.1:116289-126910 GCF_055602345.1 Streptomyces sp. NPDC037401
TAACCCCACACGGGTTAGCGACGGCCACAGCGGGGGGGACCGGTTTCCTCTTCTCCCCCCCCTTGCGAAAAACCACCTTCCTTGGGTGGTTCTTGGGCGACGCCACGACGCGGCCGTGACCCCGCTCACGCCGCAGACCATGAGGGGAACCACCATGCCGGAAGACCAGAGCGCACGAGACGAGGCGGCTTCGGTGCGGGAGCGCATCGAGGCGAAGTTCCCCCGGGGGCTGGTGATCCGCCTGGTCGCCTACCTCTTCGCGGGCCACTTGTTCGCGTTCTTCCTCTACCTCCTGTTCGAGCTGGGCTCCCGCAACCAGTGACCGGCCGCGTGCTAGGTTGACGCCGATCTTGGGCGGCAGACGACGGGGTGGGGAATGCGGACCGGGGACACCACGAGGGCGCGTACGGCCGCCCGGACCGCGGCGGCTGCCGCCGCCGTCCTGTTCGCAGCGGCCCTGACCGGCTGTTCCGGCACGTCCGGCAACGCCGCCTCGGACAAGGCCGCGACGTCCGCGGGCCCGTCGGCGGACTCCGCGGGCCCGGCCTCCCCGTCGGCGGACTCCACCGTGCGGGCCGGCGCGTCCCTGGGCGCAGCCGGCACCGCCTGCGAACTCCCCGTGACCTTCTCCCTCGCACCGAAGTGGCAGCCGGAGGCGGTGCGCTCCGACGGCCCGCTGGGTGCGCTCGGCCAGGGCCCGGTCACCCTGGTCTGCGAGGTCGACGCGAAGCCGGCCGGGCACGTCGGCTTCCTGCGCGTGTGGGTCGCCGACAAGGCCGGGGGCACTGCCCGGCAGACCCTGGAGGCCTTCGTGGCCGAGGAGGAGATCAAGGGGAAGCCCGCCTACGCCGACTTGAAGGCGGGCGCCTTCGAAGCGGTCGAGGTGCGGTACGCGCGGGCGCCCCTGGACGAGGTCAAACAGGAGCGCGCCCTTGCCGTGCGGACCGCGTGGGGTGCCGTGGTCGTGCTGCACCTGGGCGGCCTGGACACCGGCGAGCACACGGCGATGCTCCCGGCCTACGAGCTCGCCGTGAAGTCCCTCAAGTCTTCCTGACCGCCCCGCGACCGTCCCCTGACCGTTCCCCCCTGATCGCCCGCCCGACCGTCCTCGCGGCCGTCCTCCCGGCCGTCCGGAGCGGGATCCCGCGGCGCCCCGCTGCGCGGCGGAGGCTCAGCGGGACGAGGCGCGCAGCCTGCGCGTGACCTCGCCGAGGCCGTCGCCGATGGCGGTGAGCTGCTCCGGGGTGAGCACGTCGATCAGCAGCTCGCGGACCGTGTCCACGTGGCCGGGTGCGGCATCCTCCAGCCGGGCCCGGCCGGTCTCGGTGAGGACGGCGTAGACCCCGCGGACGTCCGAGGGGCACGTGCGGCGGCGCACCAGTCCCGCCTTCTCCAGCTGGCCGACCTGGTAGGTCAGGCCGCTCTTCGAGTTGATCAGCGCATCGGCCAGCTCGGTCATGCGCAGCTCGCCGTCCGCCGCGGCGGAGAGCCGGACCAGGATCTCGTACTGCGCGTGCGAGAGGCCCGAGTCCTCCTTCAGCTGCTGGTCGAGCCGCCGGTTCAGCAGTGCGCCGGCCGCGAGGAAGCCCTTCCAGGCCCTCATCTCGTTCGCGTCCAGCCATCTCGTGTCACCCATGGCCTCAGAGTACGGCAGTTGTTCAAATTCGAATTGCGGCGTACCCTCGCAGCACTGATTCGAATTTGAACCAAGACCGCCGCCGGCGGCGCCACACTGGGAGAGGAACCGGAGAGCACCATGACCACCGCGAGCCCCGGGCGGATGCCCGCCCTCTACCTCAGCCACGGCGCGCCGCCGCTCGCGGACGACCCCGTCTGGCCCGGCCAGCTCGCCGCCTGGTCCGCCGGCCTGCCCAGGCCACGGGCGATCCTGATGGTCTCCGCGCACTGGGAAGAGGCGCCGCTCGCCCTCGGGGCCACCGAGCGCGTCCCCCTCGTCTACGACTTCTGGGGCTTCCCCGAGCACTACTACCGGGTCCGCTACGACGCCCCAGGGGCCCCCGGGCTGGCGGAGCGCGTCCGCAAGCTGCTGCGCGCACCGGGCACCCCGGTCCAGGACGTCCCCGACCGCGGGCTCGACCACGGGGCGTACGTCCCCCTCGTCGAGATGTTCCCCGGGGCCGACGTCCCCGTGCTCCAGGTCTCCATGCCCACGCTCGACCCGCGCCGCCTGATGGACATCGGCCGCAAGCTCGCCCCGCTGCGCGACGAGGGCGTACTGATCGTCGGCAGCGGCTTCTTCACGCACAACCTCGCCGCACTGCGCCACACCGGCCCCGGGGTCCCCGGCTGGTCGGCGGAGTTCGACGACTGGGGGCGCCGGGCGCTCGCCGAGGCGGACGTCGACGGCCTCCTCGACTTCGCGCACAAGGCCCCCGCCGGGCAGCTCGCGCACCCGCGCACCGAGCACTTCGCCCCGCTGTTCGTCACCCTCGGCGCCGCCGAGGACGAGCTGGGCGCGCAGCGCAGCGTCATCGACGGCTTCTGGATGGGCCTCGCCAAGCGCTCGCTGCAGTTCGGCTGAGCCGTACGCCCCCTCGCACCGGCCTTCCCCGCACGCTCCCTCCGCCCGGACCCGTCACCGCACGGCGGGTCCGGTGATCCACCCACACCGAAAGAGAACGCCTTCATGACCTCCCTTTCTGCCACCCCCCGCACCGCCGACGCCGCCGACACCGCGGCCCCGGTGGCCGCAGCGGCCACCGCCCACGCCTACGACGCCGGGCTGCTCGTGCTGCGCATCGCCCTCGGCCTGACCATGGCCGCCCACGGAGCCCAGAAGCTCTTCGGCTGGTTCGGGGGCGGCGGCATCAGCGGCACCGGGGCCTTCTTCTCGAAGAGCGGCTACCCGGCGGGCGAGGCGATGGCCGTGATCGCGGGCCTCAGCGAGACCGTGGGCGGCCTCGCCCTGGTCGTGGGCCTGTTCACCCCGCTCGCGGCCGCCGCCGTCGCCGGCACCATGCTCAACGCGCTCGCCGTGAGCTGGAGCGGCAGCTTCTTCGCCGGCAAGGGCGGCGTCGAGTACGAACTGCTCCTCATCGCGGCCGCCGCCGCCCTGGCCCTCACCGGCCCCGGCCGCTACGCCGTCGACCGCTTCCTCCCCGTCCTGCGCAGCCACCGCCTGGCCTACGGCGCGGGCGCGGTCGCCCTGGCCCTGGTGGCCGCGGGAGCGGTCCTCCTCTCGCGCAGCTGATCCGGTAGCCGATCCGGCAGCAGAGCCCGCCGGCCGGAGCGGTCCGGGATCACCCCGCGGTGCGCGGGGTGGTCTGCTGCACCGCCCACCGGTTCCCGTCGGGGTCGGCGAAGTAGACGAACGAGCCCCAGGGCTGGTCGTCGATCCCGCTGACCTCGACGCCCCGGGCCTTGAGCTCGGCGTGCGCCTGCTCGATGTCCGTGACGACGACCTGCATGTTGTCCAGCGACCCCGGCGCCATCTCGGTGAGGCCGTTGCCCAGGGCGATGGAACACGCCGAGCCGGGCGGGGTGAGCTGGACGAAACGGATCTCCTCGCTCACCGTCACGTCGTGGTCGGTGCGGAATCCCACCTGCTCGTAGAACGACTTCGCGCGGTCGACGTCGGTGACGGGGACGGCGACGAGTTCCAGCTTGATGTCCATCGACTGCTCCTGGGTCCGGGGTCGGCATCGCAGGGCGCCCGAAGGGCGCGGGGCCCTTCCGGCATCATGCGCCCGTCGGGCCCGCCGCGCCGCCCGTGGCGGGCACCGGCAGCGCCGGGCCGGGATCCCCGGCCCCGCCGGACGCCGTGGCGGTTCCCGCCGTTCCGGCCGCGAACTGGGTCCGGTACAGCTCCTCGTACCGCCCGCGGGCGGCCAGCAGCTCGGTGTGCGTGCCGCGTTCGACGACCCGGCCGTCCTCCACCACCAGGATCAGGTCGGCCGCCTGTACGGTCGACAGCCGGTGGGCGATGACCACCGCCGTGCGGCCCTCCAGTGCCTCGCCCAGCGCCTCCTGCACGGCCGCCTCGGACGTGGAGTCGAGGTGCGCCGTCGCCTCGTCCAGGATGACCACCCGCTGCCGGGCCAGCAGCAGCCGGGCGATGGTGAGCCGCTGCCGTTCCCCGCCGGAGAGCCGGTAGCCGCGCTCGCCCACGACCGTGTCGAGCCCGTCGGGCAGCGAGGCGACCAGCCCGTCGAGGCGGGAGCGGCGCAGGGCCTCCCAGACCTCCTCCTCGGAGGCGTCCGGCCTGGCCAGCAGCAGATTGGCGCGTACGGACTCGTGGAAGAGGTGCCCGTCCTGGGTGACCATCCCGAGCGTGTCGCGGATCGAGTCGGCGCTGAGGTCGCGTACGTCGACGCCGCCCAGCCGGACCGCGCCGGAGTCCGTGTCGTACAGGCGCGGCAGGAGCTGCGCGATGGTCGACTTGCCGGCCCCCGAGGAGCCCACGAGGGCGATCATCTGGCCGGGCTCGGCGCGGAACGACACCTCGTGCAGCACCCGGGTGCCGCCGCGCGCGTCGAGGCTCGCGACCTCCTCCAGTGAGGCGAGGGAGACCTTGTCCGCGGAGGGATAGCCGAAGGAGACCCGGTCGAACTCCACGGCGACCGGGCCCTCGGGCACGCGCCGGGCGTCCGGCTTCTCGGCGATCAGCGGCTTCAGATCGAGGATCTCGAAGACCCGCTCGAAGCTCACGAGCGCGCTCATCACCTCCACCCGCGCCCCGGCCAGCGAGGTGAGCGGGGCGTACAGCCGGGTCAGCAGCAGGGCGAGGGCGACCACGGCCCCCGCGTCGAGCGTGCCGCGCAGTGCGAACCAGCCGCCGAGGCCGTAGACCAGGGCGAGGGCCAGCGCCGAGACGAGCGTCAGCGCCGTGATGAACGCCGACTGGGCCATCGCCGTGCGGATCCCGATGTCCCGTACCCGCCCGGCGCGGGCCGCGAACTCCGCGGACTCGTCGGCGGGCCGCCCGAAGAGCTTCACGAGGGTCGCTCCGGGGGCCGAGAACCGTTCCGTCATCTGCGTGCCCATGGCGGCGTTGAGCTGCGCCGCCTCGCGCTGCATCCGCGCCATCCGCGAGCCCATCCGCCGGGCGGGCAGGACGAACACCGGGAGCAGGACCAGTGCGAGCAGGGTGATCTGCCAGGAGATGCTCAGCATCACCACGAGGGTCAGGAGCAGCGTGACGGAGTTGGAGACCACTCCGGAGAGCGTGTTGCTGAAGGCGCGCTGGGCGCCGATGACGTCGTTGTTCAGCCGGCTGACCAGCGCTCCGGTCCGGGTGCGGGTGAAGAAGGCGACCGGCATCCGCTGGACGTGGTCGAAGACCGCCGTCCGCAGGTCCAGGATCAGCCCCTCGCCCAGGGTGGCCGACAGCCTCCGCGTGAGCAGGCCCAGGCCGGCCTCGGCCACGGCGATCAGGGCGATCAGCAGGGCGAGGCGGGTGACGACGCCGCTCTCGCGGCCGTCGACGATGGCGTCGACGACCTGGCTGGCGAGCACGGGGGTGGCCACGGCGAGCAGCGCCGTGACCACGCTGAGGAGGAGGAACTGCACGAGTTTCCGGCGATGGGGGCGGGCGAAGGCGGCGACGCGTCGCAGGCTCTGCCGGGAGAGCTGCCGTCGTTCCTGCTGGGCGTTGATCGCGCTGTGCAGCGATGTCCAGGCGGTGACTTCCATGTCCATGCAGGGAACCGTAGGACCTCAACCAAACTTGAGGTCAAGAAGTCCTGCACTGCTCGGACGGTGCGTGAAGTTGCTTGATTGGGAGCAGTTTCGAGCAGCTTCTTTCAAACTCCCGCGCCAGGGCGCTATGTTGCCAGGCGCATGCCAATCAACTCGCGTGTCGCGCGGACCACCCCCGGCCGCGCCCAGACCGCACGAAGAGCTGCTGGAGCTGCCCCATGACGTTCGGCCCGCTACGCCCGCGCCTGCTCACACGCCCCCCAGGCCGCCCGCGCCGCCCGTGGACCGCCCGGAGCCGGGGACGGTGGCGCGCACCCGTCACCGCGCTCGTGCTCGCCCTCGCCGCCACGGCCCTGGTCACCGCCGGCCCCGCCACCCCGGCCGCCGCCGCCTCGGCGGGCTCGGTCACCGGCTTCAGCCAGTCCGGGAACACCTTCACCATCACGGCGTCCAGCGGCGCCAAGGCCAGGGTGGTGGTCGCCCGCGCGGACATCTTCCGGATCTGGCTCTCGCCCGACGGGGCCTTCACCCACGACCCGGCCGGCTCGGACCTCGCCGTCACCACCGACTTCGGGGCCGTGACCACCGGCTACACCGACGCCGGAAGCCACTACCGGATCACCACCCCGGCGCTCTCCATCCGCGTCAACAAGTCACCCCTGCAGTTCTCGGTCTACCGCGCCGACGACGCCACCCCCGTCTGGCAGGAGGCGCAGCCCACCAGCTGGACCGGCACCCAGACCACGCAGCACCTCGCCCGCGGCGCCGACGAGCAGTTCTACGGAACCGGGCTGCGGCTCGGTGAATGGGCCCTGCGCGGCAAGACCGTTCCCGTGGCCGTCGACAACAAGTGGCGCGAGAACGACAACGCCAGCCCCGCGCCGTTCTACATGTCCACCAACGGCTACGGCGTCATGCGCAACACCTGGGCACCGGGCTCGTACGCCTTCAACGCACCCGGGGCGTTCACCCACAACGAGAAGCGCTTCGACGCCTGGTACTTCACCGGCGACTCGCTCAAGTCGGTGCTCGACGCCTACACCGACGTCAGCGGCAAGCCCTTCATGGCGCCGATGTGGGGCTTCGAACTCGGCAACGCCGACTGCTGGAACGCCTCGAACCCCGACTACCAGGGCGACCACAACCGCGCCCGCCACCAGACCACCCCCGACGTCGTCGGCTACGCCGCCGATGCCCGCGCCGCCGACATGCCCTCAGGCTGGTTCCTCCCCAACGACGGCTACGGCTGCGGCTACACCGCCCCCCTCAAGTCCACCGTCGACGCCCTCAAGGCCAAGGGCTTCCAGACCGGCCTGTGGACCTCCACCGGTCTGGGCGGCATCGCCGACGAAGTCGGCACGGCCGGCACCCGGGGCGTCAAGACCGACGTCGCCTGGATCGGCAGCGGGTACAAGTACGCCTTCGACGGCGTACGCCAGGCCGTCGAGGGCATCGAGAAGAACTCCGACGCCCGCCGCTACGTCTGGACCGTCGACGGCTGGGCCGGCACCCAGCGCAACGCCGTCGTGTGGACCGGGGACACCCACGGCACGTGGGACGACATGCGCTGGCACGTCCCCGCCATCGCCGGCGCCGGGCTGTCCGGCCTGAACTACGCCGCCGGCGACGTCGACGGCATCTTCGGCGGCAGCCCCAGGACGTACGTCCGCGACCTCCAGTGGAAGGCGTTCACCCCCGCCTTCATGACCATGTCCGGGTGGGGCGCCACCCACCCCTCGGCCGGCTACCAGGACAAGCAGCCCTGGCGGTTCGACGAGCCGTACCGCTCCATCAACCGCAAGTACCTCAAGCTGAAGATGCGGCTGATGCCGTACCTCTACACGATGAGCCGCATCGCCCACGAGAGCGGCGTCCCCAGCACCCGCGCCCTCGTCCTGGAACACCCCGGCGACCCGGTGGCCCGCGGCAACCTCACCAGCGGACAGTTCATGGCCGGGGACTCCTTCCTGGTGGCGCCCGTCGTCTCCGACTCCACCACCCGCGACGGCATCTACCTGCCCGCCGGGACCTGGACCGACTACTGGACGGGCAGGACCTACAAGGGTCCCGGCTGGTTCAACGGCTACGCCGCCCCGCTCGACACCCTGCCCCTGTTCGTGAAGGGCGGCGCGATCGTGCCGATGTGGCCGCAGATGAACCACACGGGCGAGAAGCCGGTCTCCACCCTCACCTACGACATCCACCCGCGCGGCAGCTCCTCCTTCACCCTTTACGAGGACGACGGGCTGACCCGTGCCTACCAGAGCGGTGCCTACGCCCGGCAGAAGGTGGACGTCACCGCGCCCGCCTCCGGCACCGGCGACGTCACCGTCGCCGTGGGCGCCCCGGCCGGCAGCTACACCGGCAAGCCGGCCTCCCGCGGCTACGAGTTCAGCCTGCACGTCGCCGCCGCGCCCACCGGCGTGACCGCCGACGGGTCCGCGCTGCCGGCGCTCGCCTCCAAGGCGGCGTACGACGCGGCCGCCACGGGCTGGTACTTCGACCCGGCGGACCGCTCCGGCATCCTCTGGGTCAAGACGGGCGCCAAGTCCGGTGCGTTCACCGTGCAGGCCTCCGGCACGGCCGTTCCCGTCGCCGGGGCCATCCCCGGCGGTTCGTCCGCACCGATCCCGCAGTCCGGCTGGACGCTGGCCCACACCGACAGCCAGGAGACCAGGGCCGAGAACGGCGCCGCCGCCAACGCCTTCGACGGCAACCCCGCGACCCTGTGGCACACCGCCTGGTCCACCGGCACCCCCGCGGCGCTGCCGCACGAGCTGCAGATCGACCTCGGCGCCCGCTACACCGTCGACGGCCTGGGCTACCTGCCCCGGCAGGACGGCGGCTCCAACGGCCGCATCGGCGGCTACGAGGTCTACGTCTCGGACACCACCACGGACTGGGGCCCACCGGTGGCGACCGGAACCTTTGCCGACACCTCCGCCGCCAAGACCGTTCAGCTCGCCGCCAGGACGGGCCGCTACCTGCGGCTGAAGGCGCTCACCGAGGCGGGCGGCCGCGGGCCGTGGACCAGTGCCGCCGAGGTGACAGCGACCGGCCGCCCGGCTCCGATGCCATCCGACGCCACCCTCGTCAACGGCGCCTCCGCGACCTGCGCCGACCTGCCGCACAGCGCCACCGCCCCGGGTACGGAACCCACCCTCTACAGCTGTCACGGCGGCCCCAACCAGCGCTGGACGCTCCACGCCGACGGCCGGCTGACGGGTCTCGCCGGGGTCTGCCTCGACGGATCGGCCGCCGCGGTCACCATCCAGACCTGTGACGGAAGCGCGGGCCAGATCTGGCAGTCCGGGCCGCAGAACAGCCTCCGCAACGCGGGCCGCTGCCTGTCCCCGGCCGGCGGCGCCACCGCCAACGGCACCCGGCTGACCCGCGCGACCTGCGACGGCTCCGCACCCCAGAGGTGGACCTTCACCTCCTGACGGAAAGGCGCCGCAGCCCTGCCCGGCCGGTCCGGGCAGGGCTGCCGCGTCGGGGCCCCGCGCCCTCTTGTGCCCGCGCCCCGCCCGCGGGACTCTGGCCTGCGCTGTCGAGGCGAGGGCCCGACGCGAGGTCCCGACGAGAGGTCAAGGTGTCCCAGGAATGAGAGAGTTACGACCGCGGCGGACGGCCGCCCTGCTGCTGCCCGCCGCCCTGCTCGCCGCCGGTCTCCAGACCGGCGCCGCATCCGCCGAACCAGCCCCGTCCGCCGCACCCGGCGCCCTGCAGACCGCCGGCCCCGGCGAGAGCGGCGTCCCGGACGGCTGGATCGTCGTACTCGAGGAACGGGCCGCCGGCGCCGGCGCCACGGGTTCCCGCTCCGCCGCCACCGTGGCCCGCGAGCTCCTCGCCCGCGCCGACGGCGCCCGGCTCGGCCACGTCTACCGCTCCGCCCTGCACGGCTTCTCCGCCCGCATGAGCCGGGCGCAGGCGGCCCGGCTGGCCGCCGACCCGCGGGTCGCCCGGGTCGTCCAGGACACGCGGGTGTCCCTCGGCGCGGCGGCCGCCCCCGGCACCCAGCCCGGCGCCCCGTGGGGCCTGGACCGGATCGACCAGCGCAGGCTGCCGCTGTCCACGACGTACAACTACCTCTCGACGGCCCCGGACGTGCGGGTGTACGTCATCGACACCGGACTGCGCACCACGCACGCGGAGTTCGGCGGCCGGGCCTCGGTCGGCACCGACACCGTGGGCGACGGGCAGAACGGCAACGACTGCCACGGCCATGGCACCCACGTCGGCGGGATCGCCGCCGGGGCGACGTACGGCGTCGCCAAGGAGGCCCGGGTGGTGGCCGTACGGGTGCTCAACTGCCAGGGGTCGGCGAGCACGTCCGGGGTCATCGCCGGTGTGGACTGGGTGACGAGGAACGCGACCGGACCGGCCGTGGCGAACATGAGCCTGGGCGGCGCCGCGAACGCCCTCCTCGACACGGCGGTGCGCAACTCGATCCGCGCGGGCATCACCTACACCGTCTCGGCAGGCAGCTCGGCCCGCCCCGACGGGGCCTGCACCACCTCGCCCGCCCGGGTTCCCGAGACCATCAGCGTCGGCGCGAGCGACCGCAGCGACCGGCGGGCCTCCTCCTCCAACTACGGCAACTGCGTGTCCCTGTTCGCGCCCGGCGTGTCCATCCCGTCCGCGTGGAAGGACGGCGACACCGCCACCGCGACCCTCAGCGGCACCTCGATGGCCACCGCGCACGCGGCCGGGGCCGCGGCCCTGCACCTGTCGCGGTTCCCGGGCAGCACCCCGGCCCAGGTCAAGCAGGCCCTGCTCGCGAACGCCACCACCGGGGTCCTCCAGGGCACCCCGCCGGTGGCGCCGGACCGGCTCCTCTACACGCTCTACCCGCGCTGACGCACGGCGGGGGGGGGGGGGGGGGAAAAGGGGGGGGGGGAAAGGGGGGGGGGGGGGGGGGGGGGGGGGGGGGGAAGGGAAGGTCCGCCAAAGAAGAAAGAGG
>NZ_JBVJWO010000004.1:126920-180552 GCF_055602345.1 Streptomyces sp. NPDC037401
CCACCCGAACAAGGAGTGGGTGAGGGCCAGCCCCCACCGGGTTTTGTCGGCCCCCCCCCTTCTTCCCACCCAGACCACACCCCCCACCCCCCCCCCCCCCCCCCCCCCCCCCCCCCCCCCGCAGGGTGCGGTGGGGTCAGCGGCGGACCTTCCAGCGCAGCGTCGACTTCAGCCCCTTGGCGATCTTCGGGTCGCGCACCGAGGGCGTGGCGTCCGTGACGGTCACCGACAGCTTGTGGGTGCGCCCGTCCGCGAGCTTGCCGGCCAGGGACTTCACCGTCACCTTGGTACGGCCCCGCAGGGAGCGCAGCTCCTTGCCGTCGAGGTACCAGCGCACCGCGAACTGGCGGCCGTCCGCGCCGGTCAGCTGCGGAACCGCGATCTTGGCCGACTGCCCGGTCCGCAGGGTGCGGCCGGCCGGCGTGCGCGAGGTGACGGGCTCGGCGTGGCGGTGGAAGCCGGCGATCATCGCCTCGATGCCCGGCAGGTTGAAGGGCTTGCCGAGGATCCGCATGAGCGAGTTGTCGGTGGGCCGGTACAGCCCCTTGACGTAGTAGCCGCCGCCCTCGAAGGCGCCGACGGTGCCGCCGTCGGGCGAGGTCTCGCCGAGCCAGCGGTGCCACTTGGCCCGCCGCGCGGCCAGGTCGCCGGCGGTGAGGGTGGAGATGTTGGAGTCGGCCGGCTCGGCGCCCGTGTACTGCTCGTAGCCCGGGTAGCCGGGGTAGAAGTACTCGTCCGCGAGCTTGCCGAGCGAGTGGCCGGTCTCGTGGATGGCGACCTGGCCGGACTTCTCGTTGCCCGCCGAGGCGGTGGAGATGCCCTCGTAACCCAGGGTGGGGCTGGGTTCGTTGTAGCCCGCGCCGCCGTACTTGGCGCTGTTGGACAGGACGACCACCAGGTCCGCCTCGGGCGCCTTGGCGACGTACCCGTCGACCTTCTTCTGGTCGATGCACAGCAGCCGCTCGATGCCGTCGCACCAGAAGTACGAGCCGAGCGCGGTGTCGCGGACGGTGGCCGGGTCGGGGTCGCCGGAGACGCCCGACTGCTTCGACACGGCGTCGACCGTCCAGACGTTGAAGAGGTTCCGGTACGTCGTGTACGGCTCGACGGCCGTCAGCTCGGCCCACTTCTGCCGGGCGTCGGCGCGGAACTTGCCCAGCTCCGCCGCGGTGTAGCCGTCCCCGACCACCACGATGTCCAGCCGGTCGGCGGTCGGGCCGCTGCCCGCCAGACGGGCGACCTCGCCGTCGGCGGCGGACTCGGCCGACGACAGCGGGGACTTGGGCCGAGCCCGGCCTTCCGCGGCCACCCGCGTGTGACCGGACCCGGCGGCGGCGCCGCTCTCCGGGCCGGGTATCTCGACCTCGACGCGCTTCCCGGGCGCCGCGGCACCGGGCTGCGGCGGCCCGGCGGTCGCGGTCCCGGGCCCGGTGGCCAGTACGGCGGTGGCGGCGGTGGCCACACCCGCGACCAGTACGGCCCTGCGTATCGCTGAGCGCATGAATCCTTCTCCCCGACAGTTCAGTTAAGTGCGCAAGTAAGTAGGATGAACGAGCTGCTTAACGTAGAGGGGTGTGCGGGACATGCGCAATGACCCGAAGTCCCTGAATACTTGCGGCACGGACCGAGCGCGGAGGGACGCCATGGACGAACCGGCAGACATCGGACGCCGCGTACAACAACTGCGCAGTCAGCGCGGCCTGACGCAGCGCCAGCTCGCGGAGCCGGCCTACACCCCGGCGTACGTCTCGACGCTGGAGGCCGGGAAGGTCCGGCCCTCCGAGACCGCGCTGCGCTTCCTCGCCCAGCGGCTCGGCACCACCTTCGAGGAACTGTCCACCGGGCGCCCCGCCCACCTGGCCACCGAACTGCGCCTCGCCCTCACCGACGCCCAGCGCCAGCTGGCCACCGGCGCCGCGGACGAGGCCGCCGTCGGCTACCGCAGGATCCTCACCGACGCGGAGCACCTCGTGCTCCGCCCCGAACAGGCCGAGGCGCTGCTCGGGCTGGGCGACTGCGCCCTGGAGGCCGGCGAACTGGACGACGCGCGACGCCACTTCGAGGCGGCCGAGCAGCTCCTCGCCGCCGAGCCGCTGCCCCGGCGCGCCCGCGCGGTCCGCGGCCGCGCCGTGGCCCACCTCCTCGCCGGAGAGCTGCGCTACGCCTGCTACCTGCTCGAATCCACCATCGACGAACTCGGTACCAGCGGCCTCGCCGACCCGGAGGCCCTGGTCCTGCTGTACGCGGCCATCATCGGCCCGTACATCGACATGGGCGCCCACGCCCGCGCCGCGCACGCCGCCGAACTGGCCCTCGCCCTGGCCCCGAAGGTCACCGACCCCGCCCTCGTGGCCGGCATGCACCGGCAGGTGGCCCGCACCTTCCTCGCGGAGGGGCGGATCGGCGACGCCGACGCCTCGCTGGCCAAGGCGCAGGAGGTCTACCGGCAGCTGAGCCTGCACACGGACCTGGCCCACTGCCACTGGATGCGCGGCTACGTCCAGGCGCAGAACGGCGAGCTGGCCCTCGCGGAGCGCGAACTGCGCACCGCCCGCGCGATGCTCACGGCCAAGCGCGCCGCGCTCTTCACGGCCCAGGTGGAGGTCGAACTGGCCGACGTGCTGCGCCGCCAGGGCCGCCACGAGGAGGCGGCCGGCCTGCTGTCCGCGCTCCTCGAACTCGACGACCGCCACGGAGCCGTCCACGCCGCCGGCGCGCACCGCCTCCTCGGTCTGATCGCCGAGGACCGCGACGAGCCCGAGGACGCCGAGGAGCACTACGTGCGCGCCCTCTCGCTGCTCGAACGCAGCGGGGCCAGCGGCGATCTGGCCGACCTGTGCCGGCTCCTGGGCGACCTGCTGCGCCGCACGGGCCGCACCGAAGCGGCCCTGGACGTCTACCGCACCGGTCTGGGCCACCGTGCGGCTCCCGGCACCACCACCCTGGGCCCGGCCCCGGGCACCCCGCCGTTCCCGCAGCCGTGAGGGGCCGCGGCGCGGCGGGGGTGCCGGGCCCGCCGGGTGGTCAGCGGGTGGCGGCGCCGTGCACCCAGCGGAACTCCACTTCGGGAAAGTGTGGCGAGGGGCTGTCGAGCAGCGGCGCGGGCCGTCCGCGCAGGGTGTGGTCGAAGAACGCGCGGGTGTAGCTGCGGACCAGCAGGGTCGAGCGCGCCGGGTCGAGGGTGCCCAGCAGCTCGGCGTACGGCTCGGGCGGCCAGGACTGCGGCAGGCCGCCCGCCGCGGCGAAGTGGGGCAGGTCGGTATACGTGAGGTGGCCGGTCCCCGTGAACCGCAACTGCCGGGCCCAGCCGCGCTGGTGCGTGCGCCGGCGCCGCCAGGTGTCGTGGTCATCGAGCGCCGTGATCAGCAGGTACGGGCGGTCCAGGCCGAACTCGGGCACGGGCGAGCCGAACAGCGCCCCGTCCAGGCCCAGCCCGGCCCGGAAGCGGCCGTCCACGCGCAGCGCCTCGGCCGCGGCGGCCCCGCCCATGGAGTGGCCGAGGACCCCGATCCGCTCCGGGTCCGCGCGCGGCCGCCCCGGGCGGGTCCGGTCAGCTCCGTCGCCAGGAATCTCAGGTCGCCGACGCGGGCGCCGATCTCCAGCCGTTCCCGCGCCTCCCAGTCGCCGGACTCCTCGGGCAGGGCGCTGCGTACGGTCCGGCCGCCCGGGAACTCCACCACCGCCGCGTCGAAGGTGTGGTCCACGCCGGCGACCAGATGTCCGTGGGCGGCCGGTTCCTCCGCGAGCGCCGTGCAGTTGCTGCGGCCGCCCCTGCGCCCGTGGCCGAGCAGCAGCAGGGGCAGTGCGCCGGGCGCGGCGGGTGCACCGTACCGGGCGTGGGGACGGACCGAGGCCAGGGTGCCGGCCGTCAGCGGAAGACCCGTCTCCAGGGCCTCGGCGACGGCGCCCGAGGTGTACCGGGCGCGCGGGAACGGCGCAGCGGCGGCGGCCGGGCACCACAGCTGCACCATCAGCTCGCGGGGGCGCCGGTCCGGGGCGAGCGGGTCCGGGCGGTCCCGGTCCACCAGGTGCAGCGCGACCGTGCCGACCGGCCGGCGCCCGGTCGGGGCGGGCAGCTCGACCGGCGCCCATGCCGGGCCGGCCGCCCGGGGCGCTGCCGGCGCGCTGCCCGCGGGGAGGGCCGCACTGCACGCTCCCGCGCCCGCCAGGGCCGGCAACGATCGACGTCTCATCAACTTCCACCCCCGGCAGCGGCCGACCCGACGGCCGCTCACTCTATTTGGTCTGGACCAATCTGCCCAGGGGTCCACGGCGCTGCGTCACGGCGACGGCGGCCCCGATGGGCGATCCTTCGTCTGGTGACGGCCGGATCACGGAGGTGGATGCAATGACCGCGCGACGCCTGGGCGCACTGGATCCCGCGGCGCGGCGGCGGGCAGTGACGGCGAGCGTCGTCCGCTGCCTGCTGACGTCCGTCGCCGTGGTGGGCCTGTACTACGTCGCACCCCTGGAGGGCACCCCGGGCGACGGGTGGGCCGTGCTCAGGCTCGTGGCCGGGGCCGTGCTGTTCGTCGTGGTCATGGTGGTGCAGCTGCGCTCCGTCCTCCGCTCCGACCTGCCCCAGCTGCGGGCGGTGGAGGCCTTCGCCCTCGTACTGCCCCTGCTGGTCACGGTCTTCGCCGGGACGTACGTCACACTCTCGCTCGCAGACCCGGCAAGCTTCAGCGAGCCGCTCGGCCGCACCGACTCCCTGTACTTCTCGGTGGTCACGCTGGGAACCGTCGGATACGGCGACATCGCCGCCCGCACCGAACTCGCCCGGATCCTGGTCATCCTGCAGATCCTCGCCGACCTCGCCTTCGTCTCCGTGGTCCTGAAGGTTCTCGTCCTCGCCGCCCGGCGGGGCCTCGGCGCCGACGACCAGCCCCCGTCCGGCCCGGTCGTCTGACGGTTCCTCAAGATCGGGTAAAGCGACGGCGGGACGAGAACCGATCCCCGTGCCGCCGTGTCTCCATGCAGGACATACCGACCACGGCACCCGCGACCGGCGGGGCCGACCACCCCGGGGGAACGCTCCATGTCCACGCGCATCACGACCCGCACCGCCCGCACCGCCGCCGTGGCGACCGCGGCCGCCGCAGCCCTCTCGCTCTCCCTCTTCGTCGGGCAGTTTGCCATCGGCTCGCCGGCCGAACGGGTCACCGCCCCGGTCGCCGCGGCCGCCGCCGCCCCGTCAGTCTCCGGCAGCCCCGCGAACGCCTTCAGCCGCATCGCGAACTTCTACGGCGCCTACATCGACGCCCACTACGCGCCCGACGGGCGTACCGCCCTCCAGCTGCGCAGCCACTACCTCTCCAAGTCCTTCCAGCGCAGCCTGAAGGCGTGGGAGGACCGCAACCACGCCGACGGCGTCCTGCACGCCCAGGACACCCCGCGCAAGTGGAAGGTCACCTACACCGGCACTTCGCGCGGCAAGGTCAACGCCACCGTCACCTTCACCTGGGGCCGGGGCACGACCAAGGTCTACGTGCAGGCCGACGCCGCCACCAAGAAGATCACCTCCATCAAGGGCTGAGGTGTCGGCGGGCGGCCGCCGACGCCGCCCGCGGACGGCCGGGCCGGGACGACCCCCGGCCCGGCCGCCGCCGCCCGCGGCTCAGCGGCCCGCGACGGCCCCCGGGTCCAGCGTGCCGTCGCCCGGTGCCTCGTACAGGTGCAGCTTCCGGCTGGCCCAGTACCCCATCAAGTCGGTCGTACCGTCACCGGTGAAGTCGCCCGCGGCCACCGCCCGCATGGTCGCCCAGGTCCGGTCGGGCCACACGGGCAGGGAGCTGCCCGAGAGCGTGCCCTCCCCGGATCCGGGGTAGAGGCGCAGCTGCCCGTCCCCCCAGACGGCCACGAGATCCGTGCGGCCCGAGTCCGTGAAGTTGCCGGTCGCGATGTGCCGGACCCCTCCCCAGGTGCTGTCCTGCCACAGGCGCGCCGAGGTGCGGCTCAGTGACCCGCCGGCCAGCGCGTCGTACCGGTGCAGACTGCCGTTGTGCCACACGGCCGCGAGGCCGTCCCGCCCGCTGCCCGCGTTCCGCCAGGTCGTGACCTTGCGGACGGAGCGCCAGGTCCGGTCGTGCCACATGGTCTTCACGCGGCGCAGCACGCCGCCGGCGTCGGCCTCGTACAGGTGCAGGGACCCGTCCCCCCACACGGCCGCCAGCTGCGCCCGCCCGCTGCCCGTGAAGTCGCCGCCCACCAGGTGCCGTACGGGACCCCAGGTGTTGTCGGCCCACAGCTTGCGCCCGTACGCGACCGTGCCGTCGGCGGCGGTGTGGTACGAGTGCAGCGAACCGTCGCTGTGGACGGCGGCCAGGTCGGCGATGCCGTCGCCGGTGAAGTCGGCCGCGGCCATGACGCCCGGGACCCGCGAGCCGAAGTCCTTGTCCCCGGCCGGCGCCCCGATGTTCACGTAGTTGCGGTCGATGGCGATCCGGACGCCGCCGTAGGTCTCGGGGACGTTCCCCTTGTACTGGTGGGCGCGCCGCGCTCCCGGCCACTGCGCGCCACCCGCGGGCAGCCCCATCGAGGCGTCGCCCACGTCGGCGGAGCCGTTCCAGTTCGCCGTCCACAGCACGTCGGGCATCGCGTACGTGCTCTTGGCGTACTTGGCGCTCAGGGCCTGCACCCCGGACGACTTGGCCACGTACGCGCCCGCCCGGTACCCCTGCGCCTGCACGGCCCGGGTCCAGGCGTCGAGGTACGACAGGACCGGGCCGTCCCACTTGGCGCGGTCGCTGTAGTTCTCGACGTCGTTGTAGAGGACGGTGCCCTCGCCGAGGTCGAGGGCCCGGGCCGCGGCGACGGCTCCGGCGGCGGCCGTGCGGCCCTGTGAGGCGGCCCCGGACGCGCTGGTGGACAGGGAGCTGCTGCCCGTCCACGGCTGGGGACCGACCCAGATCGGGATCAGGTGCCAGCCGGCCGCGGACTGGGTGCTCACCCAGGACGGCGTCAGCTGCGGCTGCGCGCAGGCCCGCGCCGGCCCGCCGATGTACACGCCGACACCGGCGTACGGCGACGAGGCCCGCCAGGACCGCATCTGCGCGGACGAGGGGGCGGTGCAGGCGTCGAACGCCTTGCCGCGGAAGGCCTTCTGGACCACCGGCGCGCGGAGCACCGGTGGGCGCCGGGCCTTCGGGGTGCCCGTGCGCTTCCCCGTCGCCTGCTCCAGGACGGCACGGACCACCGACACCGGGCCCTCGGGGGAGTCGGCGTAGGCGACGGTGGCCACCAGACCCTGCTCCTCGAGGACGAAACGGAGTTCACCGCTCGGCGCCTCCGGCAGCTCCTCGGGAAGGCGCCGGCCGGGTGCGACCGTGACGGTGGGGATGTCTGCCCGGTCCGGTGCCCCCTCGTCCGGCTCCAGGTGCAGCACGTCCGCGCGCGTCCGTGCCACGGCGGAGGCCTCGCACTCGGACTGGTCCCCGGCATGGCCGAGGTAGAGGGCCGGGGTGTCGAGCCGCAGGCAGGCGTGCGGCGAGTCGTCGAGGCTGACGATCTGCCAGTCCTGCGGCACGGCCACGGTCACATTGCGGTACTCGACCTGCCGGGTCTCCTGGGGTTCGTCGGCCAGGGCCGCTCCCGCGGCGCCGGGCGTGACGAGCACGCCGGCACCGAGGACGGCCGACAGTCTGCGGAACCTGCTCATGGAGCCGGTCCGCGGTGTGCGGAACGCCATCGTTCTCCCATCGTCGTCCCAGCGACGGGCCGCGCATCGGCCCGTACTGGCGACCATGGCAGTTCGCCCTCACCATTCCGCGTCACCGGAGGCCATGCCTCCGGCCAACTGGACGCAGTCAATCCGTTTGGCGTACTTCCTGCTCATCGGCGGGGGTCCGAGCCGGCCGGCCGCCGCCCAGCACCGCCACGGCGCCCACCATCCGGTTCCAGAAGAGCTCGCGGTCCAGCGTCATGCCGACCCGGGCGTTCACCGGCCGGCCCAGATAGCCGTGCGGGTCCACGACGGTCGCTCCGCGCGTGTACTGGCCCCGCAGTTCCACGGCGACGTTCGCCTCGACGCACTGCACGATCTTCGGGTCGAGGACCCGGGCCACCGCCACCGGGTCGTGCACGGGCGGGTGCTCGAACCCCCACAGCTGCCGGTAGGTGCCCGCGAAGAAGCCCAGCAACTCCGCGCAGGTGCGCCCGAGCCCGGTGCCCAGTCCTTCGAAGCGGGCCAGCACCTCGGGCGTGGCCAGCGCCTGGTGCGTGACGTTGAGCCCGCACATCGTCAGCGGCACCCCGCTGCGGAAGACGATGTCGGCGGCCTCGGGATCGGCGTGGATGTTGAACTCGGCCGCCGGGGTGCGGTTGCCCCGGTCGGCGGATCCGCCCATGAGCACGATCTCGCGGATCCGGGCGGCGTCCGCGGGATACCGGGTCAGCAGCAGGGCGATGTTGGTGAGCGGGGCCGTCGGAACGAGCGTGACGGGCTCGGGGTGCTCGTTCAGGAGCCGGTGGATCAGGTCGACCGCGTGCTCGGGCACCACGTCCACCGTGGGCTGCGCGAACTGCGGCCCGTCCAGCCCGGATTCCCCGTGGACGTCGTCGGCGACGGCCAGCGGCTGGACCAGCGGCCGGTCGCACCCGGCCGCGATCGGCACGTCGGTGATCCCGGCGACGGTGCACACCCGGCGGGCGTTGAGCGTGGTCTTCTCCAGGGTCTGGTTGCCCGCGACGGTGGTGATGGCGAGCAGGTCGACCGAGGGGTCGCCGGCCGCCAGCATGATGGCGAGGGCGTCGTCGTGCCCGGGGTCGCAGTCGATGATGATCGGGACGGGCACGGGCCACTCCTCTACGACGACGTGTCACCAACCCCTCCAGTGTGCCTGCCTGCCGCACCGGACGGGCCCGGTCCGTCCCTGCGCTCCCGCTCGCCCCGCCCGCCCGCGCTGACGTGTCGTCGCGCGGGCCGCCCCCCGCGCTGCCATGGTGGGCGCATGGCACTTCTCTCCGACTGCGCCGGACCGTGGGCGGGCACGAACGCCTTCCGGCTGATGCCCGCGGATCCGTTCGCCGAGTCCCCGGCGACGGCGGCCGTGACCTTCGCCGCGGGCGGCCACCTCACCTCGGTCGCCTACACCTGGGAACACCCGGACGACGGGCCGCAGGACGGCCTGCTGGTCTTCGGCTCCGCCGGCGAGGACGGTACGCAGACCGCGATGTGGGCCGACTCCTGGCACCAGAAGCCGGACCCGATGACGCTGCCGGGCCGGCCGACCGCCGACCGCGCCGCAGGGGCCGCGCTCGTGTTCAGCGGCAGTTACGGCGGGGACTGGGGCTGGCTGATCGGCTTCGAAGCCCCCGCTCCGGACCGCCTGCGGATGTGGATGGAGAACGTCGTCCCCGAGTCCTACGCCACCGCGGACACCGCGGCCGGCCCGTACCCCGTGATGGTCATGGACCTGCACCGCCCCTGACGGGTTCGACTCCGGCCACTCCGGGGGGAGTTGCGCTGCGCGTCTCCCCGGACCGGAGCGAGCCGGCCCGCCGCATCGGCATCCGTGCGGCACATGCACCGCCGCGGTCCGGGGGGACGCAGGGCCACTGTAGAACGGCGACCGCCGCCGTTCCGGTACATCCGGCTCCGGTCGGATGATCGTGTTGCCGCGGCACCGCGCAAGCCGCGGTCAGCACAGTCGCGCGACGAGTTCCAGTTCGTCCGCGAGCACCGCCGGATCCCGGGGGCCGAAGTGGGGCACCGCCAGGTCCCGTACGCGGAAACGGTTCCGCGGGGTCAGCTCGTCGGCCTCCCTGATCATCAGGTCCTGGAGGGCGGGCGGTATGCAGCGGTCCGCGGTGAACCGCAGGTACGTCCGCGGGACCCGCCCCCAGGTGCCGGGCAGGCCGCGGGCGTCCGTCACGCCGACGGATGCGGCCTCGTCCGGCTCCAGGATGTTCAGCAGGGCCCGGACCTCGGCATCCGTCCAGTCGGCGGCCAGTGCCTCCTTCGCAGCGGCGAGGAACGCGGGATCGGCCGAACGCCAGTTGAGGCGGTTCACGCCGAGCTCCGGCGGGGTGCGGACCGGGGGAATCCGGAAGAGCGCGCTCGCGGCCCCCTCCGGGGTCATGACCAGGTCGACCACGGTCGCCCTCTTGGCCGGGCAGAACGCCGACGCGTAGACGAGGTGCGTGATCAGCCCGGGGACCCGGTTGGCGACCGCGTTCAGCGTCACCCCGCCCAGGCTCTGGCCGACCAGGACCACCGGGCCGTTGCGGTGTGCCCGCCGCACGACGCCGGCCACGTGCTCGGCCCAGTCGGCGAGCGTCACCCGGGACAGCGGCGAGGGCTCGGTACGCAACCGCTCCAGGTCCTGAGGCGCCTGGTAGGAGGCGGGAATGAACGCGCCGAGCCCGTGTCCGGGCAGATCGACGGCGACCGCGCGCCGGCCGCGCAGCGCCAGTTCGCGCAACAGCGGGGCCCAGGCGTACGAGTTGCTGCCGGATCCGTGCACCAGGACGAAGGTCGGGGCGCCACGGCGCGGCCGCGGGGCTGCGGAGGCCGTACCCGATGCCGTCACGGCAGCTGCGCCGGCCACGCCCGCTCCGGCGACCGCGCCCCGCAGGACCGTACGGCGCGAGGCGCCGCCGGGGGAGTCCGTCCGGCACGTGCCGCGCATACCGCTCCCGCCGGTCACGCGGCGGAACCCTCCGGCTTCGGGGCGGCGCTTTCGGTGCCGCTGCCGTACGGGCGCGTGAGGAGCTCCAGGACGTGTCCGTCCGGGTCGTGGAAGTAGACGCCCCGGCCGCCGTCGTTGTGGTTGATCTCGCCCGGGCGGTTGCCGTACGGGTCGGCCCAGATCGGCAGTCCGGCCTCCCGGATGCGCGCGAAGACCGCGTCGAACTCCTCCTCGGTGAGCAGGAAGGCGTAGTGCTGGGTGGTGATCGCGGCGCCGGCCGCGACGTCGGCGTAGTCGAGGGTGACGCCGTTGCTCAGGGTCAGGGGCACGAAGGGCCCGAAGTCCGCGCCGGGTTCGATGCCCAGCAGGCGGCCGAGGAACTCGGCCGACGCCCGCTTGTCGCGGGCCGCGACGATGGTGTGGTTCAGCTCGACGGCCACAGGAGGACCTCTTTCGTCGGGAAGGACCGGTACTGCGATCTTGACCCGGACCGCCCCCCGTTTCCCGGTCCCCGGAGCCCGGTCCGGCCGGAACCCTCCGCAATCGGTCCGAAAACCACATGCCCGGCCGTCCGCCTCGTGTGAACACCCGAGCGTGGGGCACCGAGCGTCGCGGCGTGCGTCCCGTAGGTGATGATGAGGGCTGCCGCGTTTGATCACGATGAGGAGTGCCGATGGCGACGAGGGTCCACCAACCACTGGAGGACGAGGAGTTCGACTTCATCCTGTCCATGGCGGACGGCCCGGTCCTCGTGTACTTCTCCGGTACCTGGCCCAAGGTGGCCAAGGTCTGCAAGGAGATGGACCTCGTCACGCGGGAGGTCGCCGACGCGTACGGCAAGCGGCTCACCGTCGTGAAGACCGACATGGTCCGCTGCCCGGCCCCCACCAAGCGCTACGGGATCACCAGCGCTCCGTCGTTCGTCCTGGTCAAGCTCGGGGAGGCGGTGGCCACGGTGACCGGCCCGATGACGCGCGCCGAGATCAGCGAGTTCCTCGACGGCCACCTCTGAGCGCTGCGCGCCGGCTCCGGAGCGGCCGTACGCGTGCCCGCCATCCGGGGCAGCGCCCCGCCCGTCCTCTGCTGCATTGGGGGGCCGAATTGATCCGTCCGGCGCCGTGTCCCGGAGCGCCTGTGCGTTCCGCGGCGGGGACGCGCCTTCAATGGGCGCCCTCCCCACAGGACGGATTCCCGATGACGTCATCCGCGCAACCGCGGCTCATCCGCCGGTCCCTGCTCACCGGAATGCTCGCTCTGGGCGCGTCCTCCGTGCTGCCGCTCGCGGCGGCCGGCCGCGCCCGCGCCGCCTCCGGCGCCGGACCGGAGATCGCCGAATGCGCTGCCTGGGGTGCCCGCGCCGCGGCCGAGGAGGTGGTGGTCCTGTCCACACCCCCGCGGCGGATCATCGTGCACCACACGGCGACCGCGAACGTCACCGACCTGTCGCGCGAACGCGCCTTTTCCCTGGCACGGGCGATCCAGAAGTACCACATGGACACCCACGGCTGGATCGACACCGGCCAGCACTTCACGATCAGCCGGGGCGCACACATCCTGGAGGGCCGCCACCACAGCCTCGCCGAGCTTCGCTCCGGGTACCGCCAGGTCCGCTCGGCCCACTGCGTGGGCCAGAACAGCGTCGCCATCGGCATCGAGAACGAGGGCACGTACACCAAGGTCGACCCGCCGGCCGGGCAGTTCCGGGCGCTGGCCGAGCTCTGCGCCCACATCTGCCTCCAGTACGGGCTGCCCCCGTCCGAGATCTACGGCCACCGCGACTTCAACGCCACGGCCTGCCCCGGCGACCGCCTCTACGCGCTCCTGCCGAAGCTGCGCGAGCAGGTCGCGGACCTCACCGGAGAGGCCCTCACCGTGCCGTTCTGGCACCCCGGCGACCCCCTCGGCATCGGGGGCCCGGCCGCGCAGTCCGAGTACCTCCCCGTCGGCACGCCGGGCCTCGAGCCGATCCGTCCGCCCGTAACCGAGCCCGCGCCCGAGCAGTCCTGACCCGGCCCCGTACGGCGGGCGCACACCGGTCGCCGACGGTGCCCGGGAGAGCGTGAGGCGTGACGGTCGCCTTGTCGCCGACGGCGCGGACCTGCCCGGAGGACGCCACGGCCGATACGGACGCCGACGCGCACGCGCACACCTTCGGGAAGATCTTCCCGCGGATCGGCCGGGTCGTCACCACGGCGGAGATCCTCGGGGCGCTGCGGAGCGGAGGCGCTGCGCCCCCGCGGGAGTGAGCGCTCCGCAGCAGGCCGGGCGACATCCGCGCCCGCGCCCCGCGGCCTGCCGGTCTGCGCGGCCTACCAGCCGAAGCGGCGGTCGACCTCCGCGGCGAACTCCTGGAAGGTCAGGACCTCGTCGCCGTTCTTGTCGGCCTGGTCGAACAGCGCCGACGAGGCGTCGGCGTCGACCACGCCCCAGAACGGCAGGTCGCCGCGGGCGGCGAGTGTCGGCCCCTGGGTCCTGATGGCCGAGATCACCTCGGCCCGGGTGAGCGTGCCGTCGGAATTGAGGTCGAGCGCGTCGAACAGCTTGCGGGCCTTGTCACTCATCTCGTCGTCCTTCTCCGTGGTCACCGGTCGACCACGACCCTACGGGCTGTTCCGCTCCGGTCTGCACCGCGGTGCCCGGAGGCCTCCCTCCGCCAGGGTGGTCCCTGCGCCCCGCCCGTGTCCTCGCGGTCCGGCGGAGGCTTGAGCAGGCCATGAGGAAGATCACTTATCTGAACGCGGCGGCCGCGGCCCTCGCCCTGCTCGTCACGACGGCCCCTCCCGCGGCCGCGGACAGCTCGGCGTGCACCCATCACTTCTCGGGGCCGCAGATCTGCATCCGGCTCGAGGGCAACAACGGCTGGAATTCCGTCACGGGCATCTGGACGAACCCGCCCAAGAGCCGGAAGACGGCCGCGGCGACGCTGTACTGGGACGGCGACCCGTTCAACACCGGCACCGCACGGCGGGTCGGCGACACCCTCAGCCACACCTGGTCGAACATGAACACCGGCACGGGTGTGAAATTCTGCGTGAAGTTCAAGGGCAGCGCGCGGACCGCCTGCGAGTACACCAAATACATCGGTGACCGGGCCCAGTTCTGACCCGCCGCCGGGCCGTAGCAGCGGCCTGTTCCCCGGGTCGATGCGTCATTGTTGTCTTCTCGACCCGGCCGTTCCCGGGTGTGGGGCGCATACTGGAACCACGATGACGAAGCCCTCAGCGCCGCGGCGCCACCTCCCCACGAGCCCGTTCCAAGCTCCGGTCGCTCCGGCGGCCAAGCATTTCGAGCTTGGCGACCGGGTCACCCACGACCAGTTCGGCCTGGGCCGGATCATCGGCGTCGAGGAAGGCGTAGCGATGCTCGTCGACTTCGGCTCCCGTACGGCCCGGATCGTGAGCCCCTACACACGTATGGGCCGGCTCTGACCCAGTGACGAGGCCACCGGCCGACCCGGGTGACACACGTCACGCCGGTCGGCCGGTCGCCGTGTCCTCGACCAGGGCGCGGCTCGAAAATCAGTTCGAACGAGGGTGTCTGCGGCCCGCGGGGCGTACCGTCCGCCGCCCGAAAACGCGAGGCGGGGTCCGCCGCCCGTGCGGCATCATCCCGGGATGATCCTCGTACAGCCCGTGCTGGAGACCCGTCCGGCCGCCGGCTTCGGCCTGTGGCCCGTGGCCGCCTGCGAGTCCTTCGCCCTCCTCCCGCTCGGCGATACGCTCTCCCCGGCCGAGGTCGGCACGGCCGTGATGAGCATCGCCGGATGCAACGACGTCGACCCCGACGCGGACGGGCGCCCACCGCGGCCCGGCGACCCCCTCGGCGCTTTCCTCCACGGCCTGCTCACCCTGGACACCCTCTTCGCCCCCGGCGGCCTGCGGGTCACGGACACGGCCACCGGGACCACCGTCCTGCCCGGCTGCTGCAGCGGTCTGGAGGACTGGCGCGACTGGCTCGGCGTCGTGAACGGCGACGGGCCGGCCGGTTTCGGCCACGATCCCTCGCCGCTCGTCGAACGGCTCGGTGACGGAATCCGGCTGACCGCCGACGCCGACGAGGACGACAGCCCCCTGATCGAACTGCCGGCCGGGCAGCTGCGCACCCTGCTGGCCGGGGCGGAGCGCGACCTCACCGGCTTCCTCCACCTGGCCGCGCGCTGGGCGGCCAGGCAGCTGCCCGGCCGTGCGGAACCGGTCACCGCCGCACTCGCCCGCGCTCTGGCGCTCCCCGCGCCGGCCGCCGACTGACCCTCAGGACGCCCGGCCCGCGGCTCCGTTGGCGGCGGGCGCCGCGGAGGCCGCAGCGGTCGGCGATAGCCTGGGCCCCATGGCAGACAGGGTGGGTGAGCAGGGCGCCGGGGGCGTAACGGAACTCGGCGGGGTGGAGGTCGTCGCCTTCGCGGACGGCGCCGCCTTCGAAGGCTGGCTGGCCGGGCACCACACGCGCCACGAGGGCGTGTGGATCAAGGTGGCCAAGAAGAAGTCCGGCATCCCCTCGGTCACCGACGACGAGCTCGTCGACATCGGCCTGTGCTGGGGCTGGATCTCCGGGCAGCGGCGCTCGCTGGACGAGCGCCACTACCTCCAGAAGTACGTGCCGCGCCGGCCCCGGAGCCTGTGGTCCCGGGTGAACGTCGACAAGGTCGCCGAGCTGACGGCGGCGGGCCGGATGCGCGAACCCGGTCTGGCCGAGGTGCGCCGGGCCCAGGAGGACGGGCGCTGGCAGGCGGCGTACGAGTCGCAGAAGGCGGCGACCGTCCCGCCCGAGCTGGCGGCGGAGCTCGCGGCCGACCCGGCGGCCGCGAAGGCGTACGAGGCCCTCGACAAGACGGGGCGCTACCAGCTCATCCTGCCGCTGCTCCAGGCCCTCACCCCCGAGGCCCGCCGGGCGCGGGTCGCGAAGGCCCTCCGGACCCTGCTGGGCGACGGTCCGGCGGACCCTCCCGCCCGCTGAGACCCGTGCGCGGCCGGTGGAGCCGCCCCCGCCCGGCCTGCATCCCCGAACGTGAACGCCCGCAGGTCAGTTGGTCTTGGTGTTCGTCAGGTGCTTGCCGATGTACCCGACGATGACCCTGCCCGTGACGCCCTTGGTGTCGTCGAGGAAGTGCACGCGGGGCGATTCGCCCTTGCTGTCGATCTTCAGGTGGGGCTGCATCTCGGCCGTCCCGTCGGGCGCGTAGGCGTACGGCACCGGGAGGATCCGCTCGCTGCCGTACTTGGCCATCGTCGCCTCCGTCTCCGCCATCGCCACCTTCTTGACCGGCCACTGCGACCGGTCCGACTGGCAGTGCTCGTAGAACCCGCCGTTGAAGCCCTCGCGGGCGTCCCGGCCGTACCGGTCGAGGGCCCGCAGCGCGGACCACACCTTCGCGGCCCACACCCGGCTGCGGTCCGTCTCGTCCAGGGCGAGCGCGGGCGCGCGCTCGGCCGTGACGAGGATGTGGCCGAAGTCGCCCCGCCGGTCCCACAGTTCCTCGAAACTCGTCGGCTGCGCGGGCCGCGTCTCCAGGACCACCGTCTCCTCGACGCGCCCGGCCCGCGCGAGCCTGCTCCGCAGGACGTCCGCCTCGGCCCGCAGGCGCTCGATCTCCTCCAGGGCCTGGAGATGCTCCTCCATGTCACTGTCCCACTGCGTCCGGCCCGCGCGCAGCTCCTTCTCCAGCGAGCCGTTCGTCCGCAGCGCGAGCTCCTCCGTGCCGCGGCGCTGCTCGATCTCCCCGTCGGCGACCTCCAGCAGAGCGGTCAGGACGGTCACCTGCTCGCGCAGGCTCCGGGTCTCGTCGCCGCTGTGGGCCGTGCTGAGCGCCGCGCGCCGCTCGTCGCGGCGGCGCAGCTCCTCGTCGGGGAAGTCGACGGTGCGCAGGGCCTCGGGGAGCGCGGCCTCGGTCGACATCCGCTGCACGGTGCGCACCACGGTGTCCCAGGAGGTGGTGTGCCGCTCGGACAGGCGCGCCATGGTGGTGTACCGGTGCCGCGGGCCGTCCGCCGCCCACGCGGGGTCCACCTCCGTCAGGAACGTCCGTACGGCGCCCGGCGGGACGCGGTGGTGTTCGGCGGCGCAGCGGAAGGCGTCGACGGCCGCCACGGTGTCGAGGAAGAACAGGGAGGCTGCGCCCGCGCATTTGGTCATCGCCTTGCCCAGCCGGGCCGACCACCGCTGGTCCGGGTGCAGGGGCCGGGCCGCGACGACGGCCGGCAGCCTGCGGTCCGGGTCGCACAGCACGTCGATGAGGACGCAGACCTCGCCCGCGGTGATCCGTACCGGCTGGAGCGTCAGGCGGGTGGTGCCGTCGCTGCACTCCAGGGCTTCCACGAGCTGCTCGACCAGGCGCGGCCGCCCCGGTTCGGAACAGTGGCCGGGATTGACGAAGCACTCCAGCGCCACGGCCACCTGCGCCGGCCGGGTGCCTCCGGGATGGACGGCGGTGACCGTGGTCCGCCAGGTCGCCTCGGGGGTGTCCTCGCGTAACTGCATGCGCATCGCGCTCTCGGTTCCGTCGGCGCGGTGGGCCACCTGGGAGGCAAGGACCCGTATGTCGTCGAGCTGGTGGACGCCGGAGGCGTTGGGTATCTCGCGGTGGAACTTGGAGTTGAGCCAGGCGCGGGTGATCCGCCGTACGTCCGGCAGGGCGTCCCGGCCGTCCGCGACGGTCAGCGCGGTGCGGTGTGCAAGAGGATTGCTCGGTTCGGGCACGGGCGGCTCTTCGCAGGTCGTGAGGGGCCAAGTCGGCTTCAGCCTAGGGGCGATCGCCGCGCCCGGGCAGGGGAACGGCGCAACGGGATCACGGCCGTTCGCGGCCTGCGCTCCGGGGCGCCGAGCAGGGACGTTCCTGCAATAGCGCCGCCCCCCCGGCCCGCGGATCAGGCGAGCGCCCGCCGCATGCAGACCCGGGGCCACCGGTCCAGACCGTGTTCCGCCTCGGCCGCGCGGACCTTCCGCAGACCCGGTGTGAGCGAGTCCTCGCCGAGGATCCGGAACCCGCAGCGGGCGTAGTACGGGGCGTTCCACGGCACGTCGGTGAACGTGGTCAGGGTCAGCGCGGGCATCCCGGCGCTCACGGCGTGCTCCGCCGCACGGTCCAGCAGGGCGCGGCCGATCCGACGGCGGGCGCTGTCCGGGTGGACGGACACCTGCTCGATGTGGAGGTTCCCGTCGACCGGTTCGGCGATCAGGTACGCGACCGGCAGGTCGCCGGCGTCGACCGCGACCCACGCGAGCCCGGATTCCCGGTAGCGGGCGAGCTGGTCGAGCGGGAGGGGCTCGTCGTCGGCGATCTCGGGCATGCCGACGTCCCGGAAGCAGCGGCCCGCGCCGCGCTCGATGTCCTGGAGGAGGGGGAGTTCGGCGGCGTGCACTGTTCGAATGCGCATGCACGCATTGTCGGTGACGTCCGGCGGACGGCCTCCACCGCGTGGGGGAAGCGGTGCATCCCCGGGGCCGATGTCCCGGCGGCGGGCGGCGGCGACGCTGGGTGCATGACGACGATCGACACGACGGCGGCGGACACGACGACGGCGGACACGACTGCCCGGACCGAACGGCCGGTTCCCCGCTGGGCGTTGCGTACGGCCAGAGCGATTCCGCTGCTCCTGCTCCCCGTCTGCCTGTGGCGGCTGCCCTTCGCCTTCGGCCACACGATGGGGCTGACGGGCACCGTGCCGGGGCGGCTGCCCGACTCGCCGTGGGTCATGGGCCCGTACGTCTTCGGGCTCAGCCTGCTCTCGGAGGCGGCCGCACTGCTCTGCTTCGCCCTGGTCCGCGGCTGGGGGGAGGTGGTGCCGCGCTGGGTGCCGCGGCTCGGCGGCCGCAGTGTGCGGCCGGCTGCGGTGCTGGTGCCGGCCGTCGTGCTGTCGGCCGGCCTCCTCGCCCTGCTGGTGGACTGGGTGCTGACCACCTTCGGGATCGCCGGAGCCCCCGACGGGCAGTGGGAGAACGGCTGGTGGTGCTGGCTGGCCCGGATCGTCAGCGGGCTCTTCGCCCTGTGGGGACCGCTGCTGACGGCCCTGACCTGGGGGTACTACGTACGCCGGTGCCGGGGCGCCGACGCGGACCGGGGGCCGGCGCGCCGGGCCGCGGGGTGAGTGCGCCGCCCTTGTCAGGTGGCGGGTGCGGGCTCGGCGGGGGTGTCGCGCAGCCCGAGGCGCAGGTGCTCGACGTGGAAGAGGGCCTGGTCGAGCAGTTCGGCGACGTGGTGGTCGTACAGGGCGTAGACGATGGAGCGGCCGCGGCGCTCGCCGGTGACCAGCCCGAGGTTGCGCAGCAGGCGCAGCTGGTGGGAGCAGGCCGAGGCCTCCATGTCGACGGCCTCGGCGAGGTCGCCGACCGCGCAGGGGCCCTCGTGGAGGCGGGCGAGGATCCGCAGCCGGGAGGGCGTGGCCAGGGCCTGGAGGGTGGCGGCGACGTCCGCGGTGCCCACGGTGTCCAGGCGCTCGCGGGTGGTGGCTGCGTTCCTGTCGTCCATTCCATGACCCATGGCGTCCATCTTAGCGATGACACTTGAAGACCTGTTCATATGTTCCTGTATGGTGAGGTCCCTGCCGCCCCGAGCCCGCGAAGGGTTTCCCCGCCATGCCTTCAGATCTGCTCCAGCGTGCCGGCGGAGCCGCGCAGACCGCCCCGGTGGCGGCGCTGCGGCGCCGCACCCGGCTCTTCGCGCTCGCCGAGGCCCGCTGGGCCGCGGCCGCCCTCGCGTTCTTCCTCTTCGCGCTGCCCCTGCAGTCGGCCGGCGCACCCGCCTGGACGTGGGGCGCGCTCTACGCCCTGGGCTACGCGACCGGCGGCTGGGAGCCGGCCTGGTCCGGACTCCGGGCTCTGCGGGACAGGACCCTGGACGTCGACCTGCTGATGATCGTCGCCGCGCTGGGTGCGGCCGCGATCGGCCAGGTCAGGGACGGGGCGCTGCTGATCGTCATCTTCGCGACCTCCGGAGCGCTCGAGGCGCTCGCCACCGCCCGTACCCGGGACGCCGTCCGCGGCCTGCTGGACCTGGCCCCCGCCACGGCCACCCGCCTGACCGCCGACGGCCGGGAGGAGACGGTGGCCGCCGGGGACCTCGCGGTCGGCGACACCGTCCTGGTCCGGCCCGGCGAACGCGTCGGGGCCGACGGCCGGGTGCTGGACGGGGCCGGTGAGGTCGACCAGGCCACCATCACCGGCGAACCGCTCCCGGCGGCGAAACAGCCCGGGGACGAGGTGTTCGCCGGCACCCTCAACGGCACCGGGGCGCTGACGGTCGCCGTCGAGCGCGACGCGTCGGACTCCGTGATCGCCCGGATCGTCGCGATGGTCGAGGAGGCGTCCGAAACCAAGGCGCCCACGCAGCTGTTCATCGAGAAGGTCGAGCAGCGGTACGCGATCGGCATGGTCTGCGCCACGCTGGCGGTCTTCCTCGTACCGCTCGCCTTCGGCGCCGGACTCGAAGGGGCGCTGCTCCGCGCGATGACGTTCATGATCGTCGCCTCGCCGTGCGCGGTGGTGCTCGCGACCATGCCGCCCCTGCTGTCGGCGATCGCCACCGCCGGACGCCACGGCGTGCTCGTCAAGTCGGCCGTCGTGATGGAACGCCTGGGCCAGGCCGACGTGGTCGCCCTCGACAAGACCGGCACCCTCACCGAAGGCGCGCCCCGCGTCGCCGAGGTGACGCCGCTGGACGGCGGCGGGCTGACCGCCGATGCCCTGCTGGCCCTGGCGGCCGCCGCCGAGCTGCCCAGCGAACACCCCCTGGCCCGCGCGGTCGTCGACGCCGCCCGCGAACGCCGCCTCGAGCTGCCCGCCGCCCGGGAGTTCACCTCCGTCCCCGGCGTCGGGGTCACGGCCGTCGTCCTGGGCCGCACGGTCGCCGTCGGCGCCCCGGCCCGCCTGCCGTACGACATCGCCGGCCCGGCCGGTCGGGAGGCTGCCCGCAACGCCGGAGCGCTGGAGGACGCCGGACGCACCGCCGTCCTCGTCCTGTGCGACGGCACGCCGGCCGGCGTGCTCGGCATCGCCGACCGGCTCCGCCCGGACGCCGCCGCCACCGTCGCCGCCCTCACCGCCCTGACGGGCGCCGGGCCGCTGCTGCTGACCGGTGACAACCCGCGGGCCGCCGCCGGTGTTGCCGCCGACGTCGGCATCGGCGCGGCCGACGTCCACGCGGGCCTCCTGCCCCAGGAGAAGGTCGCGGCCGTCCGCCGGCTGGAAGCCGGGGGGCGCAAGGTGCTCGTCGTCGGCGACGGCGTCAACGACGCCCCCGCCCTCGCCGCCGCCCACACCGGCATCGCGATGGGCCGCGCGGGCTCCGACCTCGCCCTGGAGACCGCCGACGCGGTCGTCGTACGCGACGAACTGACCACCGTCCCCGCCGTGATGGCCCTCTCCCGCGCGGCCCGCCGCCTGGTCGTGCAGAACCTGGTCGTCGCGGGCGTGTTCATCGCCGCCCTGACCGCCTGGGACCTGGCCGGCCACCTCCCGCTCCCGCTGGGCGTGCTCGGCCACGAGGGCTCCACCGTCCTCGTCGCGCTCAACGGCCTCCGCCTGCTCCGCGAATCGGCCTGGACCCGCGCGTCGACCCCACCGGCACCGGGCCGAATCCCGAAGTCCATCGCATCCCCTGAGCCGGGGTGTTGCGACGACCACTAGAACGGAAGCTTTCGGGCGGGAGGGGACGCAGTCGTGCGTCCCGGCCGCTGGATGGGGTCGGCGCATGATTCGAGCTGTGGTTTTCGACGTCGGCGAATGCCTGGTGGACGAAACGCGCGAGTACGGAACGTGGGCCGACTGGCTCGGTGTCCCACGCCACACCTTCGCTGCGACGTTCGGCGCGGTCATCGCCCAGGGACGCGACTACCGCGAAGCGTTCCAGCCCTTCAAGCCCGGCTTCGACCTCACGGCCGAGCGGGAGGCGCGGGCGGGCAGCCGGCCAGCCCGAGCACTTCGACGAGTCCGACCTGTACCCGGACGTCCGGCCCGCCCTCGCCAAGCTGCGCGCCGACGGATTGTGGCTCGGCATCGCCGGCAATCAGACCGTCCGCGCCGGCGGCATCCTCCGCGGCCTGTTCACCGATGACGTCGACCTGATCGGCACCTCCGACGACTGGGGCGCCAGCAAGCCCGACATCGCGTTCTTCGAGCGGGTCGCCGACGTCGTGCCGTTCGCCGCCGACGAGATCCTCTACGTGGGCGACCGCGTCGACAACGACCTACGGCCGGGCGCGCAGGCGGGCATGCGCACGGCGCTGATCCGCCGCGGTCCGTGGGCCACCATCCAGTGGAACAGCGAGGAGGCCCAGGCGCTCCCCACGTTCCGGGTGGAGAGTCTGGAGGAGCTGCCGGGCCTCATCGCCGGGTTCAATTCGCGAGGGCGCTGACGACAGATCCCCAGCCGTACAGCCGGTCGTCGAGGTCGCGCACATACGGCTCGTGCTCCCACGGCCCGAGTGCGCGCCGCACTTCGCGGACCCGCTCCAGCCCCGTGGCGTACCAGTGCGTCTCCAACAGGTGCAGGGCCCGGAGCGCGTAGCGGGCGGCCTCCTCCGGTCGCCCGGCGGCCGCCTCGACGGCACGGAGGTGTGGTCCTGCCCGGAGCCGGGAGCCCGTCGGTGAGCCGCGGAAAGATCTGCTGCCGCTGCGACCAGCCCATCATCGGGCCCGCGCGCGAGACGACACCCGAATCGATGAGGCGCACGGCCGGCCGACTGGGCCCACCTGGACCCGCGCGCCTGCCGGAAGGCCCGCGAGAGGGCGGACCGGTGAGCGACGGCGTGCGAGTTCTGCCGGCCCGGTTGAGATGGTGCGGGGAGCGTGGCCCCGGCCGGCACCGGCTGGGGCCACGCCTCTTCGAGACGTTCTACGGGGACAGCGAGCCCGTCGGCGACGTGCAGGACCTCGCCGTACCGAGTGTCCCGTTCCCGCTTTCCGGCCCGCTCAGGCGCTCTCCGCCTGGAACATCCAGTGGTGCTTTTCCAGGTCGCCGGTCAGGCCGATCAGGAGGTCCTGGGTCACCGGGTCCGGGTCGGCCGTGGACTGGATGCGCTCGCGCATGCGGGTGATCACCGTGCCCAGGGCGTCCACGAGGATGCGGACCGCGTCGGCGTCCTTCACCCACTCACCCGGGACTCCGGTGATCGCGGACGTCGAGGCGACCGTCGCGGCCCGGCCGTCCGGGGCCACGCCCAGGGCCGAGGCGCGCTCGGCGATCACGTCGGAATGCGTACGGGCCGTGGTGACGACCTCGTCCAGCTGGAGGTGGACGGACCGGAAGCGGGGGCCCACGACGTTCCAGTGCACCTGCTTGGCGACGAGTGCGAGGTCGATCAGATCGACCAGCGCGCCCTGGAGTGCCTCACCGACGATCTTCAGGTCGGCTGCGGGCAGGGCGCTCTTCACGACGGACACGGCAATCTCTCTTCCGTAGGCGGCCGGCGGCAGGCCCGGTGGTCGGGCGCCGCCGTCTAATGGATCATAACCAGACGAAATATCGCTTACCCATGCCAAACGGACGCAAACGGTGAGGCCTCCGTCACCGGTACTCCACCGTCAGCGTCGCCCGGGTGTCCCGGTTGACGAAGAGGTACGCCGTAGACATCTGGTTGTGCTCGAAACGCAGCCGGACATGCGTCCGGCCCGAGCGGTTGACCGCCGCCAGCCCGGCCGCCGACAGCGGACCCGAGGACGCGGAGCCCGAGGTGAACGGGCCGATCGCAGCCGCCCCCGGCACCGTCACCGCCGCACCCCAGTCGGACGGCTCGACCGCGCAGCCGCCCAGGCAGCCGCGGTGCACGTCGGCCAGGAGCCGGTTGCCCGCCGGGCTCGACCACGGATCGCCCGAGCCGCTGCTCCGGGACACGGTCACGTACGCGCCGGTGATCTCTTTCCCGGCCGGGACGGCAGAGGTGTCGAACGACAGCACCGTGCGGTTGAACCTGCCGTCGGCGCCCCTCCCCAGGGCCAGCCCGTACGTGCTCTCGTACGTGCCGACCGCCGGGCCCGAGCCGTCGCCCGCAGCCTTCACGTAGCCGTCCTCGGCGTCGAGGCTGGGCAGCGTCACCCGGCCGGGCGACGGCGTCCCGCCGCCTCCTCCGCCGAGCGCACGCACCATGCCCATGATCGTCTCGATCTGCCGGCCGCCGTGGCGGGCGTGCGCGGAGTCGCCGAGGTAGCCCCACCAGTTCCAGCAGCCGTTCGGGTTGTCCAGCGTCCCGGTCGGAACCGCCTGCGGGTACAGCACGATCAGGCCGTTGGTGTCCGCGTGCTCGTTCAGCTGGGCCCCGTCGATGAAGCGGGTCCCGAAGCCCTGGTACGAATACCCCTGCTTGCAGCCGTGCAGCGCCACCACCAGACGGCAGGCCGCGCCGCCCGTGCACGCCGTCGGCACGTACGCGAACCCCTGCTCGTCCATGGAGATCGCGCGGGCCTGCCCGCCCGGCGCGTACCGGTTCTGGTCGAAGCGGATCAGGGAGCCCCCGGGCGTGGAGGCCGGCGCCGCGACGGAGCCCAGCAGGTGGCCGAGCAGCTCCCGCGGCGCGTCGATGCCGCAGTCGTTGATCCAGGGGTTCTGCGTGACCGTACAGGAGTTGGGGCCGAGCGGGCTGATCCAGGCGTGCCCCGCCGCGGTGGTCCTGTTGTGGCGGACGCGGGCGCCGAAGCGGCCGAAGTACTCGGACAGGGCGTCGACCACCGGACGCCGGACGGTCGCGTCGCCCGAGCCGCTGAACGCGTAGACCGGGTCGCCCTCGAGCTGGGACACCGGGTCGACGAGGCCCTGCGCCGACCAGTCCCGCGCCGTCTGCTCCAGCCGGTCGAGCTGGAGGTCCTGCCGGGTGTCCATGCAGGCGTAGAGGGCCTTGTCGAGCGTGTTCTGCGCGCACCCGTACGGCCCGGAGGCGAACACCCCCGACCCGTCGAAGGTGCCGGAGTACGCGACGTGGAGCTGCGTGGCCATGTAGCCGCCGGAGGAGACGCCCGCGCCGTACACGCCCCGGATGTCGTGGGGCGTGAGCTCCCCGGGTACGGGGGCGAGCGGCGCCGGTGCGGCGGCGGCGACCGGAACGGCCGCGGCGGGCGCGGGAAGCAGGTACGCCACGGCCGCGAGCAGCAGCAGTGCGGCCGGCCGGCGGAACCGGGCGGCGGTCGGTGATCTCATGGGCCCTCCGTGAGCAGCTGGAAGCGCAGGGGTCGGCGCCGGCTCGGCGCGGTGCCGACTCGGTGCCGGCGCGGTCCCCGGGAGGTTAGGGCCGGCCCGTGCGGGTGCCTATGGGGTCCGCAACCACAAAGGACGGGCCGCCCTGTGTCGGTCCGGCACCACCCGCCCCCTGGCATGAAGCACTGAATCAGTGCTTCAATCCTTCCCATGCCCTACCGCCGTCCCCCCGCCGTCCAAGCCCGGCTCGACGCACGCCGCGGCCTGGTCCTCGAAGCCGCCGTCCGCCTCCTCTCCCGCGAGGGGTACGCCGGCTGCTCGGTCGCGGCCATCGCCGCGGAGGCCGGGATCTCCACCGGCACCGTGTACCAGTCCTTCGCCGGCAAGTCCGAGCTCGCGGCCGCGCTCTTCCGGACCCTGGTGGCGCGGGAGGTCGAGGCCGTGGACGCCGCGGCGCAGCGCCCCGGTACGGCCGCACAGCGCGTCGCCGCCGCCGTCGAGGTCTTCGCCACCCGGGCGCTCCAGGCGCCCCGCCGCGCCTTCGCCCTCCTCGCGGAGCCCGCCGACCCGGCCGTCGACACCGAACGGCTCGTCTTCCGCCGGGCCTTCCGCGACGTGTACGCCCGGCAGATCGCCGCCGGAGTCGCCACCGGCGAACTCCCGCCGCAGCCGCCCGAACTGACCGCGGCGGCCCTCGTCGGAGCGATAGCGGAGGCGCTCGTCGGCCCGCTCGCCGACGGCGACGCGGAACCCGCCGACGTCATCCCCGGTCTGATCGCCTTCACCCTGAGAGCTCTCGGAGGACACGATGCCCCAGACGCATGAGGTCACCAACCAGGTCCCGCCGCACCACGGGTACGACGCCGCCGCCGACCCGGCACTGATGGAGGCCGTCGCCCGCGAGGGCGCCGCCTGGGCCGCGCCCGAGATCCACCGGCTCGGCGTCCTGGCCGGATCCGAACAGGCCGCCGAATGGGGCCGCCTCGCCAACGAGAACCCGCCCGTCCTGCGCACCCACGACCGCTACGGCCACCGGATCGACGAGGTGGAGTTCCACCCCTACTGGCACGAACTGATGCGCACCGCCGTCGGCAACGGCCTGCACGCCGCCCCCTGGCGCGACGACCGGGCGGGCGCGCACGTCGCCCGCGCCGCGAAGTTCGTCGTCTGGGGCCAGGTCGAGGCGGGACACTCCTGTCCCGTCTCCATGACGTACGCCGCCGTCCCCGCGCTGCGCACGACACCGGAGCTGGCCGAGCGGTTCGAACCGTTGCTGGCGGCCTCCGTGTACGACTTCGGGCTCCGGCAGCCCGAGACCAAGCGGGGCCTGATCGCCGGCATGTCGATGACCGAGAAGCAGGGCGGCTCGGACGTCCGGGCCAACACCACCACCGCCGTCCCGGCAGCCGACGGCACGTACCGCCTCACGGGGCACAAGTGGTTCACCTCCGCCCCCATGTCGGACCTCTTCCTCACCCTCGCTCAAGCACCGGGCGGACTGTCCTGCTTCCTGCTGCCCCGCGTCCTGCCCGACGGCACGCGCAACCGCCTGCACCTCCAGCGGCTCAAGGACAAGCTCGGCAACCACTCCAACGCCTCCGCCGAGATCGAGTACGACGAGGCCTTCGGCTGGCTGGTCGGGGAGGAGGGCCGCGGCGTGGCGACCATCATCGAGATGGTCAACATGACCCGTCTCGACTGCGTCCTCGGCGCGGCCTCCGGCATGCGCCTCGGCACGGTCCGCGCCGTCCACCACGCCACCCACCGGCGGGCGTTCGGCAAGGCCCTCGTCGACCAGCCGCTGATGCGCAACGTGCTCGCCGACCTCGCGCTGGAGTCCGAGGCCGCGACCGCCGTCGCCCTGCGGCTCGCGGGCGCCACCGACCGGGTCGCCGCAGGCAACTCCGACGAGGCCCTGCTGCGCCGGCTCGGGCTGGCCGTGACCAAGTACTGGGTCTGCAAGCGCGTCCCCGCGCACGCCGCGGAAGCCCTCGAATGCCTGGGCGGCAACGGCTACATCGAGGAGTCCGGCATGCCCCGCCTGTACCGGGAGGCCCCGCTGTCCTCCATCTGGGAGGGATCCGGGAACGTGGCCGCGCTGGACTCCCTGCGGGCGATGGCCCGCCAGCCCGAGACCGTCGAGGCCTTCTTCGCGGAGGCCGGGCAGGCGGCGGGCGCCAACCGGCACCTCGACGCGGCCGTCGCGCTGCTCGGCAAGCAGCTGGCGGACCCGGCCGGGGCCGAGTACCGGGCCCGTCAGCTGACCGAGACCATGGCCCTCGTCCTGCAGGGCTCGTTGCTCCAGCGCCATGCGCCGGCGGCGGTCGCGGACGCCTTCTGCGCCTCCCGCCTCGGCGGCGAACACGGCCACGCCTTCGGCACCCTCCCCACGGGCGTCGACACCGGGGCCATCCTCGACCGGGCCCGCACCGACGCGTGACGGTCCGCACGGGTGAGGCGGCCGGTCCGGTCCGCGCGGGTCGCGGACCGGCCGGACCGTCCGCGCCGTAGCGTCACCCCCGTACGGTCACCGCGACCGCGACCGCCGCCGCGGCCGTACGCACCCGCCGGCCGGGCCCGCCGCGAGCCCCGCACCCACCGGAGCCGCCCGTGACCGCGCAGGAATTCCCCGCGGGGACCGAACTGACCCACATCCTGGTCGTCGCGGACACCGCCCGGTCCCGCGCGTTCTACTGCGACGTCGTCGGCGCCGAACTCGTCCGCGAGTACGGCGGCACGAGCGTGGTCCTGCGGCTGTGCGGCACCTGGCTGCTGCTGGTCACCGGCGGCGGACCGACCGAGGACAAGCCCACGGTGACCTTCGCCGCGCCCGCGGACGCCGACCGGGTCGGCCACGCCATGACGTTCCGGGTGCCCGACTGCCGGGCCGCCCACGCGGCGCTGAGCGCCCGAGGCGCCCGGTTCCTGACCGAGCCCGTGGACCACGGCTTCGAGGTCCGCTGCTTCTTCCGCGACCCCGACGGGCACCTCCTCGAACTGAGCGAGGCCCGCTGACACCCCCTGCCGTCACCGCCCCGCCGCGGGGCTCGGCTCGTGCGTCGCGCCGTCGCCCTGCCGCGGGGCGGGGTCCCCGTACGACGGCGGCGGCGCCGGGACGCGCCGCAGGCGGCGGACCGGCGGGACGGTGACGAGCGCGAGCGCACAGCCCACGCTGATCACGGACCCGGCCAGCAGCAGTTCGTGGACGCCGAAGACGCTGCTCGCGGGGCCCGCCAGCGCCTGGCCGAACGGCAGGGCGAGGATCGACCCGGCGATCTCGTACGCCGTCACGCGGTTGAGCCGGTCCTCGGGGACCTGGGTCTGTACGGTCGTGGCCCACTGGACGCCCCAGTACGCCCACCCGACCCCGCTCAGCGCGTACCCCAGCAGGAGCAGCGGCAGCGCCGGAACCAGAGCCGCCGCCAGCGGCATCAGCGGGAAGAGGAACATCGCCGCCCCGCCCGCCAGCAGCGGGCGCGAGAGGCGGATCCGGATCGCCGCCAGGCCGCCGAGCACGCATCCGGCCCCGAAGGCGCTCTCCGCATAGCCGAACGCCGCCTTGCCGTGCTCGGCGATGACGGACACCGCGCCCAGCGGCGTGAGCGGGCCCCAGACGAAGACGCCCAGCACCCACCAGATCAGGATGACGCCCCACAGCCAGGACCGGGACCGGAACTCGTGCCAGCCGGTGCGGAGGTTCGCCAGCGTGGAGGCCGTGCGGTCCGGCTCGAACCGCGGCAGCCGCAGCGCCGTCAGGCAGCCGGCGCTGACCGCGAAGGTGGCCGCGTCGACCACGAACACGGTCGCCGACGACGTGGTGGCGACGAGCGTCCCGGCGATCGCGGGCCCGGCCATCGAGGCGACGCCCTGGCTCACCCGTACCACGGCGTTGGCCTGCCCCGCGTCGGCGGCGACCTGCGGCACCAGGCCGGAGACCCCCGGCTGGTACATCGCGGTCGCGATGCCGCCGAGCACCGACCCGCCGATGATGAACCACAGCGCCGGATGCCCGAGCCACAGGTACGCGGCGAGGGAGCCCTGGAGCGCGCACCGGACCAGGTCGGCGCCGATCATCTGCGGCCGGGGGTGGAAGCGGTCCGCGAACACCCCGCCGAAGACGACGAAGAGCGCGAACGCCCCCATCCAGGCGCCGAGCGCGAACCCGACCCCGCTCACCCCGTACCCGAGCGCGAGCATGGCGACCGCCAGCGCCACCGGGACCATCGTGTCGCCCAGCACCGACATGGTGCGCGACGTGAAATAGAGGGTGAAATTCCGGTTCCACAGGCGTGGGGCCGGCGCGGCGGGGGGCAAGGCCATTCGGGGGATCCTTCCGGAAGACCGCTGCCCGGCACCCGTCCACGGGGGAGCGCAGGGCGCAAACGGCAAGGGCAGACCGTACGTTAGGACCGCCCCGCGCTCACCGGTACTGCTTTTCCACCGCGCGCGGACAGCGCCTCGGCCCGGCCCGGGCAGCAGCCGGGCCATCACGGCGGCGGGCAGGGACGGGTTGGCGGCCGCGGCCTCCACGACGCGCCGGTCGTCGTCGGACAGCAGTGCGGTGATGACCTCCGGGGGCAGCGAGCAGCAGGGTCTCCGAGAGACCGGGGTGCGCGGCGACGGCCGTGAGCACCCTGGCGTCGGGATCGAGGGCCAGTGCGTCGCGGACACCGGCGGGCAGGTCGCGACGGCGGGCGACCAGCATCCGCAGGTTCGCATCCGGAGACGCCGCCAACTCCGGCAGGGCCGACGGGTCCACGTCCGCAGCGGTCAGCCGTCCCGTGTGCGCCGCCGCCACCGCACTCGCCGTGACGCGCTCGGCCGGCGCGCACGCCTGCGGGCGGCTGAGGTCCGGGCGACGGGCGAGGCCGCGCCGATGTCCTCGTCCGCGAGGGCTATCAGACGGTCCACCAGCTCCGGGGGAGGGCGGCATTGGCGGCGAGCCCGCACAGCACGTGGTCCACCGGGGCATCCTGCACCCGACGGCCGTCCCACCGCCCGCGAGTTTCCTCGCACCGGTGCAATTGCGAGGTCATCGCACCTGGTCAGCGGCCGTACGACGGTGATGGCTGCAATCGGGTTCGCCTGCCATGGTGGGGCGCATGGCAGGCAACCACACCCCCGCGCACGGCCATGGACACCACGACGACCACGACCGCCACCACGAGCACGCCCACCACGACCACCACGTGCACGGCCGCGATCAGCCCGGCCGCGGCCCGTGGCGACGGCTGGGACACCGGCTGGCCCACGTGCTCACCCCGCACGGCCACGAGGCGCGGGACAAGGTCGATGCCGCGATGGAGACTTCGCGCGAGGGCATGCGCACGCTGTGGCTGTCCTTCCTCGTCCTCGCGGCGACCACGGCCGTCCAGGCGGTGATCGTCGCCATGTCCGGGTCGGTGGCGCTGCTGGGCGACACGGTCCACAACGCCGCCGACGCCCTGACCGCCGTGCCGCTCGGGATCGCCTTCCTCCTCGGGCGCCGCGCCGCCGACCGCCGCTACACCTACGGATACGGCCGCGCCGAGGACCTGGCGGGCGTGGTGATCGTGCTGACCGTCGCCGCATCGGCAGCCTTCGCCGGGTACGAAGCCGTCGACCGCCTGCTGCACCCGCGCGACGTCACGCACGTCGGGGCCGTGGCGGCGGCCGCGGCAGCCGGGTTCCTCGGCAACGAGTGGGTGGCCGGCCACCGCATCCGCACCGGCCGGAAGATCGGTTCGGCCGCCCTGGTCGCCGACGGCCTGCACGCCCGTACCGACGGCTTCACCTCGCTCGCCGTGCTGCTCGGCGCCGGCGGGTCCGTGCTCGGGTGGCGCCAGGCCGACCCCGTCGTCGGCCTGTTGATCACCGCGGCGATCCTGCTGGTCCTCAAGGACGCGGCCCGCGAGGTCGGCCGGCGGCTGATGGATGCGGTCGACCCCCGGCTCGTCGAGGCCGCCGAGACGGCCCTGCTCGCCGTGGAGGGCGTACGCGGCGTCGGGCAGCTGCGTATGCGGTGGATCGGCCACAGCCTGCGCGCCGAGGCCGACATCGTCGTGGACCCGCACCTGACCGTCGTCGAGGCGCACGGGCTGGCCGTCGCGGCCGAACGCGCCCTGGCCCGCGCGGTTCCCCGGCTGACCGCGGCCACGGTCCACACCGATCACACCCACCACATCCACGAGCTCCATCACACCGGCCACGTGGACCGCGTGGAGCGTGCCGGGGCCGCCCCGGCGTCAGCAGATGCGCGGTAGCTGCTCGCCGATCGGCAGGTCGACCACCCGCGTGCCGCCGAGCCCGGTCCGCGCCACGACCATGCCCGGGTGGGCCGCCACGGCCTCGCCGATCACCGCGGCACGGCGCCCCAGCGGATGCGCGCGCATCGCGTCGAGGACGGCGTCGGCGTGCTCGCGCGGCACGAACGCGACGAGCTTGCCCTCGTTGGCCACGTAGAGCGGGTCGAGACCGAGGATCGAGCAGGCGTTGGCGACCGCCGCCGGGACCGGGACGCGGCTCTCCTGGATGACGACGCCGGTGCCGGAGGCGGCCGCGATCTCGTTGAGCGAGGCCGCCAGCCCGCCCCGGGTGGGGTCGCGCAGGACGTGCAGGTCGGGGGTGACGGCGAGCATGCTCTGCACGAGGCCGCCGAGGGCCGCGCAGTCGCTCTCGACGTCCACGCCGAACTCCAGGCCCTCGCGGACGCTCATGATCGCCACGCCGTGGAGGCCGATCTCGCCGCTGACGATCACGACGTCGCCGGGTACGACGCGCTGCGGGCGCAGGTCCACGCCCTCGGGGATGAGCCCGATTCCCGCGGTGTTGAGGTAGATCCCGTCCCCGTGGCCCGCCTCGACGACCTTGGTGTCCCCGGTCGCCACCTCCACGCCCGCGGCCCGGGCGGCGGCTCCCATGGCCTCCGCCACCCGCGCCACCACGGAGATCTCCACCCCCTCCTCCAGGATGAACCCGCAGGACAGGTAGGCGGCTTGGGCACCGCTCATGGCCAGGTCGTTCACCGTGCCGTTGACCGCGAGGTCGCCGATGCTGCCGCCGGGGAAGAACAACGGCCGTACGACGTACGAATCGGTGGAGAAGGCCAGCCGGGCACCGCCCAGGGAAACCGCCGCGGAGTCGCCGAGCTGGGCGAGGACCGCGCCGCCGAAGGCCGGGGCGAAGAGGTGCTCGACCAGTTCGGCAGAGAGCGCGCCGCCGCCGCCGTGTCCCATGACGATCCGCGGACGGTCGCGCAGCGGGGCCGGGCAGGTCCAGCCGGCGACGTCGAGCACCGCACCGGGCAGCGCGGTGCCGGGTGGTGTGCCGGTCTGCACCGTGCCGGTCTGCACGGTGTCGGGCTGCACGGTGTCGGGCTGTGCGGTCTCAGGCAACGGGGCTCGCCTCCAGCGGTGCGGTCGGTGCGGTCGGGGAGGTCGGGGAGGTGGCGGCGGCCGTGAGGTCCAGCCGCCGGTAGAGGTAGTACGCGGCGCAGGCACCCTCGCTGGAGACCATCGTGGCGCCGAGCGGGGTGCGCGGCGTGCACAGGGTGCCGAACGCCTCGCACTCGTGGGGCTTGAGCAGTCCCTGGAGGACTTCGCCGCTGCGGCACTCGGCCGGCTCGCGGGTGTCGATGCCGGTCACCGAGAACCGGTGCTCGGCGTCGAACTCCCGGTAGCGGGGGGAGAGCCGCCAGCCGCTGCCCGGGATGACGCCGATGCCCCGCCAGGACCGGTCGGTGACCTCGAAGACGTCCTCGAGCATGGCCAGCGCGGCCGGGTTCCCCTCCGGGCGGACGGCGCGCGCGTACGCGTTGTCGACCGTGTGCTCGCCGCGCTCCAACTGGTGCACGGCCCGCCGTACGCCCTCCAGGATGTCCAGCGGTTCGAAGCCCGTCACGACGATCGGGACCCGGTGGCGCTCCGCGAGCTCCGGGTATTCGCCCACGCCCATGACGCTGCACACGTGCCCCGCGGCGAGGAAGGCCTGCACCCGGCAGCTGGGCGACTGCATGATCGCCTCGATGGCAGGGGGCACCCGCACGTGGGACACCAGCAGGCTGAAGTTGCGGATGCCCAGCCGCTTTGCCTGATGGACCGTCATGGCATTGGGCGGGGCGGTGGTCTCGAAGCCGATGCCGAAGAACACCACCTCGCGCTGCGGGTTCTGGCGCGCGATCGTGAGGGCGTCGAGCGGCGAGTACACGACCCGTACGTCCCCGCCCTCGCTCCGGACCTGGAACAGGTCGCGGCCGGTGCCGGGCACGCGGAGCATGTCCCCGAAGGAGCAGAAGATCACCTCGGGCCGGGAGGCGATCTCCAGGGCCTTGTCGATGACCTCCAGCGGGGTGACGCACACCGGGCAGCCCGGACCGTGGATCAACTCGACCTGCTCCGGCAGGAGCTGGTCGATCCCGTGCCGGATGATGGTGTGCGTCTGGCCGCCGCACACCTCCATCAGGGCCCAGGGGCGGGTCACGGTGGCGTGGATGTCGTCGAGCAGCCGGCGTGCCAGTGCGGGGTCCTGGAACTCCTCGATGTACTTCACTTCTGTACCTCCTCCTGCGGCGCGGCGCCCTGCGCGATGCCTTCCGCGATGCCTTGCGTGCCGCCCTCCGCGGCGTCCTCGCCGAACGGCCACGGCGTACCGCCGGCTTGGGCGGCCAGCTCCCACGGGTCGCCGAACTCCTCCTGGAGCATGCCGAGCTGCGCGAACAGCTCGAGGGTCTGCCGGGCCGACTCCTCGTCCAGCCGCTGGAGGGCGAACCCCACGTGGACGATGGCGTACTCGCCGACCTGGAGGTCCGGGAGGTACTCCAGGCACACTTCCTTCTGCACGCCGCCGAAGTCGACGGTGGCCATGCGGGTGCCGTCCTTCTCCCCGATGTCAAGCACTCTGCCGGGGACCGCCAGGCACATGGGCTTCTCCTTGCTGTCGGGGTGTCGGGGGTGTCGGGGGTGTCGGGCGGTCCGTGACGTCGGCGGCCGCCGCCACCATGAGCTGGCCGAGTGCCAGCCCGCCGTCGTTCGGCGGGACCCGGCGGTGCCGCAGGACGGTGAAGCCCTCCGCGCGCAGCTCCCGGGCACAGGCCGAGGAGAGGAGGGTGTTGGCGAAGACGCCGCCGGTCAGCGCGACGGTGTCCGTGCCGTGCCGTTCGCGCGCGAGCGCGCAGAGACTGCCGACGAGCGCGGCGACACCGGCGTGGAAGCGGGCCGCGACGAGCGGCCCGGTCACGCCCGCGCGCACGTCGTCCACGACTGCGGCCAGCACGGGCGCCGGGTCGGCGACGACCGGCCCCCCGGACCCCGCGGGCGGCAGCCGCAGTCCGAAGGCGTACCCCGGGCCGGGACCCGTGCCCGCCGCGCCGCCGCGCATCCGGTGGGCGGCGAAGGCGGCGCCCTCCAGCTCGATGGCGGCCTGCGCCTCGTACCCGGAGTGGTGGCACACCCCGGCGAGAGAGGACACCGCGTCGAAGAGGCGTCCCATGCTGGATGTGGGGGAGCAGTTCAGGTCCCGCTCCAACTGGCGCTCCAGTACCCGTAGTTCCTCCGGCGGGCAGGCGGCGGCGCACGGCAGGTCCGGGGTCCACGGGATGCCCGCGGCGCGCAGGTGCGCCAGGGCCATCCGGTACGGCCGCCGGACGGCGGCGTCACCGCCCGGCAGCGGGACGTAGGAGAGGTGGGCGAAGCGCAGGTAGCCGGCGTAGTCGGCGAGGAGGACCTCCCCGCCCCAGACCGCGCCGTCGTCCCCGTAGCCGGTCCCGTCGAAGGCCACGCCGATCACGGGACGGCCGCCGTCCAGGCCGTGTTCGGCCATCGCGGAGGCGATGTGCGCGTGGTGGTGCTGGACGGGCACCAGCGGTCGGCCGGCGGCGGCGCGCCGGGCCCAGCCGCCGGAGCGGTAGCCGGGGTGGCGGTCGGCGGCGAGCAGCCGGGGGGAGACGCCGGTGATGGACTCCAGCTGCCGCTCGGCGCGGGCGAAGGCGTCCTGCGTGGCGAGGTCGTCCATGTCGCCGACGTGCGCGGACAGCCAGGCCCGCCGCCCCTCGCCGACGCAGAACGCGTTCTTGAGGTCCCCGCCCACGGCCAGGGTCGCCGGGACCGCCACCGGCACGGTGACCGGCAGGGGGGCGTACCCCCGGGACCGGCGCAGGGTCAGCAGCTCGCCGTCGCAGACCCGCACCACGGAGTCGTCGCAGGGCACGTGGATCGGACGGTCGTGGGTGAGCCAGGCGTCGGCGATCCCGCCCAGCCGGTGCAGGGCCTCCTCGTCGTCGGTGACGATCGGTTCCCCCGCGAGGTTCCCGCTGGTCATCACCAGCAGCCGGGGACCGGGCGGATCGCCGGGCAGGCCGAGCAGCAGGTGGTGCACGGGCGTGTACGGGAGCATCACGCCGAGGTCGGGACAGCGCGGGGCGACCTCCTCGGAGGGCCTCCCGGGGCCCGCACCGGCCTGTGCACCGGCGCGGCGGCGCAGCAGCACGATCGGCCGGACGCCGCCGGTCAGCAGCGCGCGCTCCTCGGGGCCGACGTGCACGAGCGCTTCGGCCCCGGCGAGGTCGCGGGCCATCAGGGCGAACGGCTTGTCCCCCCGGCCCTTGCGGCGTCGCAGCTCCGCGACGGCACCGGAGTGGGCGGCGTCGCAGGCGAGGTGGTAGCCGCCGAGCCCCTTGACCGCGAGGATCGCCCCCGACGCCAGCAGCCGCCGGGCCTCGGCGACCGGGTCCGCCGCGGGCAGCTCGCGGGCCGGCTGCCCGGCGAGCAGCTTCAGCCGGGGCCCGCAGGCCGGACAGGCGACCGGCTGGGCGTGGAAGCGCCGGTCCGCGGGGTCGGCGTACTCGCGGGCGCAGTCGGGACACATCGGGAAGCGGGCCATGGTGGTGTGCGCACGGTCGTACGGCAGTCCGGTGACGATGGTGAAGCGCGGCCCGCAGTGCGTGCACGTGATGAACGGGTGCCGGTGGCGCCGGTCGGCCGGATCGGCCAGCTCTGCCAGGCAGTCGGCGCACGTGGCCATGTCGGGGGAGACCAGCGTGCGGGCGGGACCGCCGGTGCGGGAGGCGACGATGGCGAATCCGGCGCCGCCCGCGACGGGGAGCTCACAGTGGTCCACGGCATCGACCACGGCCAGCGGCGGAGCCTCGGCCGCGAGCCGGTCGCAGAACTCCGACACGGCGGCCGGCGCGCCCTCGACCTCCGCGACCACCCCGTCCGGGGTGTTCGTCACGTGCCCGGCGAGGCCGAGGCCCGTCGCACGGGTGTACACGTACGGCCGGAAACCCACGCCCTGCACCACACCCGTGACGGTCACGCGGCGGCGCTGCACGGCCTCCATCAGCGGGTCTGCGCCGGGGCCGGGTGCGGGTGGAGGTGCGGGCCGAGACCGTCACCGTCACCGTGGCCGTGGTCGCCGTGGTCGTGATGGTCGCCGTGGTGGTGATGGCCGGCCGTGTCCCCGAGCTGCCGTGCCATGACCGGTACGTGCACCGCGGCGCCCGATCCGGCCGCCAGCGCCCGGTCGAGCAGCAGCCCGGCCCCCTCGCCCGTACGGGACGAGGTCAGCACCACCTCCACGCCCGGGTTGACCTGCTGGACGTGCGCACGGAAGGCCGCCTCGTCGAACTCGACGGCCTGGGCGATGTCCGTCTTCGTCACCACCACCAGCTGCGCCAGCCCGAAGGCGGTCGGGTACTTGAGCGGCTTGTCCTCGCCCTCGGTGACCGAGGCGAGGACCACCCGCAGCGATTCACCGAGGTCGTAGGAGGCCGGGCAGACGAGATTGCCGACGTTCTCCACGAAGAGCAGCCGCGTGTCCTCGGGCAGCCACCCGTCCAGGTGCCGGCCGAGCATGTGCGCCTCCAGGTGGCACAGCCCGTCGGTCAGCACCTGCTTGACCGGCGCTCCCGAACGCGCCAGCCGTACCGCGTCGTTCTCGGTGGCGAGGTCGGCGGTCAGCGCGGCGACCGGCAGGCCGCGCTGCCGCGCGAGGAGCAACTCGTGTTCCAGCAGGGCCGTCTTGCCGCTGCCGGGGCTGGAGAGCAGGTTGACGACCGTGATGCCCCGGGCCGCCAGTCCGGTGCGCAGGGCGTGCGCCGCCGCGTCGTTCCTGGCGAGCACCGCCTGCTGAAGATCGACCACTCGGCACATGCTTCAGGCCTCCTCGGGGATCGGGTAGCGGGTGCGTGGTGCGGGGGCGGGGGCGGGTGCGTCCGCCCACTCCGCGCTGACGATGCGCAGCTCGCGGCCCGAGACGAGTTCGACCTCCGTCGCCTTCCCGCAGCCGGGGCAGCACAGGTCGGGCGGCATGCCGACGGCCCACTCGCGGGTACAGGAGCTGCAGCGGGCCCGTGCCGTGACGGACTCCGTCGTCAGCCGTGCGCCCTCCAGGAGCGTTCCGGCGCAGGCCAGTTCGAAACAGAACGCCAGGGCGTCGGGTACCACGCCGGCCAGCTCGCCGACCTGGAGGCGGACGGCGGTGACGGCGGACGCGCCGCCGGCCTGCGCAGCTTCCTCGACCTGGCCCACGACGGCCATGGCGATCGACATCTCGTGCATCGGACTCCGTCCTGCCGGGGCTCATTAGACCCGCGGGGCACGGCCCGCCACGGCCGGGCGCGCCGACGGCCGGTACGCCCGTACGCCATTCGGTCGTCCGGGCTCCGGCCGTCGCGGCTGCCGTCGCGTCACATCCTCCGCATCCGGAAGTACCGCCGGAGGTCGGGCAGGACCTGCTTGAGCACGGCGGCGAGGGCGGCGGCCGCGGCCGCTCCGCCGATGACGGCCTTCTTCATGGGATTCTCCTCAGTTCACGGCGGTGCGGTGCCCCGGCCTCGGCGTCCTTCGTGTCCTCGGCGCGGTCGGCGCTCTCGGTGGTATCGGGGTCGGCGGTTCGGAGCAGGTCCAGGACCGTGCCGACGGCCGGGGCCACGGCGGCGGCCACCGGCTCGCTGAGCCCGATGCCCTCGTCGAGGCAGGCGGGCTCGCAGCCGACGACGAGGATGCGCCGGGGCGGGACGGATCCGGTCCCGGCGCACAGCGTCCCGAGCAGGGCCAGCACGGCGTCGGGCGACATGTGGTGGCCGTCGAGCACGGCGGCCTCCCCTGCTTCCCCTGCTTCCACGGGATTCCCGGCTCCCGCGGTCCCCGGGGGCGTTGCAGGCTCCCCGGCCTCGATCAGGTACAGCGTGCCCGGGGCGCCGCCGCGCGCGGTGGCGTCGATCAGGATCAGCGTGTCGTACCCGTCGAGCAGCTGGTACGCGAGGTGGACGCCGCGTACGCCGAAGTCCACTGCCTCCGCGCCCGCGGGCAGCGGGTGCGCGGCCAGGGCCCGTACGGCCTCCACGCCGAAGCCGTCGTCGCTCAGGAAGACGTTGCCGATGCCTGCGACCAGGGTCCGGCTGCTCACGCGTCCTCCAGCGGGGTGACCTCGTCGGGCTGGAAGTACAGGAACCTTCCCTGCTCCCGCCGGATGTCCGCACCGGGGTCGCCCTCCACGGTGACCGCGAGGTGCACCCCCCCGTCGACGTCGTGCAGCACCGCCTCGACCCGGGCGGCGCACCCCTGGACGAACAGATCCTGGGCGTCGGTGCGCCGCAGGCCGGGGCGCAGCAGCACGCGGCTGCCCACGCCCACCGGGACGCCGTCGACGGTGATCCGGTCGCGTGCCGGGTCCGCGGTGTCCGCCCGCGCCGGGTCCCACCAGGGGGTCTCCGGCCGGAACACCTCGTCCTCGTCCCGGAGTCCGGCGGCCACGGCGGAGGTTGCGGCCACGGCGGACGCGGTCGGCCCGTCGGTGATCTCCCGCAGCGCCCGTACCGCGCCGTGCAGCCGTTCGAGGACCTCGGGCGGCATCGAGTCGGCCAGGTCGATGACGGCGGCCGCGCGGGCGTCCGTCCCGCGGGCCTCGCGCTTCTCCCGGTCGGTCAGCGCCGCCGTCCGCAGGGCGAGGATCTCGTCGATCTCGGTCGCGTCGTACATCGCCCCGGCGCTCTCGGGTGCGATGGCCGGGTGGTCCTCCAGGATGATCGGCGAGGACAGCACCACGTCGGCGCGGCCCGGTTCGCCGGCCAGGACGGGCCAGGTGTGCCGGTTGGAGCACTCGGCGACGGCTGCCCTGGCCCACTCGGGCGGGTCCGTCATCGACAGGAAGGACCCCGCGCTGAGCCCGAGCAGGACGTGCGCCGCGACCAGCGACCGGGGGAGCGCCGCCTCGCGGTCGGCGCCGTGCGGGCCGGCGCCGGGGTCCGGCGCCCACGGGCTGGTGTTCTCGACGACGGCCGAGAGCCTGAACACCCGGTAGGCGCCGTCGAGTCCGGTCGCGCGCAGGCGTACGGCGCCCTCGACCTCCTCGGTGCGCCGCACCAGCCGGCCCACGCAGCGGCCGTCGGCGTCCAGGACGGGTTCGGTCTCCTCGCCGGCCGGACGCCGGAACGGCAGCACGACGCCCTCTCCGGTCAGCTCGGCCAGGCCCGCCGTCAGCTCGATGCGCTCCTCGGCGCCCTCGTCCCAGGGGACGAGCACCCGGTCGGCCAGGTGCAGTTCGGCGACCTCGGTGAAGGTGCCGTCCGGCTGCGCCTGCCCGACCGTGCGGCGCTGCGCCCGCAGGAAGCGCACCTCGACGGTGAGCGTCGCCTCGCCCTTGGGCTCCATCAGGATCTCGGTCTGCTGGCTGGAGTGCTCGTCGTGCGCGGGACCCCAGGCCGGGGGCACGAGCACGCCGAACTGCCAGCGCAGCCGGTTCTTGGCGGCCGATGCCCGGTACGGGTACAGCACGTAGCCCTCGAAGAGGACCGCGTCGGCGACCTGCCGGGCGGTGTCGAAGCGGGATGCCGTACCGGCGGTCGCGGCCGGCGCCGCAGGCGCGGCCGGCGTGGCGGACGTGGTCGGCGTGGCGGTCATGGAGCTGCCCTCTCGGTGGCGCGCGGTCGCAGGGAGGCCGCCCGGAACGGCCCCGGCGACGGGGGCTCCGCGGCCGCCGCCGCGTCGAGCAGGACGCGTACGGTCGCCTCCCACGAGGCCAGCGCGTGCCGGGAGCGGAACGCGAGCAGGTCGGCCATGGTGTCGCGCGGCAGCCGCAGCCAGCCGCAGCCGGGGAAGTGCTGCTCGACCATCTCGCGCCACACCGCCACCGGCATCCGGTAGAGCGTCTCGCGGTCCCACGGCACCGGCTCGACGTGGAAGCCGCCGGCTCCCGTGAAGGCGGTGCCCGAGAACAGCATCAGCAGCGGCGCCTCGCCGTCCTCCAGCGTGCTGAAGTACCGGGTGGCCGCGATGTCCGTGTCGTACGTGCACGGTACGACGAGCTCGGCCTCGGTCTCCCCGGTGAAGCCGGGCACCATCAGCGAGACCTGGGCGAACTGCACGGGCTTGAGGGTGCTGCCCCAGCGGGCGGGCTCCCCGAACAGGTCGGACAGCCCCTCGGTCTCGGCGGGTCCGTAGCCGCGCCGGGCCGGTTCGATGCGGATCTGGCAGCGCAGGGCGAGCGCGTGCACCCGGGTGTCCCCGGCCGCCGTGATGCGCAGCCGGAAGACCAGGGTCGGTCCGGCGGCATACGGGTCGGCGCGCACGCCGGTGCAGGTGAACGTGAACTCCGTCATGACAGCGGTGCCTCCGTCAGGACCTGGGCGCGCCGTTCGACCCGTTCGAAGAACGACCGCAGTGCGGCCTGCGCCTGCGCGCCGCCGTCGAAGCCCTGCCAGAGCATCCGCATCCGCCCGACCAGCTCGTAGCAGATGTCGATCGGCACCAGGTGACAGGTGGTGCGGCCGTGCGCGCGGTGCAAGAGCAGTGCCTCCACGTCCGGTTCGAGCAGGGCGGACAGCCGCCCCGTGCCGAGTACGGCCTCCCAGGTCTGCGGGTCGAGCTCGCTCTCGGTGGCCCCGGCGGGGCTCGGGTAGAGCGCGACCAGCCGGCCGAGCGCCGCGTTGCGGAAGAAGAACGCCACGCCCACGGGGATCCGCAGGACGTCCCAGGCGTCGTCGCCGAGCGGGTGGCCGGGGTCGGCGAGGTAGCGGTCCGGGACGGTGCGGAACCGCCCGGTCGCCGCGCCCGGCCGGTCGAACAGCAGGGCGCAGGCGGTGCACGCGCACACCAGGGTCCGCTGCTCGGTCTCCACCAGGTGGCGGTGGCCGTCCGGGGCCACCGCCACCCCGCACAGTTCGCAGGTCTCCGGCCGGGGCGGGCGCGGGCCGGTGAACCGCCGCAGCCCGCGCGGCCCGGGCGCGCCGCCCGGCGGCGTCAGCGCTGCGGTCACGACACCCGCGCCGGGGTGTGCGGCCGGGTCCCGATCTGGAGGAGCGGAGCCGGCGGGGCAGCGGCCGGCTCCAGCTGCACCGAGGTGACCTCGGGCGCGAAGCAGGCCAGGGCGTCCTCGACGGCCCGGCCCGCTCCGCCGGTGCCCGAGCCGGAGCACCCGCAGCCGCTCGCCGCCTGCGGGCGCACCCGCAGGACGCCGCTCTCCTCGTCGAAGCCGACCAGTTCCACGGGCTCCTGCAGGCTGCCCAGCGCGCGGCCGATCCGGGTGTGGACGTCCTCGGGGTGCAGCGCGTGCAGTGTCAGCAGGCTCGACACCAGCTCGTCGTCCAGCAGCGCGGACAGCGGTCCGCGCTCCGGGCGGCCGCCGGGGGCGGCGCCCAGGTGCCCGACGATGCGGGCGAGCCCCGCGCCGTAGAAGTCCATGAGCACGCGCACGAGTTCCTCGGCGGCCGCGCACGCCGCGCGGTCGCCGGTCGAGGCGATCCTGTCGAGCACCGCCTCGACCTGCCGACCCGCCCGCTGTGCGTCCGCGGCGGCGCCGGCCGCCGTGCCGACGGCGCTCATCCGCCCAGTCCGCTCAGCCCGGTGGGCACGTGCATGGTCTTCACGGTCTTGCCGCCGCCGACGTACATGTGCACACCGCACGGCAGACAGGGGTCGAAGCTGCGCACGGCGCGCATGATGTCGATGCCCTTGAAGTTCTCCGGGGAGTTCTCCTCGAAAATGGGGGTGTTCTGCACCGCGTCCTCGTACGGGCCGGGGGTGCCGAAGGTGTCGCGGGTGCTGGCGTTCCACGGAGTCGGCGGGTACGGGTGGTAGTTGGCGATCTTGCCGTCGCGGATCACCATGTGGTGGGAGAGGACACCGCGTACGGCCTCGGTGAAGCCGACGCCGATGGACTCGTCCGGCACCTCGAACTTCTCCCAGGTCTGGGTGCGTCCGGCGCGGACCTCCGCGAGCCCCTTCTCGGCGCAGTGCAGGGCGATGGCGGCGGCGTACGCCTGGAAGTACGTGCGGGCGCGGTTGCGCTCCAGGGCGTTGCTCCACTTCGGGATCTTCCACTCGAAGCGGGTCTCGGGCTTGGTCATCGTGCGCGGCAGGGTGATGACGACGCTGTGCCCGGTGGCCTGCACGTAGTCGGTGTGGACCAGCCCGGACAGGGCGGTGGACCACAGGCGGGCGATGGGGCCGCCGCCGGTGTCGAGGGCCAGGTGGTCCTTGCCGTCGAACCACCGCGGCGACATCACCCAGCTGTACTTGTCGTCGAAGTTCCGTTTCTGCGGGGCCGGGATGGTGTGCTGGTTCCACGGGTGGCGCGGGTCCACGGGGTTGCCGAGCGGATCGTGCGTGACGAACTGCTCCTGCCCCTCCCAGTCGTCGTAGTACGAGCTGCCCAGCAGGATGCGGATGCCGAGGTTGATCTCGGTGAGGTCGTTGGTGACCAGCTTGCCGTCCACGACCACGCCCGGGGTGACGAACATCTTCCGTCCCCAGTCGGTCATGTTGGCGTACGTGAAGTCGCAGTGCTCCGGGTCGTTGAGGGCGCCCCAGCAGCCGAGGAGCACGCGCCGCCGGCCGACTTCCTCGTACCCGGGCAGGGCCTCGTAGAAGAAGTCGAACAGGTCGTCGTGGAGCGGGACGACGCGCTTCATGAATTCGCAGTACCGCATCAGGCGGCTCATGTAGTCCGTGAAGAGCTGGACGGAGGCGATGGTGCCCACGCCGCCCGGATAGAGCGTGGAGGGGTGCACGTGGCGCCCCTCCATCAGGCAGAACATCTCGCGCGTGTAGCGGCTGACCTGGAGCGCCTCGCGGTAGAACTCGCCCTCGATGGGATTGAGCGAGCGCATGATGTCGGCGATCGTGCGGTAGCCGTGCTCGGCGGCGTGCGGGGCCTCGGTGCGCTCGGCCAGCTCCAGGACCCCGGGGTTGGTCTCGCGGACCATCTTCTCGCAGTAGTCCACCCCGACCAGGTTCTCCTGGAAGATGTTGTGGTCGAACATGTACTCCGCGGACTCGCCCAGGTTGATGATCCACTCGGCGAGGTGGGGCGGCTTCACCCCGTAGGCCATGTTCTGCGCGTAGACGGAGCACGTGGCGTGGTTGTCGCCGCAGATCCCGCAGATGCGGCTGGTGATGAAGTGCGCGTCGCGGGGGTCCTTGCCGCGCATGAAGACGCTGTAGCCGCGGAAGACCGACGAGGTGCTGTAGCACTCCGCGACCCGCTTCTGCTTGAAGTCGATCTTCGTGTGGATGCCGAGGCTGCCCACGATCCGGGTGATCGGATCCCAAGCCATCTCGACCAGGCCGCTGCCGTCGCCGGCCGCCGTCGTCTTCGGTGCCATCGTGTCTGCCGTGACCCTTCTTCGGAGGGGAGTTGATGAGCTGGGGGAGGGGCCGGTCACCAGGGCGGGCGGTAGCCGGTGGTCAGTTCGCGGCCGGTGCTGCGCCACTTCGGTTCCTGGTCGACCGTGTGCGCCGTCATCGTCCGGAGCCTGCGGACGACGGCCCCGTACACGCCGCTGGCCCTGCTCGAGACCTTCGCGCCGGGGGGCTCGTCCATGAACGGCATGAACTTGTCCGGGAAGCCGGGCATGGTGCAGGCGATGCAGATGCCGCCGACGTTGGGGCAGCCGCCGATGCCGTTCATCCAGCCGCGCTTGGGGACGTTGCACTTGACCACGGGACCCCAGCACCCGATCTTGACCAGGCACGTCGGGGAGTCGTAGGTCTTCGCGAACTGCCCCTGCTCGTAGTAGCCCGCGCGGTCGCAGCCCTCGTGGACGGTGGCGCCGAACAGCCAGGTGGGGCGCAGCTTGTCGTCCAGCGGGATCATCGGGGCCGAGCCCGCCGCCTGGTAGAGCAGGTAGGTCAGCGTCTCCGAGAAGTTGTCCGGCTGGATCGGGCATCCGGGGACGCACACGATCGGGATGCCGGCGTGCGAGGTCCAGTCCCAGCCCAGGTAGTCGGGCACGCCCATGGCCCCGGTCGGGTTGCCCTCCATCGCGTGGATGCCGCCGTACGTGGCACAAGTGCCGATGGCCACGACGGCGAGGGCCTTGGGCGCCAGCCGGTCGATCCACTCGCTGGTGGTGATGGGCTGCCCGGTCTCGGGATCGTCGCCGAAGCCGCACCAGTAGCCCTCGGGCTTGATCTTCTCGTTGGGGATCGACCCCTCGACGACCAGCACGAACGGATCGATCTCGCCCCGCTCGCCCTTGAAGAACCACTCGATGAAGGTGTCCGCGCCGCCGACCGGTCCGCATTCGAAGTCGATCAGCGGCCAGTGCACGGCGATCTTGGGCAGTCCGGGCAGGGTCCCGGTGACGATCTCCTCGATGCTCGGCTGCATCGCTGCCGTCAGGGACACCGAGTCGCCGTCGCAGCTCAGCCCCGCGTTGATCCAGAGGATGTGGATCGTGGGGTCCTCTACCGGGTCCTGCGTTGCTGCACCCATGAGGATGCCTCCTTGGGAAGGGAATCGGGGGACGGTACGGCGGGGGCGTCGGTCTCGGCCCCGCCGTTCCCGGCCTCACCTTTCTTGCTAACAGGACGGCGCCCCGGGTGCCCCGTTCTGTACGCCCGGTCCAGTGACGGACCGGGGCCGGGACGGCAGCGGCGGAGTGTGGCGGCCCGGCACGGCGCGCGCGAGGTGCGGGGGCGTGCCGGCCGGGGGCTCCTTGCGCACGAAGGCCCGGCGCAGGGCGTGGTACGGGGCCTCGGGGTCGAGGAAGGTCCGACGCATCTGCTCGAGCTCCGCCGCGCGGTACGCCGCCAGGGGCCGGTCCGCCTCGTCGCGTTCGCGCCGCGTCTTCTTCGCCGCGATCCTGGACGCGACGGCGGGCAGCGAGGCGAGGTGCGCGGCGAGCCGCGCCGTCTCGCCCGCGAAGTCCCCGGGGGCGCAGCCGACCGTACGGTCGACCAGCCCGAGCCGCTGGGCCGCCTCGGCGCTCAGCGGCAGGGCCTCGGCGGTGAGCCGCTCCGCGACGCCGGTGCCGACCCGGCGCGGCAGCGTGTACGTCCAGTACTCCGATCCGTACAGGCCCATCAGCCGGTAGTGCGGGTTCAGGACGGCGCCGGTGCGGCACCAGACCTCGTCGGCGGCCAGGGCCAGCATCGCCCCGCCGGCGGCGGCGTTGCCCCCGAGGGCGGCGACGACGAGCCGGTCGGTGGTCGTCAGGACGGCCTCGACCAGGTCGTCGATGGCGTTGATGTTGGCCCAGGACTCCTCCGCCGGATCGCCGGCGGCCTCGATGACGCCCAGATGGATGCCGTTGGAGAAGAAGTCCCGGCCGCCGCCCAGCACGAGCACCGAGGTCGGACGGCTGCACGCGGCCCGGTAGGCCGCCAGCAGCCGGCGGCACTGAGCGGTGCTCATCGCCCCGCCGGGGAAGGCGAACGACAGGAAGCCGGCCCGGCCCTCCTCGCGGTAGCCGATGTCGGACCAGGTACGGCGGCCCCGGCCGGCCGGCGACGGGTCCGCGAGCAGCGGGGCGGGCACTTCGGGCAGCGGGGGCAGCCGGTCGCCGAGCGCGAGCGTCGCGGGCAGCCGCGGGGTGTACGGCCCGCCCGGCGTACGGGGGGCCCGGAGCTCCGGGATCCACACGGCTCCGTCGGCCGTGGCCCGGCAGACCGCCCCCGCCCGGGTGGCCAGCAGCTCGCCGGGGCGGCCGGCGAGGCCTTCGTGCGGGTGGACGGGATGGCCGCCGTGCAGGAACCACACGGAGCCGAGGAGTTCGTCCCGCACGCCCGGCTGGGAATCGGCGGCGCGCAGCACGCGCAGGACGCGCTCGGTGCCGTCCGCTTCCCAGTCGATCCGGCGGGCGTCCTGGCGCAGCACGGGCCGCAGCGGGCCCGGTGCCTGCGGCTGGGGGACGTACGTGCCGGAGGCGAAGCGGTCCACGGCGAGCAGGACGGCCTCCAGGGCCGCATCGGCGATCTCCCCGCGGTACAGGTCGCTCTTGCCGACCGGCGGCAGGGCGCACTCCACGCTCGCCCAGACGTCGCCGCCGTCCATCTCGGCGTTCGCCCGCAGGACGGTCACGCCCCAGCGGCGCGCCCCGTCCTGGACGGCGCGGTCGAGCGAGGACGGGCCGCGGTCGCCGACCGGTCCCGGGTGGACGATCAGGCAGGTGTGGGCCGCCCAGACCTCCTCCGGCACGGCCGACCTCAGCATGGGCGCGACGACGAGGTCCGGACGGTGGCGGTGCACCGCCGCGGCCAGGGACACGCGCGGCAGGGCGAGCTCCACCGCCACGCTGTGGCCGCGGTCGCGCAGCTCGGCGTGGACCCGCTGGGTGAGACTGTTGAAGGCGCTCGCGACGAGCAGGACGTGCACGTGGTCTCCCTGCGTCGGCCCGGAGCCGCGACACCGTGGCGCCCGGCCTGATGGCAGTGCGTGACCGGGTCATGACCGGCCGCCTGAGATGGTCCGGTACCCCGGCCGTGCCACGCCCGAAACCGAGCGGGCGGGTCACTCGAAAGCGGCCCCGCAGGGGGCTGCACGGACGCACGGGGGCGACGAACGGCGGGCCGCAACCGTCGGCGGGCGCTACTGGCGATCCTCGATGCCGATGGCTTCCTTGAGCTGGTGGTCGGCCCGGCTCCACTCGCCCTGCCGCTGTGCCAGCAGCGCCTCGGCGATGGCGTCCAGCTTCTGCTGGATCGCGTGCTCGGCCCGGCGCTCGGAGTTCTTCAGCAGGGCCAGGAGCAGCAGGGAGACCGCGGCCATCGCATCGCCCGCGAGGTGCTGCCAGCTCGTGGGCAGATGGAGCAGGTGGACGACGACGAAGCCCGCCACCAGCGCCACGCACACCAGCGAGAAGACGGCGGAACTCGTGAAATTGGAGGCCAGCTCGGCCAGCCTCTCGAAGCGGCCGCGCCGCCTCCCGTCGCCCTTTTGCGCAGGATGCTCGAAGGTCATACCCGGCCCCTGCCCACGGCGCGGCCGCCGAACCGGACGCGTGGGCGGGCAGGGCCGCGGTGCCGGAGCGCGCGGACGCCCGCGTGGTTCACCTGGAACCGGATGGCGCTCGGCGGCCGCCGGGCACAGGGCTGACCGCCCTGCTCCCGGGCCGCCTCACGGGGACTCCCGCGGCTGCGGCTCATCCGGTACGCGGGCGAGTGCGCCGGGCCACCACACCGTGCGGCCGATGTCCCGCACCAGCGCAGGAACCAGCAGCGACCGCACGACGAGCGTGTCGAGGAGGACGCCGAACGCCACGATGAAGGCGATCTGCACCAGGAACGCCAGCGGGATGACGCCCAGGGCCGCGAACGTCGCCGCCAGCACGACCCCGGCCGAGGTGATGACCCCGCCCGTGGCGGTCAGCCCGCGCAGCACGCCCTGACGGGTGCCGTGCCGCAGCGTCTCCTCGCGGACCCGCGACATCAAGAAGATGTTGTAGTCGACGCCCAGGGCCACCAGGAAGACGAATCCGTACAGCGGCACCGACGCGTCCGTGCCGCCGAAACCCAGCAGCTCGCGGAAGACCAGCGCGGAGACGCCCAGCGTGGCCAGGAAGTTGAGCGCCACGGTGGCGACGAGCAGCACCGGTACCAGCAGCGCCCGCAGCAGCACGGCCAGGATGACGAGGATCACGGCGAGCACCACCGGCACGATGACGGCCCGGTCGCGCTCGGCGGTGCGCCGGGTGTCGTACTCCTGCGCGGTGTGGCCGCCGACCAGCGCGCCGGCGCCCGGCACGGCGTGCACGGCCTCCCGCAGCCGGACGACCGTCTGCTGGGCGGCATCGCTGTCCGGGGCGGCCGCGAGCGTCGCGTCGAGCCGGACCCGTCCGTCGACGACGAGCGGGGGACCGCCGCCACCCGGCCTGCCGGCCGTGAAGACCGCCACGCCCGCGACGCCTTCGGTGCGCGCGGCCGCCCGGGTGACCTCGCCGAGCCGGGCCGCTTGCGCGATGACGACCGCGGGGCTGCCCGAACCGCCGGGGAAGTGCCGCCCGAGCGTCTCCTGCGCCGCGACGGACGGCGCGCCGTCGACGAAGACCTCGTCGAGCGGAACGCCCTTCGCACCCAGGGCGGGCGCGAACGCCGCACACGCCAGGAGCGCGGCGAGGCTCACCGCCCACACCTTGCGCGGCGCGCGGTCGACCAGCCGGGCGACCCCGGCCCAGATCCCGTGCCCGGCACCCTGCTCGCCGCCGCGGCCGAGCCCGGCGGGCCAGTACGCGGCACGCCCCAGCAGGACGAGCGCCGCGGGCAGGAAGGTGAGCGCACTGAGGACGGCACAGACGATCCCGATGGCGCCGACCGGCCCCAGGGCCCGGTTGTTGGTGAGGTCGCTGAGCAGCAGGGCGATCAGGCCGAGTCCGACGGTGGCCGCACTGGCCGTGACCGGCCCCGCCGTCCGCCGCAGGGCCGCACGCATCGCCGTACCGCGGTCGCGGTGGCGCAGCTCCTCCCGGAAGCGCGCCGTGAGCAGGAGCGCGTAGTCGGTGGCGGCGCCGATCACGAGGATGGACAGGATCCCCTGGACCTGGCCGTCGACGCGCACCACGCCGTGACCGGCCAGGACGTACACGACCGCGCAGGCCAGACCGAGGGCGAAGACCGCGCCGACGATGATCACCAGGGGCAGCAGCACGCTGCGGTAGACGAGCAGCAGGATCAGCAGGACGGCCGCCAGGGCCACTCCCAGCAGCAGTCCGTCGATTCCCGCGAAGGCGTCCATGAGGTCGGCCTGCGTCGCCGCGGGGCCCGCGAGCTGCACCGCCGTAGCGGGGACGGCCGCGGCGGCGGCCGCGACCCGCGCCAGCACCGCCGGCATCTCCTCCCCGAGGCCCGGCTCCAGCGCAACGACCCCCTGGAGCGCCAGCCCGTCCCGCGAGGCGACGACGGGAGCCGGAGGACCTGCGATTCCCGCAGTGCCCGTGAGCCGGGCCAGGGCGCGGCCCGCCTCGCGCCGCTGCTGCGCGCCGAGCGCCGCGCCCGTCCGCTCCGCCGTCCAGACGACGATCACCGGCGGCGCCCCGTCCTCCCGGAACGCCCGCTGCGCCTCGACGACCCGGGTCGACTCGGCGCTGCGCGGCAGGAACGCCGCCTGGTCGTTGACGGCGACCTCGCCGAGCTTCCCGGCGTAGGGGCCGAGCCCGCCGCCGATCAGCAGCCAGGCGAGGAGCAGGACGACGGGGAGTATCCGGCGGGCCGGATGCGTGCGGGAGGACATGCCGCTCCTTGGGCGTTGCAGCGCGGACTGGGGATCCGTACCCCGTTCCGTCCGCAAGCCGGGGACGGATGCGGCGGAGCCGCCCGGATGTCGGCCGGGGCCCGTCCGCCGGGACCGCGCGGGCGGAAATCACCGGCGCATGAGATTCGGCGCCCCCACGGGCAATCCGGGAAGGCGCCGGGGACGAATAGGGGGTGCAGGTCCGCCCGGAGCGGGCCCGCGGCCGGGCCCCCTCGGCAGGGTTCCGGTCACCTCGTCGGCAAAGGACGATCCATGCAAGGGATGTACGACGACGGGCACCGGGCCTGGCGGCGGGAGAGGCGCCCATGACTCAGCTCCTGCCCTTCGGCCGCCCCGACGAGCCCGCCCCCCGTCTCGAAGACGTGATGCAGCAGGTGGCCCGCGGCGACAAGGACGCCTTCTCGACGCTGTACGACGCCGTCGCGCCCACGGTGTCCGGCATCGTCGTCCGGGTCGTCCGCGACCGCGCGCAGTCCGAGGAAGTCGCCCAGGAGGTGATGATCGACCTGTGGCGCCGGGCCGCCCGCTACCGCCCCGAGCAGGGCAGCGTTCAGAGCTGGGTGGCCACCCTCGCCCACCGGCGCGCCGTGGACCGGGTCCGCTCGGCCCAGGCCGCCGCCAACCGCGAGCACGACCAGGCCGTACGCGAGCAGGCACGCCCCTTCGACGAGGTCGCCGAGCAGGTCGAGACCCGCCTCGACAGCGAGCAGGTGCGCCGCTGCCTGCGCGGGCTGACCGAACTCCAGCGCCAGGCCGTCACACTGGCCTACTACCAGGGCCTGACCTACCGCGAGGTGGCGGAGACCCTGCGGGCCCCGCTGCCCACCGTCAAGACACGGATGCGCGACGGCCTGATCCGGCTGCGCGACTGCATGGGGGTGACCACATGAAGGACGACGAAGAGCTCCACACCCTCACCGGCGCGTACGCACTGGACGCGCTCACCGGCGACGAGCGGGACCGCTTCGCCGACCACCTCGGCCGCTGCGCCCCCTGCACCCGGGAGGTCGCCGGCTTCGCGGAGACCGCCGCCCGCCTGGCGGCCGCCGCCGGCCGTCCCGCGCCCGCACAGCTCAAGCCGGCCGTCCTGCACCGCATCGAGGGCGTCCGCCAGCTTCCCCCGCACACCCGCTCCGGCCCGCGGCCGCGGTTCACGGCCGTCCTGCGGCGCAAGGCCGGTCCGTTCGTCGTCGCCGCCGCGGTCGCGGCGGCCGCGGCCTTCGGCGGGGTCGCCGTCTGGCAGCACCGACAGGCCGACGAGGCCCGGCAGCAGGCGCGCCAGGCCGAACTCCGGGTCAGGGAAGTCAGCGCCGTCATGGCCGCGGCCGATGCGCGTACCGTCCACGGCCGCACCGGCGACGGGGCGCAGACCGGCGTGGTGACCTCGGCACAGCTGGGCAAGGCCGTCTTCCTGAGCAACGGGCTGGCACCCGCGCCGGCCGGACGGACCTACCAGCTGTGGTTCGACGACCACGGCACCATGCGTCCGGCAGGCCTGTTCCGGCACGACGGCGCCGTGGTGATGGACGGCGATCCGGCGCGTTACTCCGCCGTCGGCCTGACCCTGGAGCCGGCGGGCGGCTCGCCCGCACCGACCACCAGCCCCCTGCTGCTCCTCGGCCTTCCCGCCTGAGGCCACCGGCCGGGGTCACCGGGAGCGGCCTGACCGCGATTCCCCCGCGCTCAGGCCGAGCCGCGGCGGACCAGCCGCGTCGGGGTGATCACCGGGTGCGGGGCGCCGGCCGGCGAGCCGTCGGCGTTCAGCGCGCGGAACAGCAGCCCGGCCATCATCCGGCCCATGCCCTCGATGTCCTGGCGGACGGTGGTCAGCGGAGGATCGGCGGCCTCGGCCACCGCCTCGGTGTCGTCGAAGCCGACCACTGCGACGTCGCCGGGGACAGCACGGCCGTGCTCCCGCAGGACCCGCAGGGCCCCCGACGCCATCAGGTCGTTCGCGGCGAACACCGCGTCCAGACCGGGGTGGCGGGCCAGCAGGGCCCGCATCGCCGCCCGGCCGCCGTCCACCGTGAAGTCGCCCTCGGCGATCCGCTCGGCCATGCCCGCCGGCAGCATCTCCCGGTATCCGGCGAGCCGGTCGGCGCCCGAGGTCTGGTCCTGCGGCCCCGCGAGATGGGCGATCCGCCGCCGCCCGAGCGAGAGCAGGTGCTCCATCGCCGTGTGCGCGCCGCCGCGGTTGTCGGCGTCCACGTACAGCGGGCCGTGCCCGTCCGCCGGCCAGTGCGGGCGGCCGCCGTAGACCGCCGGCAGCGCGGTGCGGCGGATGACCTGCGGCAGCGGGTCGTCGGCGTGCAAGGAGAAGGCCAGCACGCCGTCCACGTGCCCGCCGGCCAGGAAGCGGCCGATCCGCTCGTGGTCGCCGGGTCCCTGCGCGAGCAGCAGGACGAGCTGGGCGTCGTGCTCCGTCAGGCCGTGGCTGATGCCGCGCAGCTGCCGGGAGAAGAACGGGTCGGAGAAGACCCGGCTCTCGGGCTCGTTGATGACCACCGCCACGGCGCCGGTGCGCCGGGTGACGAGCGTACGGGCGGCCGGATTGGGGACGTAGCCCAGCTCGGCGACGGCCTCGCGGACCCGGTCGGCGACGGGCCGCCGTACGCCCGCGCCGCCGTTGACGACGCGGGAGACGGTGGCCCGGGAGACGCCGGCGCGGGCCGCGACGGCCTCCAGGGTGGGGCGGCTCACCAGCCGATGCCGAGCGTGAGGGAGGTGGGCGGGTTCGCGTTGCCGAGGATCTGCACGGAGGACTGGTCGTTGACGTCGTCGTACGGGAACCCGTAGGCGCGCTTGCCGAGCCCGACGGTGTGGAAGAAGCCGGCGTAGTCGTTGCCGGGCGCGCCCGCCGGATAGTAGGCGGCGGGGCGGTACCAGGCGGCCGTGTCGAGGGCCACCCCGCGGTTGAACGCCGCGCAGAACTCCGCCCCCAGCTGCTTCTCGGTGTCGTTGCCCGAGGCGAGTGCTCCCGCGCAGGCCATGACGTCGGGGGAGGTGGGCTTGGTGAGGCGGAAGGGTCCGGCGCCGTTCTTGGTGAAGGTGAGCGTGTTCCCGCTGACCGTGCCGCTGAAGGTCTCGCCGAGACGGGTCAGGGTGAAAGGGCGGCTCGCGTACTGCGCCCAGGTCCGGTCGATGTACGCCTGGAGGTACCCGGCCTGGGGGCCGCCCTCCGAGAACGCGCCCGACGAGCGCGGCGCGACGATCCGGTGGGCGTTCCGCAGGGGCTTGAAGGCAGCGCCCACCGCGGCGGAGTACCGCGACAGCACCTCGGCGCGGGTGAGCGTGATGCCGTACGTCGTGTCGTGGCCGCTGGAGCTCTGCCGCAGCCGGGAGGTCATGGGGAAGCCGAACTGGTCGACCTGCGTGGTGTTCCCGCCGAAGGCGACCTCGCCGTGCACGTAGGTGTACTCGTACCAGTCGTAGTACACGTCGTCGTTGGGGTCGGCGGGGTTGCGCGGGTCGGGTCCGCCCCAGCCGCGGTCGTCCGCGGAGACCGGGATGAAGACGGGCGAGCCGAGCGAGACGTAGATCCGGCCGCCCCTGATCCGGGTCGGCGAGGGCACCCGGCCGCCGGCCTCGGCGAGCGTGAACGACATGTCGGGGTAGGCGACGCCGTTCTTGGTGAGGTGCCCGGGCGCCTGCGCGTCGAGGTGGTTGATCCGGGTCATCGTGCCGTCGGCCTTCAGGTACGACCACTCCCCGGGCACGACCTGGCCGAGGACCGTGACGTGGATCTGCGCATCGGTGTACGCGCCCCGCGTGTTGTTCTCGAACACGATCGGGAAACTACCGCTCCCGCCGCCGTCTCCGCCACCGCCCGTGCCCCCGCTGCTGCCGCCGGACCCGACGGTGTGCGTGAAGCGGGGCGTGTCGTGGAGGGGTCCGCCCTTCTCGTAGGTGAACCAGTACTCCAGCAGGAAACCGGCCGGCAGCCCGCCGACGTCCTGCGTCCAGGTGCCGCCGCCGTTCGTCATGCGGAAGTTCTGCTGGCCGTCCCGGGGCGAGAGGTAGTGCACGTCGACGAGTGCGGCGGGGGTGGCCGGGGTGAAGGAGATCCGTACCGAGCCGGTGCCCGTGGCGGTGACGGCGTGGGTGTAGTCGGAGGCGCCCGCGGCCGGGCCCGCCGTCCCGAGTCCCATGCCCACGAGCGCGGCCAGCAGGGCGAGTACGGCCGCCATGGCCAGGAGGAGTCCGCGGGGTGAGGAGATGTGCGCTGGTGTCATGGTCGCGCCTTCCACGGCGGGAGGAGTGGGGGGAGGTGTGGGGGAGGGGAGGTGGTGGGGGGGGGGGGGGGGGGGGGGGGGGGGGGGGGGGGGGGCGAGGAGGGGGGGGGGGGGGGGGGGGGGGGCGCGGGGGGGGGGGGGGGGGGGGAGGAGGGGGGGGGGGGGGGGGGGGTTGTTGCCCTTCCCCCCCCCCTTCTTTTCTTTCTGTCAGGCAC
>NZ_JBVJWO010000004.1:180562-192904 GCF_055602345.1 Streptomyces sp. NPDC037401
TGTCCCCCCCTCGGGGGGGGGGGGGGGGGGGGGGGGGGGGGGGGGGGGGGGGGGGGGGGGGGGGGGGGCGTGGGGGGCGTCCCCCCCCCCCCCCGCCGGGGAGAACCGGTTCCGCTGCGGCCGTCAGTGGCCGAAGGAGAACCAGTTGAGGTTGACGAAGTCGGCCGGCTGACCGCTGGTGAAGGTCAGGTACACGTCGTGCACCCCGGTCACGGCCGAGATGTTGGCCGGGACCGTCCGCCAGCTCTGCCACCCGCCGGTGCCGCCGACGGCAAAGCTGCCGACGGGGGCGCTGGTACGGGAGTCGAGCCGGACCTCGACCAGGCCGCTCACCCCGCCGGCGGCGCCGCTCGCCACCCGGCCGTAGAACTGCCGGGCCGCCGACGACCCGAAGTCGACCTTCTGGAACAGCGCCCAGTCGCCGTTGGCGACGGAGGTGACGTTCCGGCCGCCGCCGCTGTCGGAGGTCGTCTCCGTCGCCAGCCCCGACTGGCCGTCGGAGGACTCCGCCTGGATCGCGGCGTACGCGTCCTTGGTGCCGCCGGGCGGCGGGGTCGTCGGCGGCGTGGTGGGCGGGGTCGTGGGGGGTGTGGTGGGCGGTGTGCTGCCGCCGGGCCCGCGCTGCAGGACGGTGACGTAGTCCACGACCATGGGGTGGCCGGGCACGGTGCCGGCGTCCGGGCCGCCGCCGAAGGCCGCGGGGAACTCCCCGCCCATGGCGACGTTGAGGATGAGGAAGTACCCGTGGTTCGTGGCGTTGGCCCAGGTCGCGGCGTCCACCTGGTTCTCCCGTACGGTGTGGAACAGGCCGCCGTCCAGGAAGAAGCGCATCTCCTGCGGGCTCGCGCCGCGGTCCCACTCGACGGCGTAGGTGTGGAAACCGGCCTGGCAGCTCACCGGGGCGCAGACGCGCTGGCCCCCGATGCCGGACTTCTCGTTGCACGGGCCGCCGGGGCTGGTGCCGCAGTGCATCGTGGCCCAGACCTGGTTGATGCCCTGGACGTTCTCCAGGATGTCCAGCTCGCCGACGCCCGGCCAGTTCCACCAGTTGCCGCGGTAGGGCCCGCCCAGCATCCAGAACGCCGGCCAGTAGCCCTTGGCGGCGGGGCCGGTGACGTTCGGCATCTGTATGCGGGCCTCGACGCGCATCGTGCCGCCCGCGGTCGGCTGGAAGTCCGCGCGCCGGGTCTCGATGCGGCCCGACGTCCAGTTCCCGGCGGCGTCGCGCCGCGGGGTGATCCGCAGGTTCCCGGCGCCGTCGAGCGCGACGTTGGAGGTGCTGGAGGTCATCGTCTCGATCTCGCCCGTACCGAAGTTGGCGGGGCCGCCCGGATAGCTCGTGCCGGTCGTGTACTGCCACTTGGCCGTGTCGACTCCGCTGCCGGCAGGCCCGTCGAAGTCGTCCACGAACACCGTGCTCCAGCCGGGACCCGGAGCGGGGGCGGAGGCCTCGGCCGGCAGGGACACCGCCGCGACGGCAGCGGCGGCGGCCGTCACCAGCGCTCCGGCGGCGACGGCCAGGCGCCGCAACGGCCCGTTTCTCACAAGGATTTCACGCATGGGCACCTCTCGGTGGGGAGGGAAGTGCACGGAAATGAGAGCGCTCTCAGAAGCAGCTGCGGGACCACTGTGCTCGCCCGACTCCCGTACGGCAAGAGGTGAACACGAGGAATCCGGAACAGCCCCTCCGCCTTCACGAAGTGAACGCCGACCGCGAGACCGCCGCTGCACCGCCGCCGGAAACCGGTTGTGCGGGGACGCCGCGCGGTACTACAACCCCGGTGTGATCCTCGGAACCAGAGCCGGGCTGCGCGCCCGCCACGCCGACGACGTCCCCGTACTCCACCGTGAGCTCTACGACGACTGGGAGACCCGCTCCCGTGCCGACTCGCGCCCCTGGCGGCCCGTCGAGGCCGACGGAGGGCACTCCCCGTACGCCGTGGGCGAGCCCTCCGACGAGGTGGCCTTCTTCTCGGTCGTCGACCTCGGCTCGGGCGACCTGGCCGGCGAGGCCCTCCTCTGGGGCATCGACACCCACAGCCGCACCGCCCACCTGGGCATGTCCCTGCGCCCGTCGTTCCGCGGCCGCGGACTGGGCGGTGAGGTCGTGGACCTGCTGTGCCGCTACGGATTCGCCGTCCGCGGCCTGCACCGCCTCCAGTTGGAGACCCTGGCCGACAACCAGCCCATGATCGCGGCGGCGGAGAAGGCGGGCTTCATCCACGAGGGGACGCTGCGCGCGGCCGCCTGGGTGACCGGCGCCTTCCTCGACGAGGTGATCTACGGCCTCCTCGCAGAGGACTGGTCCGGTTCCGCGACGGCCCGCGCCTGAACCCGGCGCTCAGGCGCCCGGGTCGTCACGCATCCTGCTCCAGCCTCTGCAGCCGCTCCGCGTCACCCGTCCGGGGGCAGGTCACGCAGGCCTCGGCCGAGGCGAGGGTGTAGTAGAGGCAGCAGCCGAGGCGGGTCCGGGTCGGGTACTCCTGCCCGCCGGAGCCCGTCAGCCGCCGGAAGGCGGCGCCGCCGGGGAAAGGCGCGATGCCGGTCGGGAGCAGTGCGGTCGCCGCCTCCACGGCGTGGTCCTCCCGGCCCAGGACGCGGCCGAGGTGCCAGATGCCGGAGACCAGGTCGTCGGTCACCATGCCCCACAGGGCCCGGGACCCGCGCCGCAGCCGGGGGCCCATCGCGGTGAGCAGCGGGCGTACGTGATCGGCGACGGCGGCCCGCAGTTCGGCCCGCAGGGCCTCCTCGTGACCGGCCACCCGGACTCCGGGCAGCCCGGCCGCCGGATCGTGCGGCAGGCAGGCGAAGCCGCCGCCCGGGACCAGCTCGAACCCGCCCCGGACGAGGTCGGCCCGGAACTGCCGGGGGTGGATCCGCGGCACCCGGCGTTCCAGGTACCAGGCGCCGCTCATCAGCAGGCTGACGGACCACAGGTAGTCGTGCAGCGCCCGGGACGCGGCGACGTCCCCGCGGGGCGCGTGGCCGTGGCGCGCCTCGATCCGGGCGGCCTCGGCGCCGACGAAGGCGTCGAGCAGCTCCGGGTCCCGTGCGAGGTCGGCGCCGGTGGGGCGGGCACCTGTCGCGCCCGTACCGCCTGCCGCGCCCGTACCGCTTCCCGTGCCCGGGAGCGGGAGCCGGGCCGCACCCGGGGGAGCGGTCCGTACGTCCAGGGCGTCGCACAGGGCGATGAGGCGGTCGTACGTACCGGTGAGAGCGGCGGCCGCGGTCATGGCGGGGGCCGCCGCAGTTACCGGTACCAGGGTCATCGGAGCTCCTTCGCAGGGGTCGGCGGGGACCGTCGACCCGCCGATTCTAAGGTAAGCCTCACCTTACCCAGACCGCCTTGAGCGACGCTCGAGTCCCAGAGCGCCACGCCAGGGCGGAAGTTGAGGGCTTAGGTTTACCTAACTTAAGCTGCAGGTTGGTGGCGACCCAGGAGCCACGCCGAGCTGCTCGTGCCGCGCCCCGCGTCGCCCGCCGGCACCACCCGTCCGACCCGAAGGGGCCGCCCGTGCGCCTGTACCTCCTCGCCCTCAACCCGACCGACTCGGTCACGGAGGGCTTCCTCCCCGCGGCGGTCCGGCTCGGCCTCGACGTCACCGTGCTCACGGACCAGCCCGCCGCCCACCGGGGGATCCGGCCGGACACCGAGGTCCTGGAGTGTGACGTGCGCGACTTCCGCGCCGTCGTCAGCCGGATCTCGGTCCACCACGCGCCCGCGGCGGTCTTCACCAACAGCGACCACCTCCAGACCCAGGCGGCCCTGGCCGCCGAGTACTTCGGTCTGCCGGGCAAGAGCTGGCAGGCCGCGCTGCGCACCAAGGACAAGGCGCAGATGCGCCGTCACCTGGCCGCCGCCGGGGCCGACACGGTGTGGTCGCGCGAACTGGCGCCCGGCCAGGACCCGGCCGGCTTCGCCGACCCCGCGGGGTCCGGCGTCCCGTACCCCTGCGTGGTGAAGCCGCGCGAGGGCGTGGCCAGCGAGGACGTGGTGCTGGTGGAAGGTCCCGCGGAACTCGTGCGGCGGTGCACGGAGATACAGGCGCGGCGGCCCGACGCGGCACTGCTCGTGGAGGAGTACCTCGCGGGCGAGCTGTACACGCTGGAGACCCTCGGCGACGGCCGCACCCGGCACGTCCTGGGAGGCTTCCACACCGAACTGTCACCGCCCCCGCACTTCATCGAGGAGCGGATGACGTTCGTGGCCGCGCACCCCGAGCCGGTGCTCGGGCAGGTGCTGGCCCAGCTGGACGCGCTCGGCGTCGGATTCGGCGCCTGCCACACGGAGTTCGTCGTGCACGAGGGGCGCGCCCGCATCATCGAGGTCAACTACCGTGCCATCGGCGACCAGTGCGACCTGCTGCTCGCCCAGCTCCTCGGCATCCCGTACTTCGAACACGTCCTGCGCACCCACCTGGGGGAGCCGCTCCCCGCCGACCTCGGTGCCCGCACCGACGGCGCCGCACTGATCGTCTACCCGTGCGCCGACCGCGCCGGAGTGCTCGTCTCGGCCCCCGCCGCGTGCGACCTGCACGTGGACGGGGTGACCCTCGCCTACCGGCCCTGGCGCCGGGCGGGCGAACGGCACGCGCTCCACCACACCAACCGCGACTACCTCGGCGTCCTGCGGGCCACCGGAACCAGCCGGGACGCGGTCGGCCGCGCGGCCGCCGGCTTCCTGGACGCGCAGCGCTGGGAGATCGCCCCGTGACGGCGACGGCCGCACCCGACGGCACGGCTCCCGGCGCTCCCGGTGCCGCTGACACCCCCGACGATCCGCCCCGCGCCGCCACGCCCCCCGACGCCGCCGAACGGGACCTGGTGCTGCGGGTGCTCGGGGCACTCCTGCGGGAAGACGTCGTCGGCCTGCGCACCCGCGCCACGACCGTCGTGCGCCAGGGCGGCCCGTGGCTGCGCCTGCCCGCTCCCGAAGCCGGCGGAGCCCTCCTGCTGCCCGTCACCGACGACGGGTTCCAGAGCGCCCTGACGGCCCGGCTGCCGCTGCTCGTACGGGAGTCGGACGGCCGCCGGCTCTCCACGCCCGACGAGATGCTCACCGCCCTCGGCACGCTCGCCGATCCGGCCGACCGGAGCGGCTTCGACGCCTTTGCCGAAGAGTGCCGCCAGACCCTTGCGGCCGTACGGCTGCACGCCCGGACCCGCCACGAGGTGGCCGCCCGCCTCACCGCCCGCCACGGCAGCGACCCCGCCTACTGGACCGGCCCCGCAGCGGGCCTGGCCCACGACACCCTCGCCGCCCGGCTGGACCACCCCGTCTACCCGACCGCGCGCGGCCGCTCCGGCCTCGACGACGCACAGCTGCGCGCCCATGCGCCGGAGTTCCACCCGCAGTTCGCCTTGCGCTGGCTCGCGGTGCCGAAGCAGGCGCTCACCGTGTCCGCGGGCGCAGGAGGGCTCTCCGCGGCGGCCGGCGGGGACCTCTGGCCCACCCCCGAAGCCCTCGGCCTGCCCGAGCTGCGCCACACCCACACCGCGCTGCCCGTGCACCCGCTCACCGCCGGGGCCCCCTTGCGCGAGGCCCTGCGCGCCACCAGCCTGGAGGGCCGGGCCGTCCTCGCCGAACACCCCCGGCTCGACGTCGTACCGACCCTCTCGATGCGGACGGTGGCTCTGATGGACGATCCCGCGCTCCACCTCAAACTGCCGCTGGCGACCTCCACCCTCGGCATGCGCAACCGGCGGACCATCAAACCCGGCACGCTCGTCGACGGCGCCGCCGGACAGCGGCTGCTGGAGACCGTGATCGCCCGCGAGCCGCGCTTCCGGGCCACCGTCCTCCTCGCCGACGAGACCGTGCACGCCCACGCCGGGCACGAACTGCTCGCCGTCCTGTGCCGCCGGCTGCCGCCCGGCCTCGACGACTGCGCCGTCGTGCCCATGGCCGCCCTGCTGAGCGAAGCCCCCGGCGGCCGTCTGCTGATCGACCGGCTCGCCGACCGCTTCCACGGCGGGGACCCGGTCGCACTCCTCGACGCCGTCCTGACCCTGCTGTTCGACTGGCAGACCACCCTCTTCGCGTACGGCATCGCACTCGAATCCCACCAGCAGAACATCTCGCTCGTCCTGGACCGCCGCCCCGGCGGCAGCACCCGCCTGAGACTGCTCCTCAAGGACAACGACGGCCCCCGCATCCACACCAGCCGCATGCGGGAGGCCCTGGGGGCCGACGCGCCCGACCCCGCGGCGTTCGACGACGCACGGATATTCGGCGACGAGGACGGCCCGGTCGCCGACCTGTTCACCACCATCACCGTCCACCTGTGCGCCGGCGCCTACGCCTTCGGGCTGGCCCGGCACGGCAGGGCGCCGCTCCGCACGCTCCTGGGACTCGTGCGCGACCGGCTCGCCGAGGCCGTCGACCGGCTCGGCACCGGCCCGGGGGAGCCGGGGGCCGTCCTGCGCGCCCGCGTCCTGGACGCCCCGGAGCTGCCGGTCAAGGCCATGGTCACCGCGGGCACCCTCTTCTCCAAGGAACGCACGGGCGCGGCCGACATCAACAAGCACTACACCACCGGCCCCAACTACCTGCGGAACCACCTGCGGACGGCGATACCGACCTGAGCCCGGACCCTTCCCCTGCGCCCGCGTCCCCGCCCTCGGACCGCTCCTCTCCCCGCCTTCCCGGTTCCGCCTCCGCGGTCCCGGCCTTCCGTGTTCTCGGCTTTCCCGTACGTGCTGGAGTCCTCGATGCCGCTGACCGACTCGCTCGGTACCACCCCCCTCGCCGTGCCCGCCGCCCCGGCCGCACTGCCCACCGCCGACACGGCGGTCGCCCACACCCTGCTCAACTGCCTGCTGCGCGAGGTGTCCGGTCCCGAGCGGCAGGCCGCCGCCGACGGCAGCCACCTGGTGCTGGCCCTGCCCCGGCGCGGCGTCCGCCTGCGGGTCGCCCTGCGGAGGCGGTCCGTACTGGGCGCCCACCGCTTCGCCGGACCCGTGGCCGAGCAGCGCGGCGGGAGATGGGCCGAGATCGGGTGGCGGCGCCTGGCCGCGCACATCCACGACGAGCTGTCCCTGCGCACGGGGCTGCACAACGCCGAGTTCCTGGACCAGGTCGCCTCCAGCCACCAGGCCGTCTCCCTGATGCTCGCGGCCCGCGGCGGCAGGCGAACCCACCGCCCTGCGGGCGGCCCGGGCGCAGGGCGTGCCGGCGGCCAGGGAAGCGGGCTCGCGACCTATCTGGCCTCCGAACAGTCCCTCCTCTTCGGCCACCGGTTCCACCCCACCCCCAAGGCACGGACGGGCGACACCGCCTCCTGGACCTCGTACGCCCCCGAGGCCGGCAGCTCCTTCCCGCTGCGGCACCTGGCCGTACGCGAACACCTGGTCGCCGAGGACGGCGCCACCGGGCCGCTCGACCGGCTCCGCGCCGACGTCCCGGACGGCTACCGGCTGCTGCCCGCCCACCCGTGGCAGTACGCGATGCTCCGCGAACTCCCCGCGCTTCAGGATGCCTTCGCACGCGGCGACGTCATCGACCTCGGCCCCGGCGGCGAGCCGTTCGCGGCCACCGCCTCCGTGCGCACGCTGTACGACGGCGAGTCCTTCCTCAAGTTCAGCCTGAACATCCGGCTCACCAACTGCCTCCGGAAGAACGCTCGGTACGAGCTCACCGGAGCCGTCGCCCTGACCCGCATCCTGGAACCCGTTCTGGCGGAGCTGTCCGACCGCTTCCCCGCCACCGGCATGCTCCGCGAGCCCGCCTACCGCAGCCTGGCCATCCCCGGACCGGACGGCACCCCGGACCGCGACCTGCTCGAGGGCTTCGGCGTGATCGTCCGCGAAGGCCTGTCCCGGCGCCTCGTGCCGGGCACGACCGCCCTCCTCGCGGCAGCCGTCGCGGACGAGTACCCGACCGGCCCCGGCCACATCTCGCGGCTGCTGCGCGGCGGCGGCCCGCAGGCCGCCCTGGAGTGGTGGTCGGCCTACCTCGGCCTGCTCGTACCGCCGGTGCTCGCCGCTTACTTCGACCACGGCGTCGTCATGGAACCCCACCTGCAGAACGTCCTCGTGTGCGTCGACGCGGACGGCACGCCGGCGCAGGTCCTCTTCCGCGACCTCGAGGGCACCAAGCTCCTGCCCGAGCACCACGCCGACAGCCTCGGCGCCCTGCCCGCCGACGTCGCCGGACCCATGACGTACGACGCCCGGCGCGGCTGGGACCGCGTCGTGTACTGCCTGCTCGTCAACCACGTCGCGGAGCTGCTCGCCGCCATCGCCGACCTGCACCCGGGGACCGAACGCGCACTGTGGGGGCGGGTCCGTGCCGTCCTGCGCTCCCACGGGGCCCGCTACGGCTGCCCGCCCCGGCTGGCGGCGCTGCTCGCCGGCGCGCCCCTGCCCGCCAAGGCCAACCTGCTCACGCGCTGGGAGCGCAAGGCCGACCGCGACGCCGGATACGTCCGCCTCCCCTCGCCGATCGGCGAGGACGCACCGCAGTCCGATCCCGCCCCCGCTCCGGTCCCGGTTCCCGTACCCGTCCCCGAGCTCGAGCCCGTTTCCGTACCCGCGCCCGTTCCCTCGCCCGTACGCGTCCACGACTGCCGGAGTGCCCGATGACCGAACCCACCCCCGCCGTGCGCGCGCACGTCCTGGCCCTGCCCGCGGCCGGACTGCCCTCCTACGTCTACGACCTGGCGGCGCTCCGCGCGCACGCCGCAGCCGTGCGCGCGGCACTGCCCCGGCAGGTCGAGCTGTACTACGCCGCCAAGGCCAACCCGGAGCCGGAGATCCTGGCCGCCCTCGCCCCGTACGTCGACGGCTACGAGGTCTCCTCGGGCGGCGAGCTCGCGCACGTCGGCAAGGCGGTGCCGGGACGGCCGCTCGCTTTCGGCGGGCCGGGCAAGACGCCGGACGAGATCGCAGCAGCGCTGGAGCAGGGCGTGGCCCGCTTCCACGTCGAGAGCGTCCACGAGCTGAGGGTGCTCGCGGAGCTGACCGCCCGGCGGGTCCCCGCCGCACCGGTGGGCGTCCTGCTGCGCTTCAACCTCCCCGTCGCCGACGGCTCGCTGGCGGGCAGCTCCCTGGCGATGGGCGGCCGCCCCGCCCCCTTCGGCCTCGACGCGTCCGCGGCGGACACCGCCCTGGACCTGCTGGCGTCCGGCGCCTGCCCGCACCTGGAACTGCGCGGCGTCCACGCGCACCTGGCCAGCGGGCTCGAGGCAGCGGGCCAGCTGGCGGTCGCCGAATCGGTGGTCGCCTGGGCGGCGGACCTGGCGGCGCGGCGCCGCATCCGCCTCGCCGAGGTCAACGTCGGCGGCGGCATGAACGTCGACTACGGCGCCCCCGGGAGCAGGTTCGACTGGGCCGCGTACGGCGCGGGCCTCGCCCGGCTGGCCGCGGCCCACCCGGAGCTGACCCTGCGGATCGAGCCCGGCCGGGCCCTCACCGCGTACTGCGGCTGGTACGCCACCGAGGTGCTCGACGTGAAGGACAGCCACGGCGAGGAGTTCGCCGTCGTCCGAGGCGGCACGCATCACCTGCGCACCCCGGCGACGAAGGGGCACGACCAGCCGTGCACCGTGCTGCCCGTGGACGACTGGCCGCACCCCTGGCCGCGCCCGGCCGCCGGGCCGGGGCCGGTGACCCTGACCGGCCAGCTGTGCACCCCCAAGGACCTCCTCGCCCGGAAGGTGCCGGCGCCGGGGCTGCGGGCGGGCGACCGGGTGGCGTTCGGCCTTGCCGGGGCGTACGCGTGGAACATCTCGCACCACGACTTCCTGATGCACCCGAGGCCGGGCTTCCACTTCCTGGACCTCGACGGGCCCGGCGGTCTCGTACGACCTCGAGCCGACCCCGTACCCCTCCGGGAGGGGTAGGCGGCCGCGACCTGAGGGTGACGCGGGCTACGGGCGGTGCGGACTAGCTTCGGATGCATGGTCACTCACAGCAGGGCGGCCGCGGCCGCCGCACTCGCACTTGCCCTCTCCCTGCCGCTCGTTGCCGCCGGAACCGCTTCCGCGGCGCCCGCGGCGAAGAGCCCGGCAGCCACGGACCTGAAGCGGTCCGGCGCGGAACTGCCCCGCCCCACGGGACTGTTACCGGTGGGCAGTTCCGTGCTCCACCTCGTCGACCGCTCCCGGCAGGACCCGTGGGTGCCGGGGGCGGACGGTCGGGAGCTGATGGTCACGATGCACTATCCGGCCGCCCGCTCAGGGACCGGCAGCCCCGCGCCGTACGCGACGACGGCGGAGACCGCCGCGCTCGTCGAGGGCACCGGGCTGGCGGACGCCGTGCCGCCGGCGGAGCTGAGCGCGATGCGCACGTACAGCCGGGTGGACGCCAGGCCCGCGCGCGGACGCCATCCCCTGGTGGTGCTCTCACCCGGATTCACGGTCTCCCGCTACACCCTGACGGCCATGGCGGAGGACCTGGCCAGCCGGGGGTACGTCGTCGCGTCCGTGGACCACGCCTACGAGTCCTTCGGCATCGCGGTGCCGGGCGGCCGACTGCTGAGCTGTGTGGCCTGCGAGGCGGTGAGCGAGGGCAGAGAGCCGGAGAGCAAGGTCACCGAGGGCCGGGCGAAGGACGTCTCCTTCGTCCTGGACCGCCTGACGGGCCGGCAGCCGGTGTGGAAGTACGCCTCGGTGATCGACCCGCGACGGGTGGGCATGGCCGGCCACTCCATAGGCGGGGCGAGCGCCGCCACGGCGATGGCGGGCGACCGTCGGATCCGGGCGGGCGTGAACATGGACGGGGCGTTCCACGAAACCCTTCCCGCCGGGGGGCTCGGCGGCAGGCCGTTCATGATGCTCGGCACGGACGACGCCGTACACCGGCCGGGCGGCGAGGACCGCACGTGGGACGAGACGTGGACCGCGCTCGACGGGTGGAAGCGGTGGGTCACCTTCTCGGGGACTGACCACTTCTCGTTCACGGACGCACCGGTCATCCTGGACCACTTCGGACTCCCGGGAACGCCGCTCCCCCCGGACCGTGCACTGAACCTCACCCGTGCGTACGTCGGTGGCTTCTTCGACCGGCACCTGCGCGGCGTCCCGCAGCCGCTGCTGGCGGGGCCGACGGCCGCGAACCCGGAGGTGAAGTTCCACAACCCGTGACGCGGGCGGCCCCGCGGACGGGATGCCCGTCCGCGGGGCCCGGTGTGGCCCGGGGGTCCGGACTACCAGATGGCCTCGACCCACTCGGGGTGGTCGATGAACGGGTTCCGGTTGTGCTGGTAGCTGTCGAAGATGATCTGGTTGCGGCGCTGCTCGAACGCGTCCGGCGGGTCCAGCTCGTTCCACTGCTTCAGCACGCTGATGCGTCCGTGCTGGGGGACGGAGCCGTTGATGGAGTCGTTGACCTCCAGGTCCGCGAAGCCGTCGCCGCCCTCGTAGCGCACGGCCATGTAGAGGATCATCCGGGCCACGTCGCCCTTGACGGCGTTGCGCGGCTCGAAGGAGTTGGAGTCGGTGAAGCTGCCCGAGGCCTCGCTGACCGGGCTGCCGCCCAGGTCGAAGTCCTTGTTGCCGCGGGTGCTGTTGACCGTGACGTCCTCGGGACGGATGTGGTGCAGGTCGGTGCCCGGGCCGATGCCGGTGCCGAAGCTGCCGTGGCTCTGCGCCCACACGTGCTCGCGGTTCCAGTCGTTGACCTCGCCGCCGTTCGTCGACTTCGACTGCGAGCGGCCGGAGTACAGCAGGATCACGTTCGACGTGTTGGCGGGGTCCTGGTCGGTGGCCTTCAGGGCGTCCCAGACGGCACTGTAGGAGATCTTGGACTGGCTCTTGATGATGGAGTGCAGCGCGGCCTTCAGCTGCGTGCCCGTCTTGCCTTCGGCGGCGGCGTAGTAGTCCGCAGCGGCAGCGGGGGTCGCGGGTATCTGCACCAGCGCGAGGGCCGCCACGGCGGCGCCTACGGCAGCCCAGCGGAAACGGCGGGGAGGAATCTTCACGTGGGGGAAACCTTTCGGCACGCACAGCTCCCGCCGGATGAGGTGGCGGGCGTCAGTCATTGGGGGGAGATTCACACCCCGTCATGCCATCCACGTGAAGAGCAGGCGGCATGCACATGACGAAGTGCATGGCGAAAATACACGTGGAGCGGATGGCGCGGAATGGCCGCAGCGTGCGGAAACGCCCGCCCGCCTGCGGCCGGTGAGCATCCCTGTGCCGTGCGTGAAAGTACGGGTGAAATGGGCCGGTTCGCCGGGGCGGTGGCCTCCGTCACAGGCGTCCCGGCATGCAGAAGAGCCTGTCGGCCGCGATGGTCATCGCGGCCGACAGGCTGTTTCCCCGAAGGGGGGTCGTGCTGGTTGTTCCCACTGTTCGGGGTCGGCCTGAGTTTCGGTCGCGGGCCGGGGGGGGACCGAGCGGG